>JACMNN010000012.1 GCA_014378555.1 Burkholderiales bacterium | reverse complement strand
GGATCGGGTCGCGAATATGCATTGGGCGCGATGAATGCGTTGTACGACACACTCGATGACGCAGAGGCCATTGCCCGAGTGGGCGTTGATAGCGGTGCAACGTTTGACAAAAACTCATCATTGCCGATGCAGGTGATCACCATTGCCATGAACCCGCGTCCCGCCTGACTATTGCGAACCTGAAGTATGGACAAAACTACCGCTGGCTACGACCAGCTCACGCGTTTCTGGCTTGACACCGCACCGGCTCGCGGCGTGGTCGTGCGCCTGGAGCAAAGTCTGACCGACGCCCTGCAACATCACGATTACCCACCCGCGGTGGTGTCTTTGTTGAAGCAGCTTGCTGGTGCCGCAGTGCTGTTGGCAAGTAACCTTAAGCAAAGCGCTCAGGTCATTCTGCAAGCGCAAGGCACGGGCGACGTGCCGTTGTTGTGCGTGGAGGCGACCGACGCGTTGACGTTTCGTGTTTACGCCAGCATTCGCGAGCACGCGGTGTTGCCAGCAAATGCCGGAATCGCAACACTCGTCGCGCCCGATGGCAAGGGCCGTTTTGTGCTCACCATTGCGCCAACCAACCGTCAGATGTATCAAGGCATTGTCGGGCTGCCGAGCGTTAGCGACCCAACTGCTGCCGATGCTGGCGATGCTGGCGATGCTGGCGATGCTGGCGAGGGCAGCATTGCATCCCTGCTTGAAGACTATCTAAGCAATTCGCAGCAAACGCAAACGCGCATGTGGTTGCGTGCCGACGGTGACGTGATGGAGGCGATGCTTTTGGAGCGTTTGCCCGAGCGCGCGGAAGAGGATGCCACGCTTGCCTGGCAAGCGGTCACCGCGCAGGCGGACGCCATTTTTGCTGAGCATTTCATGCCCTTTCCGTACAACGAATGGTTGCAGTTTGCTTTTGCCGGGCACGACGTTAAAGTGCATCCCGCCCAGCCCGCTGGCTTTGCCTGCTCTTGCAACATCGAACGGGTGCTCAACGCGCTGAAGCTGGTGGGTGAAGAAGAACTTAAACCGCTCATCACCGAGAACGGCAAGATCGAGACACGCTGCGAGTTTTGCAGCAAGGCCTACGAGGTCAATGCGCTGCAATTCTCTGAGTTGTTTCACGGCGTTCAAGCGGCCTATCCAGTGGGCCCAAGGACCATTCAGTAGCGTATGGTTAATGCCGCCTCGGTCCGTATTGACAAATGGCTGTGGGCGGCGCGCTTCTACAAAACGCGCTCGCTCGCCACCGATGCGGTGGACGCCGGCCATGTACGGAAGGCAAGCGTGGGTTCGGTTTCGGGCGACCGCGTGAAACCTGCGTTAGCGGTGAAAGTGGGCGATGGTTTATCGATCCAACGCGGCGACAACGTACAGGAAATCACCGTTACATCGGTTTCTGATCGACGCGGCTCGGCCACTGAAGCGGCGCTCCTTTTTAAAGAAACAGACGCCAGCATTGCGGCGCGCCTTGAGCGACTCGCTACGCGTGCAGCGTCCGACAGTCAGGGCGGACAACCGGTGATGCGCGGTCGCCCCACCAAGCAGGATCGGCGCCGTCTGGCTGACCTCTTTTCAAAGAATTATCGAACGGACGACTCCGCATGAGCCTTACTTTTACTGGCGAGCGATTCCTGCCTGAATGCGCGGGCGAAATGGTCTACGAGCATTGGCATCGCTACCTGATCGCGCAGCAATATGTGCGCGGCCTGCGGGTGCTCGATGTGGCCAGTGGCGAAGGTTACGGCTCGCATTTGTTGGCACGCGATGCGGCCGCTGTGGTCGGCGTTGATCTGTCCGCCGATGCCGTGCTGCATGCGGCCTCGCGCTACCCCGCTGCCAACCTTAAATACATTGCCGCCAGCTGCATTCAAATTCCACAGCCTGATGCCAGCTTCGATGTCATCGTGTCGTTCGAGACCATCGAACACATCATGGAACATGAAGCGTTTTTGCGCGAAGTGGATCGGCTGCTCGCGCCGGGTGGCATGTTCATCATATCTTCGCCCAATCGGGTGGAATACAGTGACCGCACCGGTTACAAAAACGAATTTCACGTCAAAGAGCTGGATCGTGCGGAGCTGAAAACACTGCTCGATCCGTTTTTTCCGGCGCAGCAGTGGTTTGCACAACGAGCCGCGTTTCACTCGATGGTGTGGCCGGTGGATGCGGTAGCCAATAGTGCAGTCGCGCTCACCGCGGACGGCGAATCTGGCTTTCCGGCGGAAGTTTATTTTTTAGTGTTTTGCGCGCGCGAGGCCACCCGCCTTGCAGCCGTTGAATCGCAATTAAGCTTGGTCACTGATCGTGAGCTTTCGGTGTACTCCGAATGGTCGCGTACCTATCGCGACAACGCCGCCATGCAAGCGGAGATCAAGGCATTAAAGGCCGATGCCGCAGCTCGCGCAAGCCTTCCCCACGTGTTGGTGACGGCGCCTGCCGAGACCTCCGCGCCTGCGCCGCTGCGCGACGCCACTCTCGTCCGCTGGGCAAAGAAGCTCACCGGTTCGCATTGAGCCTCGACGCCGAGTTAATTCCGAGCCTGCTGGGCGCTTTTGCGGCAGCGGGCCTGCCGCGATTGCTGTTGGTCACGCATGCTTGGGGCGGCGGCGTAGCGCAGCACGTGACAACTCTTGCAGAGCTGAGCTCGCACCGCGCGCGGGTCATGATTTTGCGCCCTTGTGATGACCATAGCGTCGAGATCGAACTGGTCGGGCAGCAGCGATTTCGCGTGCTCAGCACACAGTGGGACGAGCTGCTGGATGCGCTCAAGGCGCTGCAGTTTTCGCGCGTGCATCTGCACCATGTTGAAGGCCTGCCGCTGGCGATCCTCGATATTGATTTGGCACTTGCAATTCCGCTCGATTGCACCCTGCACGACTACACCAGCGTTTGTCCGCAATATCAGCTAGTTGACCGCGAAGGTCGCTACTGCGGCGAGCCCGATGAAGCGGCCTGCAATCAATGCATACAACTTCGCCCGCACCGCTGGCAACTCGACATTCGCCACTGGCGACAGGCGTTTGCCCGCGTGCTGGGCCGCGCTGACCGGGTGTTTGCGCCCAACGCCAGTGTCGTGCAAAAAATCAAGCGTTACTTGCCATCGCTTGACGTGACTTGCTTGGCGCATCCGGAGAATACCGCGCTGCCGCCGCAGGTGGTGAAGATTGCGCTGCTCGGTACCTTGTCAAATGCAAAGGGACTGGCGGTCGCCTTATCCGTTGCGGCTTACGCCGAAGCTTCGCGTTCACCGTTGCTGCTGCGACTGATCGGCCATGCCGCTGAGCCATTGCCGCCTACGCTGACCGCTAGCGGCTCATACGCCGTGGATGACTTGCCGAAACTAATTGCCGCCGAGCGGCCGGATGTGATCTGGCTGCCGTCGCAAGTACCTGAAACTTTTTGCTTCACGCTGTCCACTGCACTGGCCAGCGGACTGCCGATTGTGGCGTCAAATATTGGCGCACTGGCGGATCGGTTGCGCGACGTCCCCCACGCCACGCTGCTGGCCTTTGATGCGACCGTCACCGAATGGCACGACGCGCTGCTGGCCGCGTCCGAGCGACCACCGCAAGCCCCCTCGCAAATAAGCGCCTCGGATCAGCTTGTTCCATCAACCACGAAAAGCAACGTCGAAGCGTACGCCACGCACTACCTCAACGGACTGCCGGCGACGACAACCGCCGGTTCGGCCGCTGCCCTCGGCAATTTATTGGTAACAAGTGATTCACCGCAGGCGCTCACCACGCTTGCCGACAGGCCGCTGCTCAATGTGTTTCGCGTCGGCGTGTACGGCGGTCATCAACCGTCCATTCGGGCAGTCGATCAGGCGCTTGCGGCTTTGGTACCGGGAGAAACCCACATCGTGGGCCGCTCCCAATATGACGCCGTGGCTGAAGCGATTGACCGGTCACAACAGGCGCTGATTTCGCAACAAGCGCAGCATGCGGTGGCGCTCGAGGCAACGCACCAAGCGCACGCCGAAGAGGGTCAGCGCTGGAGGGCGGCGCTTGATGACGCAGATCAGCGGGCAGCGGCTGCCCGTGAGTACATCGCTCATCTTGAAGCGTTGGTGCAACGACAACAGGCACATCGCGAAAAAACTGACGCCGAGCAAGCGGAAATATTTTCGAGCACGTCATGGCGCATCACCCGCCCCTTACGCGGTGTGGCGCGTAGCGCTCGATACGCTCGACATGTTGCAGTGTCGGCTTTGCGCTTGGTGCCGCGCATTCCCGCATTGCTGCACCGCGTGGTGTCGCGTTTCCGTCGCGGTGGCTGGAAAGACGTGCTCGAACGCCTGATCGTTGAATTTCGGCCACTGCAACCCGCCTCGACGATCAAGCTGCCTGGCATCGCTCCAGAAGTCATCGTGCCACTCCTACTTCACACCGACCCGCTGCTGCCGCTGGTCAGCATCCTGATACCGGTTTACGGGCAGCACGGCACTACGTTTACTTGCATCAAAAGCATTTCCGAATATCCGCCACACCGGCCGTTTGAGGTCATCGTGATGGATGATTGCTCGCCCGAGCCGGCAGCCGAAGCGCTGGCGTTGGTCAGCGGAATCCGCATCATTCGCAATGAAACAAACCTGGGGTTCATTGGCAACGTCAACCTGGCCGCCAGCCATGCACGTGGACAGTGGCTGGTGATTCTGAATAACGACACCGTCGTGCGGCAGGGCGCACTCGATGCACTGTTGGACACCTTTGACACCCTTCAAAACGTCGGATTGGTCGGCGCAAAGTTGCTCAACACCGATGGTTCGGTGCAAGAGGCCGGCGGCATTGTCTGGCGCGATGGCAGTGCCTGGAATTGGGGTCGCGGCCAACACCGTGACGACCCACGATTTAACTTTGTACGCGATGTTGATTTTTGTTCTGGCGCGGCACTGGCCATCTCGCGGGAATTGTTCGTCGACATGGGCGGTTTTGACAGCCATTACAGCCCGGCCTACTACGAAGACACTGACCTCGCCTTCCGCATCCGCGCGCGCGGATTGCGCGTGATCTATCAACCCGCCGCCGAAATTTTTCACATCGAAGGTATCAGCCACGGGCGCGACGCCTATTCCGGCGTTAAAGCGCACCAGCGGAGTAACGGCAAAAAGTTCTACCAACGCTGGCAGCAAACGTTGGCAACGCATCGCGAAAACGCATCGGCCCCCGAACTCGAAGCGCATCGATCGAGTAGAAGCAACATTTTGATCGTGGAGGCTTGCATGATCACGCCTGATCAAGATGCGGGCTCGGTACGCCTGCTAAATTTACTGCGAATCCTGCGCAACGAAGGTCATCACGTCACCTTTCTGGCCGACAACCTAGACGGCAATCCAAAGTACGCAGCGCTGCTCACCGGCATCGGTGTCGAGGTGTTGCACGGGCAATATGCCGGGAGCGTTCGCAAGGTGCTGCGCGATCGTGGCCCGGCACTCGACACCATTATCTTTTGCCGCTATTACGTAGCAACCCAGTACGTCAACAGCGTGCGTGCGCTGGCTCCGCGCGCTCAAATTATTTTCGACACCGTAGATCTACATTTTGTCCGCGAGCAACGTGAAGCGCAATTACTCGGTAACGCTGCGATGGTTCGATCAGCCGCGTTAACTCGCGCCAACGAGCTGTCTGTTATCGAAAAAAGTGATGTGACTATCGTCGTTTCTGATGCCGAGAAGGCGTTGCTTGCAAAAATTGCCCCCTCCGCCCGCGTCGATGTCGTGTCGCAGATCAACACGTTAGTCAGCCCCGGTGCGCCATTTGCTGAGCGCAGCGGAATACTCTTCGTCGGCGGCTTCAGACATGCCCCCAACGTCGACGCTATCCAGTGGTACGTCAAAGAAGTGCTGCCGCTGCTTCGGAAACTGCTGCCGGGGGTGGTGACCACCATCGTGGGCAGCAACATGCCTGAGGCGGTCGGCGCGCTGCAACAAGACGGATTGCTGTTTATGGGCTACGTCGAAAACATTGACCCGCTACTGCGTGCCGCTCGGGTGTCGATCGCGCCGCTCCGTTATGGCGCGGGCATCAAAGGAAAAATCAACGAAGCGATGAACTATGGCATCCCGGTGGTCGCGACTGAATGCGCGATTGAGGGCATGCACTTGCTTCACGAGCGCGACGTTTTAGTGGCTGATCTGGCCAGCGATTTTGCAACCGCTATCGCCCGTGTCTACAACGATGCGCCGCTTTGGAATACGTTGTCAGTTGCCGGGCTGGCCAACGTGCGGCAGCACTTCTCGCCGGAGGCTGCACTGCCCGCTATTCGTGCGCTGCTGGCGCAGAAACTGGCGTAGCGGTTGTTTTTTGCAAGCCCTTAAATGGCCAATTGATTTGCGACGCCGGGCGTTCAACGATAAACCAAGAAAGCGCGGCGCAACATACAGCCAGCAGCGTGCTGAGTGCGGTGAAACCGGCAAAGCCAAGCAATTTGTCGACGCGATAATGCGCCAAAATTTGTTGCACCGGAAACGCATACAGGTACAAACCATACGACCAGTCGCCCATCGCTGCAGGAAGCTTGGGCAGCCACGACATGCCTAGCGCAATCGCCAACACCAAGGTCGATAACGAGAGCATCCAAAGCAAACGGCTTAACGCTGAATCAGGCAGCGCCCATGCCACCAAAGCACCGATTGCGCCAACCCACCACAGCGGTTTAAGCCGCGGGCTCCAGCACAAATACATTGAGCCAACCGCAAAGAAAAGCCCCAGCTTGACGGTGTAGCCATCAAGGCCGAACATCACCTCCAGCGGCGAGGCAGGCGGCGACAGCGGCCGGACCAGAAGCATGCACGCGAGCGTAACGGCGACCGCGGACACTTTCCAACGCAGCGCCAGCGGCAGCAGGCCCACCACCAGCAGTGCCACGTAGCAAGCCAGTTCATAAGGCAGCGACCACAGCGATCCGTTAAAGGTGTGTCGATAGGTGTTGTCCCAGAACACGCCGGGCACCACATATTGAATATCCCACCCGGTCGCGGTCAGCAAATAGCTGATGCTTTGCGGATGCGTGGCATACACGGCGGGCGCTAGGGTGCTGAGGATGGGGCCAACCAGCAGCACCGAGATCAGCACGCACACCACTAATGCTGGATAAATTCTTCTGACACGCTTCCAGACAAAACTAGTAACACTCGAGGAACGTTGCCACGACTGCGTCACCAGATAGCCGCTCAATAGAAAAAAGATAGCTACACCGACCCCGCCTGCGGTGTCCAGCCCTACATAGCGCGAAAACGGGTCTGCGAACGGTTGCCCCGATAGCGGATAACTATGGCTAAACAGCACCAGCCACGCAGCAAAAAGCCGCAGCACGTCAAAGTTGTTGTCATGCTTGATCATGCGCCGTATCCGCTGAATTGGCGCTCAGCTAAAGCGCCGGCGGAGTACGTGGCGCAGCGTAGCCAGTCGCGCCAGCATCGGCGAACTGGCGAACCGAGCTCGCACCTGATCTCGGCCGACATGAATCAGCGCATTGCTGCGCACATAGTCTTCAGCGAGCTTACGAACAAACGCTGGATCAGCGTTGAATTTCATCTGTCCTTGCCGTGCCACCGCATCCTTGTAAGCGTCATCGAGCTTGCCTTGGCGCTCAAGCGTGTGACTGACTTCCGCAGGTACACGGTATTTAGATGTCGTTTTTCGCACCTGCACAAAATCATCCTGCATGGTGTAGCGGGTCCACAAATTCCAGTCTTCTAGCTGGTGCATATCCTCTGCGAAGCCGCCGTATCGCTCGAACAAACTGCGATGAAACAACACCGCCTGAATCGGCATGAAATTGTGGTGCCACAATGTCACGCGTGAAAACGGTTCGTCGGGAACGCTGTCTAGCCTAACTTCGTTGTACGTTGGAATGCTGGCGTCAATTACCTGCGTTGTGGTGCGCCAGGACAATGCGAACGCACCTTTTAACTGCGCCTCGCGCACGGTTTGCAGCAGCACCTCTAAGTGATCTGCAAAAAATAAGTCATCATCATCAAGGAAACACATCCACTCGCCGCGCGCCTCTTGCAGCGCACGATTACCCGCTACCGAACGTCCACGTCCCGGCGTGATCCGAAAGTAGCGAACGTCGAGTCGATCGGCGAATTCATTGCACACCGCTTGGCCTTCATCTGAGCCGTCTTCAACCACCACCACCTCAATCGGGCGATGTGTTTGATGCAGTACCGAGGTCAGCGCTTGGCGCAAAAATGCGGCGCGCTTGTGGGTACGGATAAGCACCGAAATAACCGGCAAATCTTTGGGTTGTTGGTCACGTGGCACAAAGCTGTGAAAGGCGCCATCGCGGCGGACTTCATAGCCCCAACCGGCAAAGCGCGGTTCAAAGCCAGGCGCGCCCTTATGGCTCGCCCAAAAATAGCTGTAATTGCGCATAAACCGAAGTATGGCTTTGGCAATGCCCAGCCTGCGTCCGGGAAAACTTTCGGGCAACATCATCTCGGCGAAAGCCATTGATAAGCCCTGGGCAATTTGTCGTCGACCGGCATAGCGCGCCCGTAAGCACAAGTTGACGTAGATACTGCCTAGCGCTTGCAGCGGCTTGACCTCGTGTGCTTTGCTATAGGTGTGATGCACAACGGCAGCACGCGCCACATAGCGCAAACGGTAGCCGGCACAACGCAGGCGCCACGATAAATCTACATCTTCGCCATACATGAATATGCGCGGCTCAAAGCCACCGACCTCACGCATCGCTGATGCTCTCAACAGCACTGCCGCACCGCTGACCCATTCGGTGTCAAGACTCACCGGATCATAATTTTTTGGATGCTCAAACGGAATTTGTCGCATCTCCCACGCCGCCACTTTTGCGTCGTCGCCCGCAGCATATTTCCATAACTCGGCCAACGCACCGTCCTCAGGAATCGCATCTTGATTAAGCGCCAACACGTAATCCGCTGTTGAGTCCTTGAGCAAGCGATTGATCCCGGAGCCGAAGCCAAGATTGCCTTCACCACCACCGATAGTCAGCGACAAGCCACGTTGCTGTATGTCGCGGTAAAGCGCGTAGACCTCACCCGACACTGGTGCGTCGCCGTCGTTGTGCCAAACCCGCATAGCCAGCGGCACGCCCGCCTGGTTGGCCTGCAACACCGAGTCCAGCAATGCTTTCAGTTGTGTCGTGTCGGGATGGAATACCACCACCAGTACATCAATCATTGCGCTACCTTCATAGAAATCGAGCGTTCGGCACGCGCAAGCATCGGCCGACGAATAAGTGGCGGAATCATAGAAAGCGCGGATTCATAGATCGCGATGCTGCGCTGCTGTTGATGCGCAATCGCGAGCGTATCAGTAATATCTTGTTGCAGTTTGGCTGCATATTTTTCATGCGCGGCATGCGCCAGCGCCCGCGCCGCTTCGGCCTCGGCGCGCTGTTGCGCTAACTCTTGCGCGCGTGCTGCGTCGGATAGATCACGATCAGCAATACGCGCCGCTTCGAACATCTCACGATCAGCAATACGCGCCGCCTCGAACATCTCACGATCAGCTTTACGCGCCGCTTCGAGCGCTTCACGCTCAGTATGGCGCGCTTTTTCCAACTGCTCACGATCAGCAATTCGCGCCGCCTCGAACAACTCGCGATCAATGTGACGTGCCGCCTCAAATCGCTCGCGATCCGCGCTTCGCGCTTCCTCGAAGCGCTCTCGATCCGCCTCTCTATCCGCTTCGCGTGCAGCCTCGGACACCGCGCGGTCAATCGCCCGCGCTGCGTCCGCTTGCTCACGCTCATCGCGGCGCGCTGCCTCCATTTGCTGGTGTTCGATCACCCGCGCATGCTCGATCCGTGCTACTTCCGCTTTGCACTCTGTAAGCGACGCCTCAAGCGTGGCGATCCATTCGCCACGCGCGTCGTACTCAAGGGTGACCGCTTTCAACGCAAGATCCGAATTCGCAGCCTGCGTTTGTGAAAACGCAAGGTCACCGCTCAGCTTTGAAAGTTCGCCACGAAAAAAATGCCCATTCAGATGCGTTTCTGCGATCGCCTCCAATGTTTCAATGTGTGGCGCACCACTCGCCGGTGCGTCATGGGTATCAAGTGATCTCATTGTTTTTTCATAAACCTGATTAAGTTGCTCAGCCATCACGCGGGTCGAGGCCAAGCTCGCCGCAGCCTTGTTGACGCAGCTAGCCACCGAATCGGCTGCGCTGATGCATTCAAGCAACCTGCCCGCGACCGTCTCGGGCGTGCTTTCCGCCGGGTAAGTCCAACCTGCACCGGTCTGCGAAATGCGTTCGCCAATTGCGCCCGCCGCCGGACCAAAGGCCGGCAACCCTGATAGCCAGACATCACTCAGCGCGTAGCTGTAGCTCTCGGGCTGGCGATTGGGAAAAAGCGCTACCCGCGCGCCGTAGTCCGCAAGCAAAGCGGCGAGCTCACAGGGCTGAAACGCGCCGTGCACCCAAAGCCGATTTTTTATCAGCCACCCCGGTGTTAGTTGCCCGTCGGCATAGCCAATAATAACCACCCGTACCGCCGGCGGCAGAGCTGCCACTACTTCGTGTAAAAAATTCAAGCCTTTGTGGGTGCCAAGTGCGCCGACCACCGCGAGTTGAAATGGCTCCCGAGCGCCCGTTGTCACGCTTGGCGCGCGGCTGGTAGACGCCGGGTCCACGCCGTTTTCAATCAACTGCCTGGTGACTGAGGCCCCCACCGCGGTCGACAACAGTTCTGAGATAAACGCACTCGGAACGGCGCGCTGCGAAGCCTTGCGCACGAAATCTAAGCGCGCTTCGCGCTCAGCGTTATCGACCTCACCAAACCCACCGGCAAAGTCAATGTCGTGCAGCGTCAAGACGTAGTCGACGGCTAACGCGCTGCTCAACAAAGCAACCTGCTCTCGCACCGGCGCAAGCGTTGAGTGCGCGTGCAAAAGCACCGGGCGGCCTAGGGCCCTGATCGCGGCGGAATCTGC
This sequence comes from Burkholderiales bacterium, assembly GCA_014378555.1. GTDB lineage: Bacteria > Pseudomonadota > Gammaproteobacteria > Burkholderiales > Casimicrobiaceae > Casimicrobium. The sequence continues at coordinate 1,951 of JACMNN010000012.1, read as the reverse complement.
CATCCGATCGTGGGCGACAGGCACAAACCGGCGCGCCTCAACCGCCTCAAACACGCACTGTTCTGGCACCACATGCAAGATGCAATCACGCGACCGATGCGCACAAATATCGCGCACGTAGCGGTCTACCCCGCCCCCGTTCGCCGGCACCACATGCAGCACATAGCCGCTTGCCGCCGCTTCAGCTAGTGGGTCTACAGTCAGCACAGCCGGGCGTTGACCCACTGAAGCAACAGCTCAACCTGCCCGTAACCGAGAAAAGTGACGCCCGACACGGCTATCGCTAAAAGCCACAAAGCCACCTGCCAACGCGTTGATAGCGCGTAAGGGGCGGCTATTTGGGTAATTTTTTCCACCAGACTATTCTACGTTTGCCCTCAAAAATTGCATTATTTGGGTATATTGGGAGAACCATGAAAGCAATCGACGAGTACCCAAATCACTACCGCGGCTGGCAGTGGAACGTGCCTTCGCAGTTCAACATCGCGACCGCATGCGCCCATCAATGGGCCAGTGACCCAGCGCGTAAGGCTGAACTGGCCATACGCTGGGAAGACGAATCGGGCGCGGCTGATGCCATTTCCTACGCAGAGCTTGCCGCACGGGTCAGTCGTCTCGCCGCGGCGCTTGCTGGTTTCGGTCTGAAACGCGGCGACCGGATCGCGATTTGCTTGCCGCAACGCATTGAAACCGCAGTGTCGCTGCTGGCTATTCTGCATTTGGGTGCGGTTGCCGTGCCACTCACCGTGTTATTTGGCCCAGACGCGCTGGCTTTTCGTCTGAACCATGCGCAGTGCAAACTGGTTATCTGCGATTCAGCTTCTCTGTCCAATGTGCTTTCAGTTCGCGCACAGGTACCGTGCCTGCAAACCATCATCGCATGCGCTGGCGCCCGCCATGAGGCAGCGATTGATTGGCACGAAGCGCTGGCAAGTGGCGGCGATCCATTGCCCGTTGCGGCCACCGCTGCCGACGACGCCGCACTCATCATCTACACCAGCGGCACCACCGGACCGCCCAAAGGCGCGGTCATCCCGCATCGTGCGCTGCTTGGCAATTTGTCGGGCTTCAGCTATTCACACAACGTATTTCCGCAGCCGGGGGACATATTTTGGTCGCCCGCCGACTGGGCCTGGACGGGCGGAATTTGGGATGCGTTGCTGCCCACTCTTTATTTCGGCCGAACCATCGTCGGCTATTGCGGTCGGTTTGATCCCATCCGCGCGTTTTCGCTGATGGAGCGTCACGGCGTGACCAACACCTTTCTGTTTCCCACTGCGCTCAAGATGATGATGAAGAGCGTGCCGTTTCCGCGTGACACGTATCAACTTAAACTGCGCTCCATCATGAGCGCAGGCGAGAGCGTTGGCGAGACCGTATTTAAGTGGACGGAACAAGCGCTCGGCATCACGTTAAACGAAATGTTTGGTCAAACCGAGTTGAACTACATCGTGGGAAATTGCGCCGCGCTGTGGCCTGCTCGCGCGGGCAGTATGGGCCGCGCGTATCCTGGCCACCAAGTCGCCGTAGTTGACCCGCTCGGTCGAGTGGTTCCGGTCGGCGAAACGGGTGACGTAGCGGTAAATCGTCGTGACGTGAATGGCGATCTCGACCCGATTTTTTTCTTGGGCTATCTCGGCAACGACGCGGGCACCAAAGCGAAATATTCCGGCGAATGGTGCCACACCGGTGACATGGCGCACATGGACATTGACGGCTATCTTTGGTATGAAGGGCGCAGCGATGACGTGATCAAAAGCGCGGGTTATCGCATCGGCCCGGCTGAGATTGAAAGCTGTCTGATTCAGCATTCGGCCGTGCTAATGGCGGCTGTTGTCGGTAAACCGGACGCTGAACGAGGTTCCATCGTTAAGGCGTTTATCGTGCTGGCTGCGGGATTTGAAGCGAACGAAAAACTTGAAAAAAGCCTCGCGATGCACGTGCGCGGACG
>JACMNN010000094.1 GCA_014378555.1 Burkholderiales bacterium | reverse complement strand
GTTCACTTTGGGCTCCGGGATGTTGGGTGCCCTTTACTAATTTCGGACACTGATGATCACGAATGACCCAGCTGTACTTTGCCGACTGCGCCCCGCGTGTGCGCCGATACGTTGCGCCAGCGCAACCGTTCTGCACTCAGCGTTAAACCAGTGATGACCCACCAGCCCTACTTACAGCTCCGTGATGTTCGAAAAGAATTCGGCGCATTTACCGCGCTTTCAAACATCAATCTTACGATCGAAAAAGGCGAATTCGTCTGCTTTCTTGGGCCTTCCGGCTGCGGCAAGACCACGCTTCTGCGCATCATTGCCGGCCTCGAAACGCCAACATCCGGATCGATAGCGCAGGCTTCCGCCGACATCACGCGGCTACCGCCCGCCGAACGCGACTACGGCATCGTCTTTCAAAGCTATGCGCTGTTCCCCAATCTGAATGTCTCCGACAATGTCGCCTACGGGCTGGTCAATCGGCGCGTTGACCGGACGCGCATCAATCAGCGTGTTGCTGAGCTTCTGAAACTGGTGGGTTTGCCAGGCAGCGAGGGCAAATATCCGAGTCAACTTTCTGGCGGCCAACAGCAACGCATCGCCCTCGCCCGCGCGTTGGCCACCTCGCCCGGCCTACTGCTTCTTGACGAGCCACTGTCGGCGCTGGACGCGCTGGAACGGGTGCGTCTACGCCAGGAAATCCGCGCATTGCAACAAAAGCTTGGCGTGACAACCATCATGGTGACCCATGATCAGGAAGAAGCGCTAGCCCTGGCCGATCGAATCGTGGTGATGAATCACGGTGTGATTGAGCAAATCGGCAGCGCCATGGACATCTACCGTGAGCCAGCGTCGCCGTTCGTCGCCGACTTCGTAGGCAAAGTGAATGTGCTTCCCGGCTCCCTCAGCGGGCAGCAACTCTCAGTCGGCACCTTTTCGGTAGCGCTTCCGCAGCGGCTCACTCAGAGCGAGGAGCCGTCAGCAACACGGGCAGTCAAGGTTTATCTGCGGCCGGAAGATGTGCTGGCGAGGCCAGCCGGAACGAGTACGGCCAGTTTCGCAGCAGACGATCCGCACGTGTTCGACAGCGTGATCGAAAAAATTGAATTTCTCGGTTCGTTCTGTCATGTCCATGTGGCCGCCTTTGCGTTCGCGCCGCACAAATTGACGGTTTACTTGTCGCTAAATTTTCTTACCGAATTTTCACTTGCCGTCGGCTCGCCACTGCGCCTTAAATTGCTGCCCGAACGGCTGCGGGTGTTTTAGTCATGACGGATGCTCTCCGTATCACCACCGCGGCCGCGGCCACTGCCAACGCGGCGCGACTGGTGCGGCAAACAACGCCCTGGGCGGATCGCGTTGCCCAGCTCAGTCTGGCGCTGGTCGCGCTCATCCTGATTGCGTTTTTAGCCTTCCCGCTGGCCGCCATTCTGTTGCAGTCGCTTGAGGGCAAGCAGGGCGAGTTTGTCGGCTTATCTAATTTCATCGCCTATGCGCAAACCCCGGCGCTGCTCATCAGCCTGTGGCATAGCGTTTGGGTGTCGGTGGTGGTCACCGTAATTACGCTGCCGCTTGCGTTTATCTTTGCCTACGCTATCACCCGCTCGTGTATGCCATTGAAGGCGTTGTTTCGCGGCATCAGCCTGATTCCGCTACTTGCGCCGTCGCTGCTTTCCGCCATTTCGCTGATCTATTGGTTTGGCAATCAGGGCGTGCTCAAAACGGCGATGCAGAGCGTCGGTATTGCGCAAATTTATGGCGCGCCGGGCATTGTGGTGGCCGAATGTTTTGCGGTGTTTCCGCACGCGCTGATGATCTTGATTACCGCACTGAGCCTTGCCGATGCCCGCCTTTACGAAGCGGCTGCCGCGATGGGCACCAGCGCCTCACGCAAGTTTTTCACCATCACCTTGCCCGGCGCAAAGTACGGCCTGTTGTCTGCCGGATTGGTGACCTTTACGCTGGTGATGACTGATTTCGGCATTCCTAAAGTCATCGGCGGCAACTTCAACGTGCTTGCGACCGTCGTATTCAAACTAGTGATCGGGCAACAAGATTTTGCTAAGGGCTCGGTGGTCGCATTACTGCTGTTGTTGCCCGCCGTGCTCACCTTTGCCGTTGACCACTACGTCAGCAAAAAGCAAACTGCAATGCTCACCGCGCGCGCGGTGCCGTATCGTCCCGCGCCGTCACGAGGCTTCGACACTTTGATGACGGCCTTTTGCATATTGATTTCAATATTAATGCTGGCCATGCTGGGCATGGCGATCTTCGCGTCATTTGCAAGCTTCTGGCCGTACAACCTGACGCCCAGTCTGCGCCATTACACGTTGGGCATTGTCGATAGCGACGTAGGCGAGGGCTTCGTCAATAGTCTTAAGCTTGCTGCGGGTACCGCATTTTTTGGTACCGCATTAGTGTTCTTTTCGGCTTATCTGCTCGAGAAAACCAAAGGCGCGGGCTGGTTGCATGCGCCGGTTCGTCTGCTCGCTATGTTGCCGATGGCGGTGCCGGGATTGGTGCTGGGCCTGGGCTACATTTTCTTTTTTAATGCGCAGTCAAACCCACTCAATGGGCTCTATCACACCATCACCTTACTCACGCTGTGCACCATTGTTCATTTCTACACCACCGGGCATTTGACTGCGGTGACCGCGCTTAAGGCGCTGGACGGCGAGTTTGAAGCGGTCAGTGCATCGCTCAAAGTGCCTTGGTACAAAACCTTCTGGCGGGTCACGCTGCCCATTTGCACGCCGGCGCTGGTTGATATTGCGCGCTACTTTTTTATCAATGCCATGACCACCATTTCAGCGGTTGTGTTCCTCTATTCACCCGACACCAAGGTCGCCTCGATCGCCATTCTTAATCTCGACGAGGCCGGCGAAATTGGCGCAGCCGCAGCGATGGCGATCATGATCGCGGGCATTTCCACCATTGCGACCGGCGCATTTATGCTGCTGGCGCGCCTTATCAACCGGCGCACCCAAGCGTGGCGCGGCACCCATTAGAAGATCAACAAACTCATGTCGCACGATGCCATTCTGCTCACACCAGGCCCACTAACCACAACACTGCGCACCAAACTCGCGATGTTGCGCGATTGGGGTTCGTGGGACGTGGAGTTCAACCAAGTCACCGCGCGCGTACGGCGCAGCCTGCTGCAAATTATTCACGGCGAAGACTCTCACGCGGTGGTGCCGTTGCAAGGCAGCGGCACCTTCAGCATCGAGGCCGCCGTCACAACCTTGGTGCCGCAAAACGGGCATATTCTGGTGCTCGACAACGGCGCGTACTGCAAGCGTGCAGCAAAAATATCCACCATGATGGGACGACGCTGCACGTTGATGCCATTTGCCGACCACGAAGCGGTGTCGCCGAGCGCCCTGCAGCAGCAACTTGCCGCTGACAGCAGCATTACGCATGTGGTGCTGATTCACTGCGAAACAGGCGCCGGTGTTTTGAACCCGTTGCAAGCGGTGGCTGATGTTTGCGCAGCGTTTAAGAAAGGACTCATTGTCGACGCCATGAGTTCGTTTGCGGCTATTGAAATTGACGCCCGCAAGACGCACTTTGACGCGTTAATCGCTGCCAGCGGCAAATGCCTGGAGGGCGTGGCCGGCATGGGTTTTGTATTTATTCGGAAAGCGGTGCTCGACGGCTGCGCCGGACAAAGTCAGTCGCTGGCGATGGATCTCTACGATCAACACGCCTACATGGAAAAAACCGGGCAGTGGCGCTTCACGCCACCCACGCACGTGGTGGTTGCACTGGCCGAAGCCATTGCCCAGTTTGAGGAAGCCGGCGGGCAGCCAGCAAGGCTTGCGCGCTACACGAGCAATTGCCAAACGTTGATCGCAGGTATGAAAGCGCTTGGCTTCAAACCGTTTCTTGAACCCTCAGTTCAGGCCCCGATCATCGTCACCTTTCTTGCACCCGCGCATCCGAACTACGAATTCCGACGCTTCTACGATGCCGCAAAGGCACGCGGCTTTATCATGTATCCAGGCAAGCTGACGCAAGTTGAAACATTCCGCGTTGGCTGCATTGGCGCCATCGGCCCGGTCGAAATGGCGCAGGCGGTGCATGCGGTTGCGCTGGCGCTAAACGACTTAGGCGTTGCGTCCGGCGAACCCGGATAAAACAGATCGAACCGACATTGCGATTGCAAAAAAAGCGGAGCATTTATGGCAAGTACACACGAACACGCCGCGGTAGCGGCGATACGCAAGTCGGGCGAAACTAAAGTCAAAGTCGCGGTGACCGACATCGACGGTATTTTGCGTGGCAAATATCTGCACACCAATAAGTTTCTAGGCGCCGCTGAAACTGGCTTCGGTTTCTGCGACGTGGTGTTTGGTTGGGACTCGCAAGACCTCTGTTACGACAACGCGGCGGTCACCGGTTGGCAACACGGCTTTCCCGATGCGTTAGCGCAGATTGACCTGGGCACCCATCGCAAGGTGCCGTGGGACAACAACGTTTCGTTTTTCCTCGGCGAATTTATTAACGCCGACGGTTCGCCGTACGCAGTGTGTCCCCGGCAAACGCTGAAACGCGTATTAAAGCGCGCCGAGAAAATGGGTTTTGCGGCCATGACCGGCATGGAATTCGAGTGGTTCAACTTCAAGGAAACACCCGACAGTTGGGCGCAAAAACAGGGCGTGAATCCAACCAAATTGTCACCGGGCATGTTTGGCTACTCGCTGCTGCGCTTGGCCGACAACCGTGAATTTTGCAACGCGTTGATGGACGACATGCTTGCCTTTGGTGTGCCGATTGAGGCCTTGCACACCGAAACCGGACCCGGCGTTTATGAGGTTGCCATTGCCTTCAGCGCTGCGCTTGAACAAGCTGATCGCGCGGTCCTGTTCAAAACCGGCGCTCGTGAAATCGGCAAACGCTACGGCATCATGCCCAGCTTCATGGCAAAGTGGAGTCAGCAGTATCCGGGCTGCAGTGGCCACATTCACCAAAGTCTGTCCGACGGCAGCAAAAATTTATTTTTTGACGCGAACAGTCCGCGCTCCATGAGCCCACTGTTCGAGAGCTACCTCGCCGGGCAGGTCGCCTGCCTGATGGAGTTTGCTCCGATGTTCTGGCCCACTATCAATAGTTACAAACGACTGGTTGATGGCTTTTGGGCGCCAGTCAAACCGACCTGGGGGCTGGACAATCGCACCGCCAGTTTTCGCGTGATCGCAGGCTCGCCCAAAGCCACGCGACTGGAGACCCGTTGTCCAGGTGCTGACGTGAATCCGTATCTTGCGATGGCGGCGGTCATTGCGGCTGGGCTGGACGGTGTCGAAAAGGGCTTAAAACTCACCGCACCTCCGATCACCGGCACCAATCAGGGCTCAGACGACATTCCGCGCGCACCGCGCAGCCTGATCGAGACCACGCAAAACTTTCGCCGCTCTGACATCGCCCGCGACTGGCTTGGCGACACCTTTGTCGACCACTTCGCAGCAACCCGCGAATGGGAATGGCGGCAGTGGCAGGACGGTGTCACCGATTGGGAATTAAAACGCTATTTTGAGATTATTTAGGGCACTTTTTCTAATATGAGTATTTCGTCATTTTCATTTCCCACGGCCATTAAGTTTGGCGTCGGCGCACGCAAACTGGTTGCCGCGCATTTGCTGGAACAGGGCTACCAGCGCCCGCTGATCGTCACCGATAAAGCGCTGGGCCTGCTCCCTGTGCTTGCCGATTTCAAAGCATTGCTGACCGGCTTGGACGTGGCGGTGTTTTCTGGCGTTTTTGGCAACCCGACCTGCTCGCAAGTCATGGACGGTGCAGCCGCATTCAAAGCGCATGCGGCTGATTGCGTGATCGGCTTTGGCGGCGGTGCAGCGCTGGACGTGGCAAAGATTGTCGGCGTTGCAGCAACTCACCACGGCAACATTCTTGAATATGCGTGGGATCACCCGCAAGTGCGTGCCATCACTCATGCGCTGCCGTATTTCGTCGCGCTGCCAACCACGTCGGGCACCGGCTCCGAGGTCGGCCGCTCATCCGTGGTGAGTGAAGATGACACGCATCTAAAGCGCGTGGTGTTCAGCGCCAAAATTCTTGCGCAATGTGTGTTTGCCGATCCTGAGTTAACAGTGGGCCTGCCAGCGTCGGTGACCGCAGCGACCGGTATCGACGCGCTGACCCACAATATCGAAAGCTACCTATCACCGGCCTACCACCCGTTGTGTGACGGCATTGCATTAGAGGGCGCGCGCCTTGCGGCCAGAGCGTTGGTAACGGCGGTCAACGAACCCGGCAACCTGCAAGCACGTAGCGACATGATGATGTCGTCAATGATGGGCGCAATTGCCTTCCAAAAAGATTTGGGCGCGGTGCACTCATGCGCGCATGCGCTGGGTGCGGTGTGTGATTTACATCATGGCTTGGCCAACGCCCTGATGATTGACACCGTGCTGGCGTGGAATTTTGAAGTTGTGCCCGAAAAATTTGACCAACTCGCCCACGTGTGCAACGTGTCCGGCGGCGGCAAAGCATTCATTCCGTGGTTGCAGGCGTTGAAGGCGCAAGTGGGAATTGAAGGTGGCCTGGCGTCACGTGGCGTCACCGCTGCGGACTTGCCGCGACTGGTCGACATCGCGAGCAACGACATTTGCCATCAAACCAATCCGCGCCCTTGTTCGCGCGCCGATTTCGAGCGCCTGTTTATTGCGGCAATGTAGGAAGCATTGCATCATGACCACCCTTGCCCTTGCCCTTACCATTGTCAATCCAGCCACCGGCGCACTGATTACCGAAGTTCCCGCTGACGACGCTTCTAGCGTCGCTGCCAAGGCCGCGTTAGCGCGTGCGGCGCAGCCCGCGTGGCTGCAAGTGCCACTTAGCGAACGCAAAGCCTGCATTGAGCGTTTCCGCGCTTTGGTCCTGCGCGATCTGGAATCACTCGCGCGCACCATGACCCAGGAAACTGGCAAGGCCATCGGTCAGTCGCGCAACGAATTAAATGGCGTTGTCGGCCGCATCGACTTTTTTCTGGGCGCGGCTGCGGACGCAACACGCACCCAAACGGTGTTCAATGAAGGCGGAATGCAAGAACAAATCGAGCAGGTACCGCTCGGTGTTGTTGCCAACATATCGGCATGGAATTATCCATGGTTTGTCGGCGGCAACGTGTTTGTGCCGGCATTACTGACCGGCAACGCGGTGCTCTATAAGCCCTCCGAATTCGCCACGCTAACCGGCCTTGAGATCGCGCGGCTGCTGCATGAAGCAGGCATACCCAAGGACGTATTTATCCCGCTTATTGGGGCGGGTGAAGTGGGTGCGGCACTACTGGCGCAACGCATTGACGGCCTATTTTTTACGGGTTCGTATGCCACCGGTGCAAAGATTTCGCAGGCTATGGGCCCGCGCCTGATCAAGCTGCAACTGGAGCTCGGCGGCAAAGATCCAACTTACGTGCGCGCGGACGCCAACGTAGCGAATGCCGCCGAATCACTCGCTGATGGTGCCATGTACAACGCCGGGCAAAGCTGCTGCTCGGTGGAGCGCATCTATGTCCATGAATCAATTTATGACGCGTTTGTGAGCCACTTTGTCGACACCGTGAAAACGTTCAAGATCGGTGATCCGATGCTCGATACGACCTACTTCGGCGCGATCACACGGGCGCCACAACTCGACGTACTTGATGGTCAAGTTGAGGATGCAAAAGCAAAAGGCGCGACCCTGCTGCTAGGTGGTCATCAACTGCCGGGGCCCGGCAACTGGTATGCGCCGACCGTTTTTTCAAACGTCAATCATTCGATGGAGTTGATGCGTGAAGAGAGTTTCGGCCCGATCATCGGCATTCAGAAAGTGAGTGACGACGACGAGGCCGTCAATCTGATGAACGACTCGCGCTATGGGCTTACCGCGGGCGTCTACACGCCGGATGAATCAATGGCTTACGCCATCCTCTCGCGCGTCAACGCGGGCAGCGTTTACTGGAACTGCTGCGACCGAGTAAGCCCGCGACTGCCGTGGAGTGGCTATGGTGATTCGGGTGTGGGTCTGACGCTTTCCAGCTACGGCATTCAGACATTCTGCCGACCGAAGGCGTGGCATTTGCGAAGCGTGTGACCAATGAGTTTTTGTAACGGCGCATGCTGTGGCTCAAGGCGACGCGGAGTGCAGCAAACCGCATCCACAACTACACATTAATTCTTGACCTCACGATTCATGCCACGCCTAACGCTCGCTCTCTTCGATTTTGATAACACGCTGCTCAACGGTGATAGCGACGTGTTGTGGTGCGACTTTTTGATCAAGCGGGGAATTCTTGATCGCGAACAATTTGCCGCGCGCAACGCCGATATGGACGCTCGCTACCGAGCGGGTGCGGTACCGATTCGCGAGTTCAGCGATTTCTACGTGGGCACGCTGGCGGGTCGCAGCATGGACGACTGGCAGCCGCTGCGCAGTGAATTCCTGGAGCGCGAAATCATTCCGCGTATTCCGCAGGCTGCGCGCGATCTTGTCAATAAGCATTTGGACGACGATGACCTCGTTGCGATCACCACCGCAACCAACCGTTTCCTGGCTGAGCTTTCCGCACGCCATCTCGGCGTGGAGCATTTGATCGCCACGGAGACCGAGATCATTGACGGCGTCTTTACCGGTCGCACGGCGGGCCAACTGAATATGCGCGAAGGCAAAGTGGTTCGCCTGCATGCGTGGCTCGCGTCGCGCGGTGCGACCCGATCTGATTTTGAGATTACCGCCTACAGCGACTCTATCAACGACTTGCCGATACTGCTGGCCGCGGATGTGCCGGTGGTTGTCAATCCTGACCCGCAGCTCGCACAATGGGCGTCAGCAGGCGGGCACACAGTGCTAAATTTGCGCTGAATCCGTGACGCGGACGATTCTTCCCCGGATACAGCAGCGCAATAAAATTAAGTTTCCGCCGATCGAGCGAAGCTAACTTAAACAGCGCTTGGCAATAAGCGCCACTATTCATTACATGACCTACCTAGCATCACGCCTTGCCCACATCGAACCGTTTCACGTCATGGAGATCGCAGCGCATGCTCGCGCGCTGGAAGCCGCTGGTCGCGACATCATCCATATGGAAATTGGCGAGCCGGATTTTCCGACGCCACAACCAGTGATTGACGCCGCTGCAAAGCAACTCGCTAGCGGCCAAATTTATTACACCAGCGCGCTCGGCATTCGGCCATTGCGCGAGGCGATCAGCAGGCATTACAAACGCGTTCACGGGCTCGACATCGCCCCCGAACGCATTATCGTCACCGCCGGTGGCTCGGCTGCATTGCTGTTGACCTGCGCGCTGCTGATAAATCGCGACGACGAAATTTTGCTCACCGATCCGTCGTATCCGTGCAACCGCCATTTCGTTCGTGTCATGGAAGGGGTGCCGAAGACGATTGCGTCCGGCCCCGACGAGCAGTACCAATTTACGGCGGCACAGATTGATCGCGCTTGGGGCGCAAAGACCAAAGGCGTGCTGGTCGCCAGTCCGTCCAATCCGACCGGTACCAGTCTGCGTGATGGAGAGTTGAAGGCCATTGTGGACTGCGTTGCGGCGCACGGTGGCGCGTTGATTTCGGATGAAACGTATTCTGGTTTGAACTATGGGCGCAAACCCGAAACCGTGCTGGAATACAGCGACGACGCGTTTTCCGTGAACAGTTTCTCGAAGTATTTCAACATGACCGGCTGGCGGTTAGGCTGGTTGGTAGCACCGGAGCGCCACGTTCGCGATCTCGAAAAGCTCGCGCAGAACCTCTACATTTCACCGTCTGCGTTGTCGCAACATGCCGCCCTCGCCTGCTTCACGGACGCCGGTTACGCCATTGCAGAATCGCGCCGTGCAGAGTTTCAGACGCGTCGCGATTATTTCGCAAATGCGCTTAGTCAAATCGGCTTCAAAATTCCAATCATTCCCGACGGCGGATTTTTCGTTTATGCCGACGTCAGTGCGTTCACCCGAGACAGCCAGGCGTTCGCCAATCAAATCCTCGACCAAACCGGCGTCGCGTTCGCACCGGGCATCGACTTCGGCGAATATCGATCACGCGAACACGTTCGCATGGCCTATGCCGTGAATATGGCGAAATTGCAGGAAGGTGTGCGGCGACTGGCAGCAGCGCTGTGAGTATTGAACTCGTCACCGGCAACCAAATAGGCGGCTAAAGATCTCTCAGCACAGCCGTAAACAGTTACGGGCGTCAACCAGCTCGCTACCGCACTAGGCGCCGCAGAACGAACATTTCAATATCAAGTTGGATCCCTTGACCAGCAATAAAAAAGCGGCTGGAAAGCCGCTTTTTTCGAAGCTAAGCCAACCTATTTGAGGTCAGCTACCAACGCGTTGCGCACCGTCTGTGGAATCGGGTTAATTGCAGCCTTGTAGCGCGGATGATCTACGCCAACAGCCAAACCGACGCCGTACTTAAGTGCGGCCTTCATCTCTTTGGTCAACTCAAAGCGCAAAAAGTGAACGCTAGACGCTTTGTAATCGTTCTCGCGATCTTGATCTTCGTCAGCGATGGAATACAGCTTCGAGCTACCTTCCACTTGAATCCAGACGCGGTCTTCGATGCCGATTAGTTGGGCGAGCTGGCGTTTGCGCTCAGTCTCGTCCGAATATTCGAGCATCATCGTAGCTTTGAGATTGCTGCCATCGGGAATCAACGGCAGATAAGCGTCGAGTTCACCCTGCACGCCATCGCGCTCGTTGGCAGTGCTCTCGTCTTCCGCTTCAAATCGCAGCATTTCCTGAATCTGGTAGCGCACCGTCATTTCGTCTTCAAACTGAAGCGCGAGGTGGTTGCCCAAATGGACGGTGCGGTTTTTTTTGTGCGCTATCACTTCAGGACGGAACGTCGGGCGACGTTTCGCGTACTCTTCGAGTGACCATAAATTTGCCCGTGACAGAACAGGCGTCGACTTCTTAGCCATAATCCAATAATCCGTGTGTAATCGATACAACCAGTCGGCGAGTTTGCTTCTAAGTGGCACCCGGCTCGACATACCGAGTTCGGCGCTACGCTTGCTTCAGGATTTCAACACTCCTAAACCAACCTCTACGTGCACGCGCTCGAATGGTAGACCCTTATTTTAGGGCGCTGGTTCCTGAAAAGCCATAGTCGACGCTCCTCAATTCACACTTATCCACGCAAAACGCACCTAAATGGTGCGTTTTGCAATGATTCCGTGGATTTCTGCAGATTTTTGACTGCGGCACATGCTGCGCCGCAGCAAATCCTGCGCTACGTCGCTAAATTTCTTCGTACAACGGTAGCGTCAAGAATTCCTCAAATTCATCCTTGGTGCTCATGTCGGTAAAAATCACTGCCGCGCGATCGAATTTGCCCTCGAAACCGCCCGCCTTAATCTTTGCCAGCTCCTCTGGAACCATCAACTTGACCATCTCAGAGGTGACCTTGCGGCCATCATCAAGAACGCCCTTGGGCGTGCGAATCCACTGCCACACCTGCGAGCGCGAAATCTCGGCAGTGGCCGCGTCTTCCATCAGGTTGTGAATCGGCACGCAACCGTTGCCCGCGAGCCAAGCGCCAAGATAGTGAATGCCGACGTTGATATTCATCCGCAAACCCGCTTCGGTGATCGGCGCTTCGGGCTGGAAATTGAGTAAATCTGCTGCAGCAACTTTCACGTCAGGACGCTGTTTCTCCCACTGATTGGGCTTGTCGCCAAGCACGTCAACAAACTCCTTCATTGATGCTTCAACCAAGCCGGGGTGCGCGACCCAACCGCCGTCATAGCCATCGGTTGCATCGCGCTTCTTGTCGGCGATGATGCCACCCATGGCAATTGCATTGCGCTCAGGATCGTTCTTGATCGGGATCAAAGCGCTCATGCCGCCAATGGCAGGTGCGCCGCGACGGTGGCACGTCTCGAGCAGCAGCAGCGCATAGGAGCGCATGAATGGCGCTGTCATGGTGACCTTAGCGCGATCTGCAAGACAGAAATTTTTGTCGAGTTTGAATTTTTTAATGCAAGAGAAGATGTAATCCCAGCGGCCCGCATTCAGCCCCGAGCTGTGCTCGCGAAGCTCATAGAGCATCTCTTCCATTTCGAACGCGGCGTTAATCGTCTCAACCAGTACGGTTGCCTTGATCGTGCCTTGCGGCAGGCCAAGCTCGTTCTGAGTCATCACGAACACGTCGTTCCACAGACGCGCTTCCAAGTGCGACTCAAGTTTTGGCAGGTAGAAAAACGGGCCGAAGCCGCGCGCAATTTGCTCTTTAGCATTGTGAAACATGAACAGCGCGAAATCGAAGATTCCGCCTTGAACGCGCTTGCCGTCGATCAGCACATGCTTCTCTTCAAGGTGCCAACCGCGCGGGCGCACCTGCAGCGTGGCGATCTTGTCGTTGAGCTTGTAGAGCTTGCCTTTTTGTTCCAGCGTCAAGGTGCGACGAATCGCTTTGCCAAGGTTGATCTGACCCTGAATTTGGTTATCCCATGAAGGCGAATTCGAATCCTCGAAGTCGGTCATGTAGCTGTCGGCACCGGAGTTGAAGGCGTTTATCACCATCTTGGCGTCTACCGGGCCGGTGATTTCAACGCGACGGCATTCCAGCGCTTTCGGCAGCGGTGCGATCTTCCACGAGGCGTCGTCGCGAATGTGCTTCGTTTCAGCAAGGAAATCGAGCTTTTCGCCCGCGTCGAGGCGCTTGGCAAGCACCACCCGTGCCGCGAGCAATTCTTGACGACGTGGCTCAAATGCACGATGCAGCTTGGCGACCAACGCCATCGCATCAGGCGTCAGGATCGCCGCAAACTCGGCCGAAATAGGCGCATTAATTTCAATACCAGGGGCGTAAGTCGGAGTACTCATTGAGGGAAATCGCGTAAATAGCGCTGCGAGAGCAGGCATGACACATGCCAGTAGCGCTGAGGTTAATCGTCGGGCGGTTGTGGATTATGTTTCGGCAGTCAACGTGCGCTGGATTGGATTGCAACCGGTGCACGTGACCAAAGCGACATCGAAATTCTATAGCGGTGCAGCATTTCCGGGCGTTCTGAGGCGGGCAGCGCCGTTTGCGTCTAGCGAATTCGCATTCAACGCCGGGCGCCGAGGCGTTGCACGCTAGACTAAGACAATTCTGAATTGCAGCACTCTTCGTGATCGTCAAACCAGTGTCCGCCGATTCTCCGCACATCACTTTTCCCGACCTACAAGCACTCACCAATATTGTTCCGGTGATGCTCGCCTGTTACGACGTAGCCACCGGCAGGTGCATCTATGCCAACGCGCCCTATGCAGCGTTAGGCGGCATGACCTGCGTGGAGGTGTTGGGCAAAACCATTGAGCACATCATCGGTACTGATGCGGCCGAGCGGGTGAAACCGCACTTCGAACGCTCGATTGCTCTGCAGGCGCCGATCAGCTACACCCGTCCTACCAATCTACCCGGCGACGATCCGAACTGGATCGAGGTGCAACTGGTGCCGTGCGGAAAACCAATCGCAGATCGCGTGTTGGTCATGGTATTTGATATTACGCCGCACCGGCTGGCGGAGCTTAAAAGTCTGGAGGTCGCGACCCGCCTGGGCAAGTTTATGCAGGCAAGCACCGAAGGCATGGCGTTTCATGTGAAGGGCACCATCACCGACGTAAATCCCCCGTTGCTCAACATGTTGGGCTACACGATGGATGAAATGGTGGGACATCAAACGCTCGAATTCGTGCCTGAAAGCAGACATTCGCAGGCCAAACAGGCTATGGCGTCGGGCGCGGAAACGACGTATGAAAGTTTCGCCGTTCACAAAAGCGGGCGGTTGCTGCCGGTCGAGTACAGCGTGCGTGATTTTCAGTCGGACGACAGGCCACAACGTCTGATCATCGTCCGTGATCTGACCGAACGCCGCGCGGCTGAGGAGCGCATTCGCTTTTTGGCGCTGCATGACGTGTTGACGGGGTTGCCAAACCGCGTGCAGCTTGACGATCATTTAAACGAGTTGGTCGCCGAAGCGCATTGGCGGCGCGATCAGTTTTCGGTGTTTTTTATCGATCTCGATCAGTTGAAGCGGGTTAATGATTCACTAGGGCACAGCTCCGGTGACGTCTTGCTGGCGAGCGTGGCCGAGCGCCTGCTCGACTTCTGCGAGAAGAATAGTTTGGACGGGCACGCGCCGTGGCTCGCGCGCCTCGGAGGCGACGAATTCGTGGTCACTTTGCCGCATACCAGCGCTGCCCGCTGCTATCAGTTCAGCCTGCAATTGCAGGCCACTCTGCAGCGGCCTATCGATGTGCATGGCAGGAACATTTTGATCACGGCGTCGGTCGGAGTGGCGAGCTATCCTGACGACGGCGACACGCCGTCGCAATTGCTTAAAAACGCCGACATGGCGATGTATGCCGCCAAAGGATCGGGCCGCGACACCACACGATTTTTTGACCAGTCGCTCGCGCGCGCAGCGGACTACGCGTTGGTCATTGAAGAGGAGTTAGGTCAGGCCCTGCGGTCGACCGCGTTCGTGTTGCACTATCAGCCCGAAGTGTCTGCGGACGGCAAGCGCGTGCTGAGCGCCGAGGCACTCATTCGTTGGCAACACCCGACGCGCGGCCTGTTGAGCCCCGACGAGTTCATTCCAGTGGCTGAGGGACTGCATCTCATCGTACCCATCGGGCAGTGGGTCATCGACGAAGCGCTGGCGCAGATTCCACGGTGGCGGCAATTGGGCTGGCACCAGGCTAAAGTCGCCGTGAATTTGTCGAGCAATCAACTACGCGCACCGGGGTTTGCCGACACCGTATTGAAGTCATTACAACGGTTGGATTTAAACGGTGAATGCCTAGAGCTTGAACTCACTGAGCGCATGCTGATGAGTGACGACGCATCGGTGATGGCGACGCTGATGCGCTTGAAACAGGCGGGCGTATCGCTCGCGATTGACGACTTTGGTACGGGATTGTCATCGTTGTCTCGGCTGCGTAATTTGCCCATAGAAAAGCTCAAGATTGACAAAAGTTTTGTGCTTGAACTGCCCGACTCGGCGAGTTCGGTCGCGATTGTCAATTCCATTCTCGAGCTGGCACGTGGCTTGTCCCTTGCAGCCATCGCTGAGGGCGTGGAAAGCAAAGAGCAGCGGCAGTGTCTGGTGTCGCTCGGTTGTCAGGCCATGCAAGGGTTTTTGTTCACCGAGCCGTTGGCCGCCAACGAGTTTGAAACATGGTTGACAGCGCTGTTTGTGCACAACGCTGCGACTACTCGGGCGTAGACGACACCTCGTCGGCGCGAGCGCGTCGCAGCGCGCGATCGGTCTTTCGGCTTTCGTTCAACACATACAAGCCACTGGCCAGGATCACCATCATGCCCAACAGCGTAAAGCCATCGGGTAGATCGTCGTAAATCAGCCACCCATAGAACGTGGCGACCAAAAGCTGCGCGTACATAAATGGCGCAAGCGTTGCCGCATCGGCGTAAGAATACGCCTTAATCATGCACCAATGGCCCATGGCGCCAAACACCCCAAGTGCGGGCAGAATCATCCATTCGGCCACACCGCTGGGCATGCGGGCGGTGGCCGGTGCAATGACGGTCAGTGCAAGCGCGCCAATCGCGTTGGCGTGAAACAGCAGCGCCAACGAATCGGCCTGATCGGCAACCTTTCTGGTGAGCACCAGATACAGCGAATAAGTCGCGGCCGATGCCAGCGCGGCAATCGCACCCACGCCTGCATTTGACACGCCCGGTCGTAGCGCGACCAACACACCAACAAAGCCGAGGCCCAGCGCGATCCAGTGGGTGCGCTGCGGTCTCTCCCCTAACAACAGCGCTGAGAAAATCACCACAATCGTGGGGCCGATGAACGACACCGTGACGGCCTCGACTAGGGGCAAATGCGACAGCGCCGTCCAAAAACACAGCGTGCTTACCACCAGCGTGATGCCGCGCAGAATTTGGATGCCGGGTCGCGCAGCATGAGCAAACCTGAGCCCGCGTGTCGCCACCAAATAGCTGCCTACCAG
>JACMNN010000093.1 GCA_014378555.1 Burkholderiales bacterium | reverse complement strand
GATGTGCGGCAATTGGTCAAATTGTCGGTTCCAGCGGTCTGATAAGTCGTTGCGGCAAGGCCACGTGTTCACAGTTCGATGAACTCGTGGGCCAATCCGCACCAATAGCGGCAGAAAAATAGGCGTCTGCCTTGACGGGCGGACCTTTCGCCGCGAAGTTGACGTAGCGCCGCGGTTGCTGGTCTCAGTCGCAAAAAACGACGTCATAGGCGGCTGCTTTGTGGGGAAACTACAGCATATTCTGGTGACCCTTCTCTATGTTGGTGTTGGCGGCTAAACCAGCGCAAGTCGACAAAGGCGCTTAACTCTTGCTGAGCCCAATGAAATAGGGCGTGTAGCCAAAAGTCGTCACCACAACACATTCGCAACCGAACCCATTCCGCCCGCTACAATTCCGAGTTAACTTTATGATTTGATGAGGGTTTCTCCATGATTAGTACCGCTTACGCGCAGTCCCTTTTTGGTGGCGGTGCAGGAAACGAATTCCTTTCGTTGCTGCCGATGGTCGGCATTTTCGTCGTGTTCTATTTTTTGTTGATCCGCCCGCAGCAGAAGCGCGCCAAAGAGCAAAAGGCGATGATCGAAGCCGTGCAAAAGGGCGATGAGGTCGTCACCGCGGGCGGCATGGTCGGCAAAGTGGTGAAGCTTGACGACAACTACATCACACTGCAGGTCGGCGGCAGCATCGAAATTGCGTTTCAGCGCAACGCCATTACCTCACTGCTGCCCAAGGGCTCGCTTAAGCAAATCTAAGCAAATTCAGGGCGCGCGGCATCGGTTGCGCGCCTTTTTCGACGGTTGGGAAACACGCGTTCGCCCCAATTTACGTTCAATCTCAGCATAGGATACCCCTATGAATCGCTACCCGCTTTGGAAATATCTGGTCATGATCGTTGCGATCATCATCGGCCTTTTCTACACCCTGCCCAATGTATTCCCGCAAGTTCCTGCGGTGCAAGTGTCCACTAACAAGCCCTCGGTTCGTCTCGATGCGCCGCTGCTCGACCGGGTAGAGAAAACGCTCAAAGCAGCTAATCTCGCCACCACGTCGTCGGTGCTTGACCCAGCCAATGGCGTGCATGTGCGCTTCGCGCGTGGCGACATGGCGGCCCAATCCAGCGCCAAAGACGCGCTGATCAAAGACCTGAATAACGGGGTTGCTGACGGCACGGGCAACTACATCGTCGCGCTGACCAACGAGTCAACTACGCCTTCCTGGATGCAGGCGTTAAACGCCAAGCCAATGGCTCTGGGGCTGGATTTGCGCGGCGGCGTGCACTTCCTGATGCAGGTTGACATGAAGGGCGCGCTCGATCGCGCCGCTGATCGCTCCGCGTCCGACATTCGTGCCTTATTGCGCGAGAAAAAAGTGCAGTACGGTGGTGTGGACAAAGTGGGCGACAGGATCGCAATTAAGTTCAGCGATCCGGTTGAGCGCGAAAAAGCGTCGAAAGAAATTGCACTTGCCAATGCCGATTTGCTGATTAAAGAAGACGGCGCTGCGCAGGATCTGCGTCTGGTCATCACGCTGAAAGAAGACGCGAAGAGGAAGCTCGCCGATGCAGCAATCGAGCAAAACCAGAAAGTGCTGGGCAATCGGATCAACGCGCTTGGCCTGACCGAGCCGATTATTCAAAAACAGGGCACCGACCGCATTGTGATTCAGGTACCGGGCGCATCCGATCCGGCGCGTTTGAAGGACGTTATCGGTCGCACCGGAACGCTAGAACTGCGTCTGGTTGAGGCCGATGCGAGCAAGAACAGCAGCGCGCTGCTGGCTGCACAAAACGGTAACGCGCCATTTGGAACCGAGCTGATGAATGATCGCGATGGCGGTCAGATTTTGGTGAAGAAGCAGTTTGTGATCACCGGCGAGCGCATCAATGACGCGTCGCCCGCGTTTGACGGGCAAAACAACCAGCCGATTGTGCGCATCAGCACCGATAGCCAAGGCGCGCGCATTTTGCGTGAATTCACTGGGCAAAACGTCGGCAATCGCATGGCGATTGT
>JACMNN010000092.1 GCA_014378555.1 Burkholderiales bacterium | reverse complement strand
GGCCGACGCCGCGTTGTGGCTGAAGACCACTGACTTCGGCGACGACAAAGACCGCGTGATGCGCAAAGCGGCGGGTGGCTACACCTACTTCGTGCCCGACGTGGCCTATCACGTCACCAAGTGGGAGCGTGGCTTCCCGCAAGTGGTGAACATTCAGGGCACCGATCATCACGGCACCATTGCCCGCGTTCGTGCCGGCTTGCAAGCACTCAACATCGGCATCCCAACCGGCTATCCGGACTATCTGCTGCACTCGATGGTGCGGGTGATGAAGGGCGGCGAAGAGGTAAAAATTTCCAAGCGCGCTGGCAGCTACGTCACGCTGGGCGAGCTGATCGAGTGGGTCGGCAAAGACGCGGTGCGCTTCTTTCTGGTGTCGCGCAAGGCGGACAGCGAATTCACTTTTGACATTGACCTCGCACTGTCGCGCGGTGAAGAGAATCCGGTGTATTACGTGCAATATGCGCACGCGCGCATTTGCGCGGTGTTGCGCGATGGCGGCGTGCTTTCTGAGGCGCTGGCGGGCGCTGACCTTTCCGCGTTGAGCCATGAAAAAGCCGAGGTGCTTGCGGTAAAAATTGCCGACTTCCCGGCCCTGCTCACCACCACCGCGCGCGAGTTGGCGCCACATTTGCTGCCTTATTACTTGCGCGAAGTGGCTGCGGCCTTCCACGCCTACTACAACGCGGAGCGATTCCTGGTTGACGATTTACGCGACCGCACGGCTCGGCTCGCGCTCGCTGCCGCGACAGCCCAAGTGCTAAAAAATGGCTTGCAATTGCTTGGCGTGTCGGCTCCTGAGAGAATGTGATGGTGGACACCTCAGAACTCAAAACTGGAACTTTTTTCTTCGGCGGACTGATCGGTTTTGTCACCGGATTAGTTGTTGCTGGGGTGCTCGCCATTTGGATTTATCAGTCGACGCCGTTTCGACCGGAAACCTCCCAGAACGCCAAACTTGAGCCTACCAAGCCGAAGCTGGAGGCGAAGACCACCGGTCAGACCGGTGCATTGGCCAAAGATGAGAAAAAACCGGAGGCGGAGCGCATTGTGGCGCCCGGCGCACGGCCCGAGGCCGTTGCATCGGCGCCCTCCGCACCCAAGGACGCGCCGCCAGCCCAAAAGGCCGCCAGCAAAACCGAAGCCGCAAAAACGCCACCCGAGCCGTCGCCTAGCGCCGAGCCGCGCAGCCGCCTCTGGCTGCAAGTCGGCGCTTATGTCAATCGTCAGGATGCCGAGAATCAGCGCGCGCGCTTCGCCGTGCTTGGGTATGAAGCACAAATTCAGAGCGCCGATATTCCTGATAAAGGCACTGTTCATCGCGTGCGCGTGGGGCCGTATCGCGACCCAGATGAAGCTGGCAAAGTGCGCGGCGAACTTGCTCGGCAAGGCATTGAGGTCAGCGTAATCAAACCCTGAAAATACCGGGACTCGGTTCAGGTCAGCGAACTAATGGCCTGATGCGTTAGTCGTATTCTTACTGCGCAGTAACTTAAACAAACTTACGGAGATAAACATGGCAGGTTGGGCGAAATCCCTTAAATGGTTGACGGTAGGCGTGGGCTTGATGGCCGCCTCGATGGTGGCAACCGCGCAAGAACAATTAACCGAAGGCAAGGAATACCTGCGCCTGCAAGTGCCCCAAGCGGTTGAGTCCGGCGCCAAAATCGAGGTCATCGAGTTCTATAGCTACGGCTGCAATCACTGCCGCGATCTCGAAGAATTTCTCGGCCCGTGGATGAAAAAATTGCCTGCCGATGTCGCCTTCAAGCGCGTTCCAGTCGCCTTTCAGCCTGCCTGGGTCAATCTTGGAAAAATTTACTACACCCTTGAAGCGCTGGGTCGCGAAGACTTGACGCCCAAAGTGTTTCAGGCGATCCACAGCGCAAACGTAAAACTGTTCGAAGAAAAAGTATTCTTTGAATGGGCCGGCAATAACGGCCTTGACGCAGCCAAAGTACAGGAAATGTGGGGCTCATTTGCCGTCAACAGCAAAATGAACCGCGCTAAAACGCTTGCCACTAACTACTCGATCGACAGTGTGCCAATACTATTTGTCGACGGCAAATTCAGAATTCAACCGCACCTGCTCAAAGGTTCGCACAAGGATGTTCCCGCAGCGCTTGACTTCCTGATCGTGAAGGCTCGGGCTGAGCGTAAGAAGTAAGCTGTCGCGCCGCTGATTGCGGCAAAGGCACCCAAGGCCGCTTTGATGTGAATCAAGCGGCCTTTTCTTTTTGACGCGCATCCCAATCTTGGCGCCATGACTCGAATCAACGACGCGCTTGGGGTGCAACACTTCCCGCTGCCGAACCCCGCTAATGCGCGCATTGCGTGCCTAGTGCCCTCTATCACCGAAACGCTGTTCGCAATGGGGTTGGGTGCGCAAGTAGTGGCGCGCACCGGTTTCTGCATTCACCCGGAACCCGACGTGCGCGACGTGCCAAAAGTGGGCGGCACCAAGGATGTGAACGTCAGCAAATTGCTGGCGCTGGAGCCTACGCATGTCATCGTCAACATCGACGAAAACCGCAAGGCGACCGTCGATCAGTTGCGCAAAATGATCCCGCATGTAATCGTCACCCATCCGCTGGTACCCGAGGACAACGCCATCCTGTTCCGCCTGCTTGGCCGTGCGTTTGCGGTCGACGAAGCGGCGCTACGGCTCACGCGCGAGCTCGCGGATGCGCTGGCGTTGGCGCGATCGGTCGGCGCGACCCTGCCGCCTGAAACAGTGCTTTATGCGATCTGGAAGAATCCGTGGATGACAGTGTCGCGCGACACTTACGTCAGCGCGATGCTCGCCATCGTCGGCTGGAAAACGCTGCCGCTGCAGGCGGAAAAGCGCTACCCGGAAGTGGCGCTGGACGACTCGGTTTGGCAGAACGCCGAGCGCATCTTTTTATCGTCCGAACCGTACTCGTTTGGTGATGAACACATTCACGAGTTGAGTGACGCAATGGGTCTGACACAGCCCATTCAATTGATTGATGGCGAAATGGTCAGTTGGTACGGCGTGCGTGCGATTGCCGGGCTGCGCTATCTGGCGAATTTGCGCAATAAGCACGTGCCGCTTTCGGCTGAAAGCCCGCATCCATTGGCGTTGACAATACAAAAGTAACCTAGTCGATAAATAGCATTTATCGCGGCTATGCCTCGTTAAACGAAGCTTCCCGCGAAAAGCTATTGGCGCAATGCAAGTTTTTGCTGGATGCTGGACTCAATCCCGGCGACGTCCAGCCCCACCGAGGCGAGCATCAACGCCGGGTCACCCTGATCGACGAAGGTGTCTGGCAAGCCGATTTGAAAGACCCGGACGTTAATGCCGTGGTTGGTAACAAATTCAGCCACCGCACTGCCAGCGCTGCCGTGAACGCTCGCCTCTTCGACCGTCACCAGCACGTCATGGCTCAGGGCCATTTCGCGTAACAACGCTTCGTCCAATGGCTTAATAAAGCGCATGTTGACAACGGTCGCATTGAGTTTTTCGCCGACTACCAGTGCCGGATGCAGCATCGATCCCCACGCCAAAATTGCCATCTTTTCGCCGCTTTTGCTCGAAACGCGACGCACTTCAGCTTTGCCCAGTTCGAGTGGCGCAATCGTTGCGTCAACCGCGCCGTGAGCCGCTCCGCGCGGGTAACGTACGGCGACCGGGCGTTGCAGCGCTACGGCCAGCGACAACATGGCGCGGCATTCTGCGGCGCCGCTGGCGGACATCAGCACGATGTTCGGCAGGCAGCGCAAAAAGGCCACATCAAACGCGCCCGCATGCGTCGGCCCGTCTGCGCCGACCAATCCCGCGCGATCAATCGCAAACACGACGGGTAGGTTTTGCAACACGACATCGTGAACCAACTGGTCGTAGGCGCGCTGCAAAAACGTAGAGTAAATTGCCACCACCGGCTTCATGCCTTCGCAGGCAAGGCCCGC
>JACMNN010000091.1 GCA_014378555.1 Burkholderiales bacterium | reverse complement strand
GGCAGGCCGTCAACCGCGCCGTCTAGCATGTCAATCTTGTGCGCAAATTCGTGAATCACCAGCGCCATGCCGGACTGGTCGTAGCCCGCCTCGACCGCAGGCCACGACAGTAGCACCGGCCCGCCCTCCCAGCTCTCGCCAGCGATGGGCTCATCAAGCCGATGCACGACGCCCGCGTCGTCTTCAAAATCTTGAGTTCGCGGAAAGTCACCGGGATAAACCACGACGTTTTCCCAGCCGTCAAAGTCGGTCATCGCGGCCATCACGCTAGCACCTCGACCCACGACTAAAAGGCATGCTTGCACGGAAATGAGGATGCGCATATGCGGCGTGACATCAAGCACGTGAGCGCCCGATGTTGCACCGCTCACGATGCTTTTTTCGACCAGGAACAACGTCGTCAGCTGGCGCAGTCGGGCAAGGGTTGCCGCATCGTAATGGTCGAGAAATGGCAGTTCCTTTAGCGCAGCATTCCACTCACTGTCGGGCAATGCATGTGCCGCAAGCGCGCGCTCACGGCGTTTGGTTTTTAGCCAAGAGAACATTTAGTTAGCAGCGGCGTGGGCGACGTGATGTCGGCGCGGAAATCACAGGGGCTTGCCTAGGCATCGCGCGTCGCCAGCGGCAAAGTTTCCGACGCGGGCGCGTCCAGTTCCACCGCCTTGATCCGATCAAAATGCCCAGTGATTTTTCGCGCCGATGTCTGCACCATTTCCGCGTCGTCGTGCGCCTGCTTGATGTGCGTGGCGAGCTTATCCATGCGATCCTGAAAGCGACCAAAATCGCCGCCGAGTTTGTGCAGCTCGCTTTTTATGACCGCCGTTTGCTTGCGCATCTCGGCGTCGCGAATAATCGCGCGAACGATGTGCAGCAGGGCCATTAGATTGGTCGGCGAGGTCAGCCAGACGCGTTGCGCCTGTGCCTGCGCGACGACATCGGAATGGTTGCCAATGATCTCGGCAAACACCGCCTCGGAGGGCACAAACATCACCGCAGCGTCAGCATTTACATCGGGCTGAATGTACTTGCTGGCAATGTCATTGATGTGTTTTTTAACGTCGCTGGCGAACTGTTTGCGCGCGATGTTTCGCACCATTTCTGGCTGCGTCGCGTCAATCGACATGCGGTAATTCGATAGCGGAAATTTTGAGTCAATCGCCATTTTTGAGGTACCGTCCGGCATTGTCAACACACAGTCCGCCTTCTCGCGCCCCGCGCCGACGGCCGCCTGAAAGGCATACACACCGGGCGGCAAAGTGTCGCGCACCAGGGCCTCCAGTTGCACCTCGCCAAACGCGCCGCGCGCGGACTTGTCAGAGAGCACTTGTTGCAGGCTCACCACGTTGGTGGTCAGGCCATCGAGCTTTTTCTGCGCCTCATCAATGACCGCGAGCCGCG
Source organism: Burkholderiales bacterium (assembly GCA_014378555.1). GTDB lineage: Bacteria > Pseudomonadota > Gammaproteobacteria > Burkholderiales > Casimicrobiaceae > Casimicrobium. The sequence goes on along the minus strand of JACMNN010000091.1, from coordinate 19,675 downwards.
CCATCACATTGGCGAACGTCTCGTTGGTTTTCTTAAAGCCTTCATTGAGCCGCTCATCTACTTTGCCGCTGATCTGCTCAAGCCGTCCGTCGACCGTCTTGGTCATCGTCTCGGCTTGCTGCGTGATTTGCGCACTCATGTTGCGCAGCGTGTTTTGCAGCAATTCCTGATTCGCGCGCGTTTGCTCGGCCATTTTGCTGAGCATCTGTTCGAGCACTTCGCGCTTTAATGCGTCCTGCTGCGTAGAGAGCGTTTGCTGCAATAGCGCAAGCTGCTTGAGGGAGGCCTCGGTTTGCTGCGATAGCGAATGAATTACTTGCACTTGCAGCATGCCGATCACTTCGCGCGTTCCGGAGTGCGACGCGGAAAGATCGCGCCCCACCCGCTCGCTCACTTGATTGAACATGCCAGCGACGTCACCAATCATCAAGCGATGTTTGGTCTCAAGCTGCGTGCCTAGTTCACCACTCACACGACGCACAATACCGCGCTGCTGGGTCGCCATAAGAATGAGAATCGCAACCAGCAGAATGAAAATGAGGATCAGGGCCATCTCAGCGAAGGTCACGTGTGCCACTCGGTTTCTGCCAATAGCGCAAACGAAATGAGCCAGTGCGTGCTCACATAAGCGCCGCCGGTGATTGCCGCCTCGGCCGCGCGCAGGTGGTCGCCCGACAACACGCCAAACTGTTTCCAACGCGGCTCGCCCATGGTCAGCACTTGCATCAAACCGCGCATGCACCACGCACGCGACAGATTTAGTCCGTGGTTATGCACCTGTTTGGCATCGTTTTCATTGATCACGATTGCGGGCGTCAGATGCTTGAAATCTCCCGCCACCAGTTCCGGCAAAAACGCCGAAAACCAGGCGAGGAACTCGTCTTGCGGCAACACCACGGACATCAGCAAAGCCTCGGTCAGCGCGGGCGACAAAAAGTCCTCGCCCGAAAAATCGTACGCCAGCGAATAGTTTGTGTCAGCCCCAAACCACTGCCGTGCTTTCGCGCCAATCAGTGCCATGAAATCATGGTCACCCACGGTCGTGGCATAGCGCAACGCATGGATCATCGCAAACGACGTGTTTGAATGCACGCCGTGCCGCACCGGCGCATTGGCCGTTTGCAGATGATGAAACATCGCGTCGGACAAAAAGTCCGCTAGCGGACGCAAGCCCGCACGCCACTTGTCCGCATGCGGATGCGCACACACGGCCAATTCCGAATACACCTTTAACAACCAGCCCCAACCGTAAGGCCGCTGCCAATGCGCTGCACCGTCGCGCGAAAAATAGGCGACTTCGCGCTCGGCTTTGCCCACATCAAACTGGCGATCAAACCATGATGCAATCGCCTTCGCATGATTGGAGGACGGATCAAGATTCAACAGCCGCGCCATCGACCAGTGCATGTGAACGCAGGAGTGCCAGTCGTAGCTTCCGAAGAAAATAGGGTGCATGGCGGAGGGTTCGCACCCCTGCGCCTCTGCGGCGTCATGCACAAAATGCATGATGAGATTGGGATACTCGCGCCGCGCGTTTTCGAGCGCTGTGCGGGCGTATCCCTCGTGGTGGGTGTTTATTTCTGACATAAAGTGCAGTCTACCGATTCGGGTCTAAACTACAGCGCAACCACGGGGTTGTTATCGAACGCAAGTTTGCCGACGCTCCGTTTTTTTACGTCTTCGGATTGTGGTGGTGCAAGCAAACTTGCAGGGTGGGCACCCGTGGCCACCCTGACTGCGCGGAAGCTGCTAGGTTCGTTCTCGGCTGATCGGTGGGCACGGGATGCCCACCCTACGAAAAAGGTATCACCATGCGCATCGAAGAAGAACTCAAACTGGATTTCAAAGACGTCTTGTTTCGCCCGAAGCGCTCCACGCTCGGCTCGCGAGCGAAGGTGGAATTGAAGCGCGGCTACGCCTATCGCCACTCGGGTCGTCACTCAGAGACGGTGCCAATCATCGCCGCCAACATGGATACGGTGGGCACCTTCGAAATGGCGGCCGCGCTGGCAGATCATCACATGCACGTCGCGCTGCACAAGCATTATCGCGTTGAAGATTACGTTACCTTCTTCAACGACAACAACCACCCGGTGCATCAATACGCGTTCTATTCGCTCGGCATCACAGACGCCGACATCGAGAAATTCAGGATGGTCAAGAACGCCACCGGCAACGCCATCGAATTTGTTTGCATTGATGTGGCCAATGGCTACACCGAAACTTTCATCGACTTCGTCAAACGCTTTCGCGAGGCTTATCCCAAGACCACGATCATGGCCGGAAACGTCGTTACCGCTGACGTCACTGAAGCGCTGATCCTCGCCGGCGCGGACATCGTCAAAGTAGGCATCGGCCCCGGCAGCGTGTGCACCACACGCAAGATGACCGGTGTGGGCTATCCACAGTTGTCCGCCATCATCGAATGCGCCGACGCCGCGCACGGCCTTGGCGGCTTCATCTGCGGCGACGGCGGCTGCACTGTGCCTGGCGACGTAGCCAAAGCCTTCGGTGGCGGAGCAGACTTCGTCATGCTCGGCGGCATGCTCGCCGCCCACGACGAATCCGGCGGCGAAATCGTGCATGAACACGGCAAAACCTACCGCAAGTTTTACGGCATGAGCAGCGATCTGGCGATGGAAATGTATTCCGGCGGCGTCGCCAAATACCGCGCTTCCGAGGGCAAAGTAGTCACGCTGGAAGCACGCGGGCCGGTGGATTACACAGTACAAGAAATTTTGGGCGGGCTGCGCTCAACCTGCACCTACGTAGGCGCGCGGACGCTCAAAGCGCTATCAAAATGCACTACGTTTGTGCGGGTTACGCAGCAGATTAATGAGGTATACGGACGCGCTTCGTAGCGTGGGCACCCCGTGCCCACCAAGCTTTTGCCTCAGCGCTGCCGTGGATCCAGCGCATCGCGCAATCCATCGCCAAGCAGATTGAAAGCCAGCACCAAAAAAAAGATCGATAGGCCCGGCCATATGGCCATCCATGGTGCCTGGTCAACGTAGTTTTTTGCGGTGTTGAGCATGCTGCCCCAACTGGGGGCGGGCGGTTGCTGGCCGAGGCCAAGAAACGACAGGCTGGCCTCAGCGATGACTGCTGCTGCGATGGCCAGTGTCGCCTGAACTATGACCGGTGCGGTGATGTTGGGCAACACATGGCGAATCGCGATGCGTAGCGGTGAATTACCCACGGCGCGCGCGGCTTCGATGTAATCCTCTACCGCTACGTTGATCACTTGCGCCCTAGTCAGCCGCACGAAAATCGGCGTTGCCGAGACACCGATCGCGATCATCGCATTGGTCAGGCTGGGGCCGAGGAAGGCCGCAAGCGCAATGGCAAGAATCAAAAACGGGCAAGCGAGAAACGCATCGGTGACGCGGGAAATAACACTATCCACCACGCCGCCAAGAAAGCCCGCCGCGAGCCCAATCGGCACCCCAAGCAGTAACGAAATTGACACCGAAACAACGCCCGCGAGCATCGACGCACGGGTACCCCAGATCACCCGTGACAGAACATCGCGACCCAGTTCGTCGGTGCCAAACCAGTGCGCAGTGCTCGGTGCCTGACGAATTGCGCCCCAGCTGGTGGCGATGGGGTCCGCGGGTGCGATCCACGGCGCGAACAACGCCAAGGCAATAAAGATCACAACAACCGCAAGGCCGACCAGCGCGCCGCGACGACGACGCAGGCGACGCCAAGCGCGCTGCCAAGGCCCCGCTTCTGGAGCGAGCACCCGCGACGGTGGCAAAGAAATGGCAACAGACATACTTAATTTCGCAGGCGCGGGTTGACAAGAAAATACGCGAGGTCGGCCAACAGGTTCAGCGTGATGTACGCCGTCGCCGTGACCATCACCACACCCTGCACCACCGCGTAATCGCGGTTAAATACCGAGTCAACAATCAGCTTGCCAAACCCCGGAATGGTGAACACCTGCTCGGTCAGTACGGCCCCGGAAAGTAGCGTACCCAACTCGAGCGCGCCGAGCGTAATAATCGGCGTCAGCGCATTGCGCAGCGCGTGCTTGAGCACCACTGTGCGCTCGTTCAAGCCCTTGGCGCGCGCCGTGCGCACATAGTCTGACGACAGCACTTGCAGCATCGCGCTGCGCGTGTGGCGCATCAGCACTGCCGCGATTGCATTGCCGAGCACAAAGGCGGGCATGATCATCGCCGCCAAGTTCGCCCCCAGATCTTCAAACGGACTAACGTAGCCCGAAGCAGGCAGCCAGCCAAGCTCAACTGAGAACAACAGAATCATCAGGATGCCGAGCCAAAAGTTGGGCGTTGATAGTCCCCATAACGCGAACATGTTGGCCGCGTAATCCCACGCGGTGCCGCGCCCCACTGCCGAGACAATACCTGCGGGAATGCCAATCAACAGCGCAATGCTCATAGCAAGCAGCGCTAACTCTATGGTCACGGGGAGCTTCTGCACGATAAGTTCCAGTACTGGCTGCTGGGTGCGGATCGACTCACCTAAATCGCCGCGCACCACGCCGCTAACCCAATACCCGTAGCGCACCGGCAGTGGCTCATCGAGATGTAATTTAGCGCGCAGAAACGCCACCACTGTAGGGTCCTGCTCTTCGCCCGCGAGAATTTTTGCTGGATCGCCGGGCAGCAACTGCTGCAACCCGAAGATCAACATCGAAACCAGCAGCAGCGTTGGCACGATAGTGGCTATTCGTTTGACAAGAAACTCGAACATAGCGTTAAGCCACGATGTGCAGTTGCGCTTTGACGATCAAGGCGTGAGTTTCAGGCCGCTAACACGCAGCAGTCCGTCTGGAATGTTGCGAACGCCGGACAGTTTGGCGTTGTAGGCCCACAGCCAGTTGCGGTGATACAAGTAGACGATCGGGCGCTCTTTGAGCACGCGCGCGGTAATCTGCTCAAACACTTTTTTGCGTGCCACCGGGTCGCGTATTTCACGCGACTGGGCGAGCAGCTTTTCAGTTTCGGCATCACAATATCCGGTGTAATTTAGCGGCTGCTTGCAACCGTGAAAGCTGTACAAATTGCCGTCTGGATCGGCGCGCCCGCTCCACGCCAGCACGTACGCTTCGAACTCGCCACGGTCTGCCATGTTGAGCGACGTTGCGAACTCAGCTGCCTGAATCTTCACATCAAAACCAGCTTCTTTGGCCATTGCTTGGACTGCTTGCGCGAGCTTTTGCGCGTCCGAGGCCGTCGCAGTAACCAGCGTAAAGCTCGGATTAATTTCACCAGCCTCTTTTAACAACGCTTTGGCGCGCGCAATATCGCGCTTAGGCATTGGGCTTCCCTTTGCATAAAAGCTATTGTCTGGTGGCACCCACTGGTTACCCGCCATCGCTTCGCCATCCATTACCACTTGCACCAGTCCTTGCCGGTCCAGCGACAACTCAAACGCCTCACGAACCTTTGCGTCGCGGCCCAATGGGTTTTTCTTTGACTGCTCGCTTTTGCCAATGTTGATGCTGATGCCCTGATAGCCCAACTCGACGATACGCGATATCTTGAGCTTTTTGTCTGACTGCAGCTTGGCCATATCGCTGCTGCCAACGCGCTCGATAAAGTCGAGCTGACCCGACTTCAGGTTGGCCAGACGCACCGTGGCGTCGGGAATCGGCGTGTAGATAACTTTGTCAAAGTGAACCGCGCCCTTGTTCCAGTACTGCGGAAAACGCTCGAACACCATGCGGTCTTGGGCAACCCGTTCGACAAACTTAAACGGCCCCGAACACACCGGTTTGACACCAAATTTTTCGCCGGCAGCTTCGGCTGCTTTGGGCGAAACCATCATTCCAGCGCGGTCAGCCAGTTGCGCCAACAGCGGCGAGAAGGGCGCTGACAAATTTAGACGCACCGTTGCCGCGTCGACAATGTCAACGGTGGTCACCGGGGCGAGTTCGCCACGCCGGTTAGATCCGGGCAGCGTTTTGTGCCGCTCGATATTGAACTTTACCGCAGCCGCATCAAACTTTTCGCCATCATGAAAAGTGACGCCCTGGCGCAGTTTCATCGTCAACGTTTTACTGTCGGCGGACCATTCGTAAGAGGTTGCCAGTTGCGGCACGATCTCGAGTTTTTCGTTGATATCGAACAGCTTGTCACAGAGTGCTGCAAAAACGATGCGGCCAACGAAACTGCGCGAAAGCGTCGGGTCAAGCACGTCCGGATCTTCGCCGAGACCCACGCGTAGCGTTTGAGCGTTTGCGGTTAACGACAGCACTGCCAAGGACAGTGCGGGCCAGAGTGAGCGAACGGGAATTTTCATGGTGATAGGTCTCGAAGTGAACACAAAAAATGACGGAAGATTAGTTTCACGTTGCCGATTCGACAACCGTGAGCGATGGAGAAATAAATGCCGACTGTAGACGTTCAAGACGGCGCTGCATCGGAGAGGCGATAGCGCGTTTCGGCACTGCGTTCGGCACCGCGATTTCGCGCCAAAAATGACACGCGACAGACTGTTCGCCAACCGCCTCAAGCACTGGCGCGCGCGTTGAGCACAGCGCTTGCGCGTACTGACAACGGGTGTGAAAGTGACATCCGGACGGGGGATTAAGCGGGCTCGGCACATCGCCACTCACAAGCACACGCTCGCGCCGAAGTCCAGGCTCCGGCAGCGGTATTGCCGACAGCAATGCCTGCGTGTAGGGATGGCGGGGTGACGCAAATAGCGCGTTTTTTTCACCAATTTCCACGATGCGTCCTAAATACATCACAGCGATTCGTGTGGCGATGTGTTTGACCACCGCCAGGTCGTGGGCAATGAACAAATACGCAATGCCGAATTGCTTTTGCAAGTCCTGCAACAGGTTCACCACCTGCGCCTGCACCGATACGTCGAGCGCTGACACTGCTTCGTCACACACGATCAATTTTGGCTCCGCTGCAAGTGCGCGAGCAATGCCGACACGTTGCCGTTGACCGCCTGAAAACTCGTGCGGATATCGCAGCGCGTGTTCAGGAGCCAGCCCCACGGTATGCAAAAGCTCCACCACTCTTTCGCGCTGGCGACCTACATGCAGCCCGTGCAACATCAACGGCTCGGTGAGCGTTTGGCCGACAGTCATGCGCGGGTTGAGCGAGGAATAGGGATCTTGAAAAATAATCTGCATCGCGCGGCGCTGCGCGCGAAGCCCAGCGGCGTCAAGCGTCGCGAGATTTTGCCCTTCGAATGAGACAACACCGCCGCTTGCCTCAATCAAGCGCAGCACCAGACGCCCCAACGTCGATTTGCCGCAGCCTGATTCGCCCACGACACCGAGCGTCTCGCCCGCAGCGATCTGCAAGTCCACCCCGTCCACCGCGCGCACCGCGCCGCTCACGCGTCCGAACACTCCGCGACGCACTGGAAAATGTTTCTGCAGTTGCTCGACGCGCAGTAATGGCGTGCTGTTCATACCAGCGCTCCTTCGGCGTGATGTGCCATCAGCACATCGGGATCAAGCGGAGCCTTCCAGCATGCGGACTGGTGTCTATCGCCGACCTCGCGCAGCTCGGGTGCTTTGGCGCGGCACTGTGCGTCAGCAAACGGACAACGATCAGCAAAGCTACAGCCCGCGCCGCGCCGCAACGGGCTTGGCACCTGTCCCTCAATGGACGCAAGACGCGATTGATCGCCGTCCATGCGCGGAATCGAACCGAGCAAACCCACGGTGTAGGGATGTTGCGGTGCCTCAAACAAGGCGCTTACCGGCGCCCGTTCAACTACGCGACCGGAGTACATCACCAACACCTCATCGGCGACCTCGGCCACCACACCCAGATCATGCGTGATGAGGATGATTGCGGTGCCTGACTCCTGTTGCAGCGTGCGCATTAACTCAAGAATTTGCGCCTGAATGGTCACGTCCAGTGCGGTGGTGGGCTCGTCAGCAATCAGCAACCGTGGGTCACACGCAAGCGCCATCGCGATCATGGCGCGCTGGCGCATGCCACCGGAAAGCTTGTGCGGATATTCGTGAAAGCGCTGCTCCGGCGCCGGAATGCGCACCTTGTGCAGCATCGCAATGGCGCGTTCAATCGCTTGGGCGCGAGTGATGTCGCGGTGCCGCAGCAATGCTTCAACAATCTGCTCGCCAATGGTGAACACTGGGTTGAGTGACGACATCGGCTCCTGAAAAATCATGGCCATGCCGTTACCGCGCAAGTCCTGCATGTCGCGCGTGGCCGCACCAATCAGCTCGCGGCCTTCAAAGCGGATCGAGCCGCTTTTGATACGCCCCGGAGGATTCGGCACCAAGCCCATAATGGACAGTGCGGTCACGCTTTTGCCACAGCCGGATTCGCCCACAATGGCCAGTGTTTGACCTGCGCCTACGGCGAAACTGACACCGTCCACAGCGGGAAACTCGCCATCATCGGTATGGAAATGCGTCCGCAGATCGCGAACTTCAAGCAGCGCCGTCATCGTCCCTGCTCGTTACGAGCAGCGTGAAAGCGCGCAATGCTCGCCTCAATCTCGATCCGATCAGTCACGCCAACTGGATCGTTTCGACCCGCAAGGCATTTGACGAACGGCTGAAAGCGTTCCAGGCTCTTGCTATACAGGCGCTGCAGCTCAACGATCGGCTGTTCATGATCGTCGACACGCAGATCGAGCTCGGCATAGTCTTGGTCACCGTGAATGCGCAATGCAGCGCCTTGTTTGCCGCGCTTGTCGCCGCCAGCCGCCTCGCCCGCAGCCATTGCAGCGAGCAGACGCTCAGCTAGGGGCATGCCCTGCGTTCGCACATACGCGTCGGCCGTCGCATGGATGACTTGCGGCCCTACGAGCATGTTGCCAGCAACGCTGAAATCATTGCCCAGTTGGTGCCCGCACCAATCGACGCAATCACTTCCGGTGTGTGCCGCGGCAGGCCCGGCCGCGGGCAATATATGCAGTTGCCGCTGCGCTTGGCCGGCATCAGCGCCAGTGAGTATCTTGATTACATCGGAGGCTGATTTGCCTTCAGCCAGCAACGCCAAACCCGCCGATCCGTACAACGGATTAATTAAAGCCTGCGTAGACAGCGCACCCAATCCGCGTTGAATGTGCACACATAAAGCGCCCACCGCAAAAAAACGGCTGGCAATCGCAACGCCAAATCGCCCTTGATCATCGCGTGCAAGGATTGACCAGGTCATTGCGACCGGCCCAACGTAATTGAGGACATCGAGCTAGTGCAGCGGATGTGGCATGAGTACATGGTTTACCTGACTTAAAACGGCTAGAGTGCGCGCCGACGTTTGCAGAGTTATTTCGTATCTGCACGACCATCGTTGATGTCGTCGGAAACGTCACAATTTGGTCAATGATACCAACGCCCATGGGCAACTAGTCTGCCAAGATTCGATATCCCCGCACAGCGGGTTTATGGCAACGGCGCTTGAGGAACGGAGGTGCGACCACCACGCTCTTTTTGCCGCAACATCTTGCGACTCCGCTCTGCGTTGGCGAATAGGCGTAACGTGGTGCTAGGGAAAACCTACTCGCGCGTCGGCCCAAACACGGAACTTCGGCTTTTATACTGTGGTCGATAATTTTTAAGAAGGAATCCTATGCTTTGCATCAACGCACGTCCACTCACCGTGTTGGCTTTAACCGCGCTCACCGCAAGCGCCGCCCTAGCGCAGGACAAAGGCAATCTAAATATTTATTGCTCGATGCAAATCGAGTGGTGCACGCTGGCTGCGAATGAATTTAGCAAGCAGACCGGCATCAAGGTCAACACGTCGTTTAAAGGCTCTGGCGAGACCTTCGCGCAGCTGAAAGCCGAGGCTGCAAACCCTAAAGGTGACGTCTGGTTTGGCGGCACCGGCGACCCGCATTTGCAGGCGGCAGAAGAAGGCTTGAGCGAAGAATATCGGTCGCCGATGTTGAAGGATCTGCATCCGTGGGCGACCTATCAGGCGCAGATTGCAAACTATAAAACGGTGGGCATTTACGCGGGTGCACTGGGCTTCGGTTTCAACACCGAAGTGCTGGCCAAGAAAAAGATTGCGGCGCCCGCGTGCTGGGCTGATTTGATTAAGCCTGAACTGAAGGGCGACGTGCAAATGGCTAACCCGTCTGCGTCTGGTACCGCGTACACCGCACTAGCGACATTAGTGCAGGTGATGGGGGAGGACAAGGCGTTTGAGTATTTAAAAGCGCTACATAAAAACATTTCGAACTACCCGAAATCTGGCACTGGCCCGGTGAAGGCGGCAGCGCGCGGCGAGACGGCGGTGAGCGTGAGCTTTATGCACGACATTCCCGGTGAGGTGAAAAACGGCTTTCCAGTGGGCATGGCAGCACCTTGCGAAGGCACCGGTTATGAGGTCGGCTCGATGTCGATTCTCAAAGGCGCGCGCAATCTTGAAAACGCGAAACTGTTTTACGACTGGGCATTGACGCCGGATGCGCAAAAGCTCGCCGCGCAGGCTAAGCAATATCAATTACCGTCGAACAAAAACTCAGTGCAGCCGCCAGAAGCACCGCGCTTTGCAAATATCAAACTGATTCAGTACGACTTTAAAAAGTACGGCTCGTCGGCTGAGCGCAAGCGTCTGCTCGAGAAGTGGGAAAAGGACGTGAACTCGCTGCCGAGAGGCTAGATGCTGTTGCTGTCATTCACGGACCCTGAGAATGACACCAGAACGTGGGCGGCCGCCGCTCATGGCGCACAATAGGCCATGAGCACAAACGACTACCCCACGCACGCCGCCACCGATCCACGCAGCCTTGGCTGGATGCAGGGCTTTCCGCCGCCACCCGACAAGCTGCTGCGTTTTAATGACGGCTCTTACTACAATTTTCCGCAGCGGCGTTGGTCGTTCAGCCACATGCGTGAGCTGTTGCCGACCTCCCGCGTGTCGCGCGGAGAGGGCCCGGTGTGTACGTTGCCACGCGCAGATCGTGACGATCTCGATGCGCTACCGTTCACCACCATGGACGGTCACGCATCGACTTGGGGCGAGGCATTTGCAGCAAACTACACCGACGGCGTGGTGGTGCTGCATCGTGGTCAGATCGTTTACGAAAAATACTTCGGCGCGTTACAGGCGGACCTAGTACACAGCGCGTTCTCGGTCACCAAATCATTCGTCGGCACACTCGCGGCGATGCAGGTATTTGATGGCTCGCTCAATGCGGACGCGCAGGTGACACACTACGTCCCCGAGCTGCGCGACTCGGCTTATGGCGACGCCACGGTGCGGCAAGTGATGGACATGACCATTGGCGTGCGCTACTCCGAAGCCTACGCCGACCCGACCGCCGACATTCACGCCTATGCACGTGCTGGCGGCATGCGTGCACGGCCGCGAGATTACGACGGGCCGCAAACTTTTTACGAGTACCTTGTAACGCTTAAAAAAGAAGGCGAACACGGCACCGGTTTCACCTACAAAACGGTGAACAGTGAAGTGCTGGCGTGGATCGTGAAGCGCGTTGCTGGCGTGCGCCTCGCCGACCTGACATCACAGCACATTTGGTCAAAACTAGGCTGCGAATACGACGCCATCTATCAGGTTGACAGCGTGGGCACCGAGGCCGGCGGCGGTGGGCTAAACACAACGCTGCGTGACCTCGCACGGTTCGGCGAGGCGATGCGCTGTGATGGCAGTTACAACGGTCAACAAATCGTACCTGCTGCGGTGGTTGCCGACATTCGCAACGGCGCAGACCGCGCGCATTTCGCTACCGCGGGTTACACAACACTTCCCGGCTGGTCGTATCGCAACATGTGGTGGGTGTCGCATGATGCGCACCAGTGTTTCGCTGCGCGCGGTATTCATGGACAGCTGATTTGGGTAGATCCGAAAGCAGAAATGGTGATCGCGCGCTACGGTTCCCACCCGCTGGCGGCGAATACGTTTATCGACCCGAATTCATTGCCCGCTTATCGGGCACTGGGGGAGCATCTTTTACGGGGCTAACGGCTAACGGCTGGGTGCCGAACTACTTCGCGGCTAAATCGCCCCACAACTGCTTTAGCCGCGCATCGCGACCGCAGCCGGTGCGGTAATACTTGTAGCGCACCGGATTCTTTTTGTAGTAGTCCTGGTGGTAGTCCTCGGCGGGATAAAACGTGGGCGCAAGCATCACCTCGGTCACGATAGGTTCCTTGAACGGCTTGCTTTTTTCAAGCGCTGCGAGCGACGCTTTTGCAGCCGCGAGCTGCGCTGCACCGTGGGCGAATATCGCGTGCCGATACGGCGTGCCTGCATCACAAAATTGCCGATCTTTCGCGGTGGGATCGGTGGTGCGCCAAAAATATTCAAGCAAGCGGTCGTAAGTCACTTTGCGTGGGTCGTAGACGATTTCGACCGCTTCAGCATGGCCTGTGCTTTTCGCCGACACCTGCTCATAGGTTGGATTGGCGACGGTGCCGCCGATGTAGCCGGAGGTGGTGGAAATCACGCCGTCAATCTTGTCGAAATCTGCCTCCACGCACCAAAAACAACCGCCAGCGAACGTCGCTTTAGCGGTCGTTGGCGCAGCCACGCTCGGCGTCTGCGCATGCAGCGCGGTGCCAAGCGCGAATACGCCGACCAGCACAGCGGCCAAGCGAAATTTTTGGGCAAATGCGAGTATCGATTTCATTGGACAACTACTTGAAATTTAAAAAGTGACGGTTAGTTTGAAAAGACGGAACACCGTTACGCCAGCAAGTGCGCCTCGACCTTGGCGGCCACCACGTCAGGCACATCATGATGCAGCATGTGTCCTGCGCCTTGAATGACTTCAAATTGCATGTTTTGAAATGCGGCAAGCCGCGAATCGAAACTTCCATGCGCATGGCCTTCTTTACTGGTCGGCACGGTGGTCTGTTCGGTGTAGCCGTTCCACTTTTTCGCAGCCGATTCGCTTGCGCCAAGCCATAAGGTGGGCGCGGTGACGTGATTCCAGATAGCAATCGCTTCGTCGAGCCGGTACACCGTTGGAAACGGCATTTTGTGCGCGGGGTCAGCCCGTAAGTGCCAGCTACCGTCGTCGTTGAGTTCGGCCCAATGTCCGGCCAGCCATTCCGCGCGTTCGCGAGTGAGGCGAACATTGTTTTTTTGCAGGCGGTCGGCGACTTTGGCGATAGATTCGTAGGTGGACAAGGTCTCGCCCGTCTTGATCGAGTCGAGCCATTTTCCGTAGCGCTCGGCAGCTTTGGACGCGGAGGCCGCCGGAACGCCGAAGCCGTCAAGTGAGATCAGTTTTTTGACGCGGTGCGGACGCACGCCCGCGTAGGTGCAGCAGACGTTGCCGCCAAGGCTGTGGCCCACCAAATTGATCGGCCGATTTAACGCAGGCGGCGAGAAATGATCGATCACCGCTTCGAGGTCGGCCACGTAGTCGGCGAACCAGTAACCGCTGGCCGCCCCACGCGTCCAGTCGCTGCCGCCGTAACCGCGTTGATCGGGCGCGATGACATACCAGTCGCGCTTCATGGCGTCGACCAAAAATTGAAAGGAGGAGGCCACGTCCATCCAACCATGCAGCATGAGCACTGGCTCGTGGGCAGGGTCACCCCAAGTCAGTACTTGTGCAGTGTGGGACCGAAGGGAAAGGCGGTGTCGGGTGAATGGTTTAATTGCAGGCATGTTGCAAGCGTAGCAGCGCGTGGCAAGTGAGGGTCAACTTGCGACGCAACGGGGCGAAAAGTGACCGACCTTTTATTGCTTCTGCCTGATGCCCTTGAGAACACGCAGATGACTGTCATCCTGAGCGCGGCGAAGGAGCGGTTCGCATGCAAGGACGGCTGTAAGTCATTGAAATCATTGCATATCGCATGATCCTTCGCTTTTCGCTCAGGATGACAAGTGGTAAGCGCGTTCTCGCCAGGATATTTCGCGATACGGCGGACATGGCAGTTATTCGATGTCGCTCCACAATTGCCGCATAGCGTCGTTAAAAGCAGCGGCGATCACGTCGGTCTTTCGATGCGCGCCATCGCGAATCACCCACCGCCCCGCGACCATCACGTCGTCAAACGGCGCGGATGGACTGCTGAAAATCAGCGCATCTAATGTGCGCGCATCCGGCACGCCGAGCAGCGCCGGTTGCGATAAGTTCACCACCAGCGCATCGGCTCGCGCGCCTACAGTCAGGCCCCATAATTTTTGACTTGCTGCTGCCGCGCCACCGGCAGCGATGCGCGACAACAACCGCTCAGCCGTTGCGCTGTGCCCGGTTGCCGGCGAGGCTGAAATGTTCCTTGCGCGATGTTGCAAACGCTGTCCGTATTCGAGCAGCCGCAACTCTTCGCGCCAGTCGCGGGTGACGTGGCTGTCGGAGCCAATGGCAAGCGTTGTGCCTGCGTTTAGCCAACTGCCGAGATCGGTGCTGCCATCGCCAAGGTTTGCTTCTGTGGTCGGGCAAAGCACCGCGCATGCGCCACTTCGAGCGACGCTATCAATCTCTGACTGAGTGACGTGCGTGGCGTGGATCAACTGCCAGCGACTATCCAGCGCGAGATGTTGCGCCAGCCATTCGACAGGCCGCAACCCGGTGACCTTGAGGCATTCGTTCACCTCACCGGTCTGCTCTGCGACGTGAATGTGAATCGGCCCTTGCGCGCTGCCCGCCAATGTTTGAATCGACGCTGGGCTTGCAGCACGCAACGAGTGAATGGCGACGCCGGCATTGAGCACTGCGCTACCTTGAGCATGCCGAATGATGCGCACCTGCGCGTCAAGCACCCACGCCGCATCCGTTCCGAAGCGACGCTGATCGTCGCGTAATGTGGTCGCGGTAAATCCTGAGCGCTCGTAGAGCACTGGCAACATAGTCAAGCCGATGCCGACCTCGTGCGCCGCCGCAATCAACATCCACGACGTGGTGAGCGGGTCGTCGTAGGGCGTGCCGTCCGGCGCATGATGCAGGTAGTGAAATTCGCAAACGTGGGTATAGCCACCGCGCAGCAGTTCGAGATAGAGCTGCGACGCCACCGCTTTCAGTTGCTGTGGCGAAATCGCCAGCGCGACCCGATACATGCGATCACGCCAGCTCCAAAAATCATCATGCTCGCTGTGGCGACGCTCCGCCAGCCCGGCAAAGGCGCGTTGAAACGCGTGGCTGTGAGCGTTGACAACACCCGGTAGCAGCGGACCTTTGACCACCGTTGCGCCGCGTTGTTGTGCGTCGTCGCGGGACACGCCCGCGGCAATGTTTGACCAACAACCTGCGCTGTCAATTTCGAGAACAACGTTGTATGCCCAGGCCGGGGACAACGCTGTGCCGAGCCATGCCATGGGCGCCCATAGCGTGGCGGCAGTCACTGCGGCTTCCACGCCAACATGATTTCTAGCAATCGCTGCAACAGCGGCTGAACTTGCACCGCTTCGCCCTCAAGGTAGGCAAACGGCGAAGCTTCCTGCATGTAGCGCGACTGACACATTTCCATCTGCACCGCATGAATGTTGTCGGCTGGACGACCGTAGTTGCGGGTGATGAAGCCGCCCTTAAATCGCCCATCGGCAGCATGGGTGAATTTGGAGTCGCGTTGCAGCTCGCTGACCAGCAAACTGCGCAACGAGTCGGCACAACTGGTGCCGTTGGCCGTACCCAGATTCAGGTCAGGCAATGTGCCCTCAAACAGCCACGGAATTTCCGATCGAATGCTGTGCCCGTCCCACAACAGCGCGTAGCCAAACTGCGCGCGGACACGGTCGAGCTCGGCACGCAATCCATCGTGATAAGGCTGCCAGTAAGCGACGCGTCTGCGCTTAATCTCTTCGGTGTTGGGCGCTTTGCCAGCCACATAAAGTGCGTCGCCGTTAAAAAATCGTGTCGGGCACAACTCGGTGTTGGATGCCCCCGGATACATCGGCGTGTCGTCAGGCGGGCGATTGAGATCAATCACGTAGCGGGAGATGCGCGGCACGATAACCGACGCACCCATCGATTTGGCAAAATCGTAGAGGCGTTCGAGGTGCCAGTCGGTGTCTTCCACCTGAAGCGCTCGTTCCGCGTAGCCGTGTTTAAGATCGTCGGTAATCGCCGTGCCCACGTGCGGGAGACTTAGCACCAGCGGCGTTGTGCCGCGATGCAATGCGTAAACGTTTTTGCTCATAATGCCGCCTTGAAAATCGCGCTCGGCGCGCCGTTACCGGAGGGTGAGGCGCTTGCCGTTTTGCTGCGCGGAGCCAACCCGATGCGATCAGTCACGTCGACGCCGCCTGCGATCAAATGCTGCATCGGATGGTGGCCAAATCGATAAACCAAATCACGTGGGTGATCCGCGTCCCACACCACAAAATCGGCTCGAGAACCGGCACACAGCACGCCATACGTTTTAGGCAAACCCAGCGCTCGCGACGCATTGACCGTGAAGCCACGCCACGCCTCCTCAGGAGTCAAACGAAACAAGGTGCAGGCCATATTCATAATGAGCAACGGCGACAGCGTCGGTGACGAACCGGGATTGTGATCGGTCGCCAGCGCAATCGGTACGCCCGCGGCGCGCAGGGCGGCAACCGGAGGCAATTGTGTTTCGCGCAAAAAGTAATACGCGCCCGGCAGCAACACGGCAACCGTGCCGGATGCGGCCATCGAAGCAACACCTGCATCACTTATGTATTCAAGATGATCGCAACTCAACGCATTGAATTCCGCCGCCAAAGCCGCGCCCTGCTGATCGCTCAACTGCTCGGCGTGCAGCTTTACCGGTAAGCCCAACGCTGTGGCCACCTCAAACACGCGGCGCGTTTGTTGCGCAGTGAATCCAATGCGTTCGCAAAACGCGTCAACCGCATCCACCAGCCCCGCCGCATGCAGCCTTGGCATCCAGTCGCACACAGCGTTCACGTAGTCATCCGCGCGACCGTCGAATTCTGGCGGCACCGCGTGCGCGCCGAGAAATGTGCTGCGTACGGTGAGCGGCAGTTGCTGCGCCAATCGCCTTGCAACGCGCAGCGATCGCGCCTCGTCTGCCTCGGACAATCCGTAACCCGATTTCACCTCAATTGCCGTGACGCCTTCGCTCATCAGCGCGCGCGCTCGGGGCAGCGCCAGCGCCAGCAACTCATCTTCCGACGCAGCGCGCGTGGCGGCAACGGTTGCACGAATACCGCCGCCGGCCCGAGAAATTTGTTCATAAGTGGCGCCCTGCAGACGCAACTCGAATTCGCGTGCCCGATTGCCTGCATAGACAAGGTGCGTATGGCAATCGATCAGACCGGGGGTCACGCAGGCACCGGCCAGATCATGATCCTGGTCGATAGATGCGCTGTATTCAGCGGGCAAATTATGGGTTTGGCCGATCCACAACACCGCCTCACCTTGCGTCACCATCGCACCGTTTTCGATCCAGCCCCACGGCTCAATACCGCAAAAAGTAGCGATGCGGGCGTTACGCCAAAGTTTGATTGAGGATGTCATCGATGTGCTGTGAAGTGAAATGCCCATGCCTGCGGCGAGGCCAGCAACTGAACGTCTGAAATCGGTGCGGTTGTCCACGCCAACGACATGGGCGGCAATGCCACTTCTCCTCCGCGCGTGCGCAGCGTTGCAGCAGCCAAAGTGAAAACACCAAAAAGCGTTGGCGGCTCCTGATCTAAGTCGAAGCTTGCCCACTCAGATTTGGCCTCATCACCGCTGCGCCAACGTTGCAAACTTCCAGTGCCTGCCTTTTCATTGAACATCGCATTGAGGTCTCGCGTGGGCCCACGCACAAGCTCACAATCGGGCGCCAGATCACCCGGAAAAGTGGCGGGTGGATCACTCGCTTGAAGCTCAACGTTGAGCGGTTCCCCCAGCCGAATTCCCGCCCCGCTCAGCACCGTAATACTTCGCTTTATTCCCGGAAAGCCTGAAAACGGCCCGTCCTTTTCAATATCAGCCACGCTGATACGAACCTGCCAATCCTCGGCCGTGGGCCACGCGAGTAATTCACGCGTCACGCCGCCGCCGTTCTTCCACGGCCGCGGCTTCACATCGTCACATCGAACCACTTGAAAGGTCATGGCTTGTACTGTCCCTCTATCTGGTAGTGCCCCGCCGGATGCGTCAGTCGCGCCTGCGTAATCGGCACGCCGCGATTGGTGGTGCGGCGTGACACGATCAGGCACGGATCGGTCTGCTTCAGACCGAGTAGTTTCGCTTCACGCGCCGAAGGCAATCCGGCCTGCACCGAAAAGTGCGCCTCCCACAGCGGCGCGACATCGAGCAGGTAGTGAGTGGGGGTCACCCGGGTGAAATCCACTGCCAAATAATCGGGCGCGCATTCGGGATTCACGTAGCGGTCTTCGCACTGCAGTGGCACGCCGTTTTCGTGATGCACGATCAATGTGTGAAAAACCCGAGCGCCCGCCGCGACCCCGAGTCGCTGCGCAACGATCGCGCTGGCGATCTCTTCCTTGGCGATGTGCACCGTGGCGTGATGGGTATGCCCACGCTGCAAAATTTCTTCGTGAATGTCGCGAATGGTCAGCGTCGAGGACACTCGGTTTAATTGCGCAGCGAACGTACCCGCGCCTTGCACGCGGTCAACCAGACCTTCAAGCTGCAACTCGCGCAGTGCTCGGTTCACGGTCATTCGGCTCACGCCAAATTGCGCGACCAACTCGGCCTCGGAGGGCATCAATGCGCCTGGCATCCAGTCGCCCAACGCCAGTCGCCCCTTGAGATGCTGTTTAACCCGCTCAAATGGCGCCGTTAAAGGCGCCAAAATGCTGGCATTTTTCACGCTCAATTGGGCAGCAAATTTCGTTGCTGTTCGAGCCTTGACTGCGCTTTTCATCAAACAATGCTACTTCAAAACTTGCAACTTGCACTAACTTGTCTAGACAAGTATATTTCCGGTTTTGGCGATGCACGATCATCGTTAACAAATAGCCATAGGTGACGCGATGACAAACCCTAACCAGCCACCCCTTCATGCGCTGCCACGCGCCGTTCGCTCGCCGCGCGGAACGCAGCTGTCTTGCAAAAACTGGTTGATTGAGGGCGCGTACCGCATGCTGCAAAACAACCTCGATCCCGAGGTTGCCGAGAATCCTGATGCGTTGGTGGTTTATGGCGGCATCGGCAAGGCTGCGCGCAACTGGGATTGCTTTGAAGCGATTCTCAAAAGCCTGCGTGAGTTAAACGAAGACGAGACACTGCTGATCCAATCGGGCAAACCGGTTGGCGTGTTTCGCACTCATCCTGATGCGCCGCGGGTGCTGATTGCCAACTCAAATCTGGTGCCTAAGTGGGCCACGTGGGAGCACTTCAACGAACTGGATCGCAAGGGGTTGATGATGTATGGCCAAATGACAGCTGGCTCTTGGATCTACATTGGCACCCAGGGCATTGTGCAGGGCACCTATGAGACGTTCGTAGAGGCGGGGCGGCAGCATTACAACGGCAGTCTGGCCGGTCGCTGGATATTGACTGCCGGCCTTGGCGGCATGGGCGGTGCGCAACCGCTCGCGGCGACTTTTGCCGGCGCCTGCTCGCTCAATATTGAATGCCAACAGTCGAGCATCGACTTTCGTTTGCGTACCCGCTACCTCGACGAGCAAGCGACCGATCTTGATGATGCGCTGGCGAGAATTAAAAAGTACACCACCGAAAAACGTGCCATCTCCATCGGCCTGCTGGGCAATGCGGCTGAACTGTTGCCGGAACTGGTTCGTCGCGCAAAAGCAGATGGTGTGCGTCCTGACATGGTCACCGACCAGACCTCAGCACATGATTTGGTGAACGGCTATTTGCCGATCGGATGGACGTT
>JACMNN010000090.1 GCA_014378555.1 Burkholderiales bacterium | reverse complement strand
GAACTTTATTCGACTGAAGACATGACCCAGCGCGATGCCGACATCGAGCGCGTCATAAAAATCTTAGTGCGATTTCTGCCCGATAAAGCGCTTGCCACGCTGGCCGCCGCGCTTGAAATGGATGCGTTGTCAGAACATCTCGACGGACAGATGGTGGCCGCCCTACGCAGCGTTCAAAGCAGCGCGGAGCCGCTGAAAGTCGACGCTAACCGCTATCGGCGCGCCTATCTCAGCGTGGCTCAACCGGCGCAACGACTGCGACAAATTGCGCTCACGCATTCGATTGGTAGCGCACTTGATCAGCTGGCACGCAAGCCGTTGCTACGTGGCCTGTTGCGCATGATGCGCACGCCCGCCGTGGCCGGTGGTGTTGGCGGACTACACCAGTTTTTGGAACGTGGCTACGCTGCCTTTGCGCACATGGACGATGGCCAGGCGTTTATTGAATCAATTGCCACGCGCGAACTTGCGGAGCACCAGCGACTGATCAGTTAGCGTGGCTCGCGCGGTTAGGCTTCTGCCCTACTTCGGCACAGCTTGCAAAAAATCTGCGAGTTGTTGTTTCCAGAATTTTGCCTGCCCCGTGGTGCCGTGACCCGCTGTCAGTTCACTGCTCGGGATCAAAAATACGCGGCCATTTTTTAGCCGTTTCATTTCGCGATCCATGATGCCGGTTTCAGGTGGATTTCGTTCATCGTCGGCCGAATTGATCGCAAGCACTGCCGCTTGAATACGCTCAAGACCTGGTGACGGGTTGTAGTCGCGCGACGAATCCCACTGATACAAATGGTCGTTAGCATCACCTGCAAACGGCGCGGTCAAGCGCTGGTTCAGCAATGCATCGGCCTGCGCCCGCGTCGGTGCCGCCTTGTACAACGCCTGATTGCCGCCAATCGTTGCTGTCGAGTAAAACACCGACGCAAATTGCAGGCTCTTCGGTTGCTTGGTGTAGTTGCCGCCGTTCCATTCAGGGTCGTTTTTGATTGAATCAGTGAGCAGGCGACGCAGCATCCAGTTGCGGCTCGACATCTCCGACGGCTGCGACGCCATCGGCACCAGCGCGTCCATAAACGTGGGGTGTTTTACGCCCCAAATCCAGGTTTGCATGCCGCCCATCGAATTGCCGACGATCACCCGCAAATGCTTAATACCAAGATGTTCGGTCAGCAACCGATACTGCGCGTCCACCATATCGTCGTAGTTGTATTTCGGGAACGCTGCGCGCATCCCATCGGACGGTTTGGTCGACTTTCCGGTGCCGATCGCGTCCGGCAAGATCACGTAATAACGGCTTGCGTCCAACGCTTGCCCAGCGCCAAACAGCTCGCCCGCGAAGCCGGCGCTGAGCATGCCGCGGCCGGTACCCGTGGTGCCATGCAGGATCAACACTGCTTCGCCCGTCGGCTCACCCACGGTGACGTAGTTGATGCGCAGCTCAGGCATCACCTCACCGGTGTTGAAGCGAAAGTTTTTGATGACGGCGCTGGCCTCTTTTGGCGCCGCAAAGTCGGCGGCGGCAACGCCGAATGAAAGCGACGTAAGTGCAGCGCAAAGCACGGCGAATAGCCCAGCGCGCAAGCAAAAAAATGGTGAATTCATGGCGTTCTTGTTAATTGACAACACACACAATGTAGCCCAGTCCCGCCATCAAATCCTGCGCGTTACACAACCACGGCCGTTCCCAGCAGGCTCGACTTATCGGACGCAATAACGGAAACTTGGAATTTAAAGTTCGCCGCTCATCTATCGTTCAGCGCGTGGGTCTAGTCAGGCTAACTCGGCACCAACCAGCGACAACACGCATCAGCTTCGACCGCGTTGGCTACGCTGGCTTTATGCGTTCCCGAACCGGCAGATCGCCATGCTCATTGATCGCTGGCACTGAGCGAAAAACGGCATCGTCCCATTCGGTGACAGCGGGTGACGCGGGCACCTGCACCGAGCGACCGCCCACCATCATCTCGCGCGTGCGCAACTGCGGGTGGCTGATCAGGTCGTGCACTGAGTTGATGGCGCCGTAGGCCGTTTGCGCCTCAGTCAATCGGTCCACCGCTTCAGCGTAGGTGAGCCGACCAAACACCGCCTGTACAGCGCCGTCCAATAGGGTGCGGTTCTGGGTGCGGGCGCGGTTATCGACGTAGCGTGGGTCAGTGGCAATACTTTCGTCATCGAGCACAACCTTGCAGAAGGTTCGCCATTCACGCTCGTTCTGAATCGAAAGCACCAACTCCCGACCCTCGCTGCAGGTGAACGCACCGTACGGTGCGATGCTCGGGTGCTTGAGGCCGACGCGTTCCGGAGCGCCGCTGCCGTAGCGAGCCTGCAGATAGGGTACGGCCATGAGCTCGGCAGCGGAATCGAACAGCGACACTTTCACGCCGCTGCCATGCCCCGTGCGCTCGCGCTGCAACAGCGCCTGCTGAACGCCGATTAGCGCATTCATGCCCGCAGTGATGTCGCAAATCGAGACACCAATGCGACCCCACGGACCCGGCGTACCGCTCACCGCCACTAGGCCGCTTTCCGCCTGTACCAGCAAGTCGTAAGCCTTGAGTAGGTGCAGCGGGCCGGATTCGCCGTAACCAGAAATGTCGCAAGTGATAAGCCTAGGATGCGCTTGGCGCAGCGCTTCAGAACCAAAACCCAAGCGCCCAGCGGCTCCCGGTGCGAGGTTTTGGATGAACACGTCAGCCGCTGCAATCAGATCGTGCAAGGTTGCCTTGCCGTCCTCGCTGCGTAGGTCTAATGCAACCGATTCTTTGCCGCGATTGATCCACACAAAATACGACGACTCGCCAAAAACGGCGCTGTCGTAGCCGCGCGCAAAATCACCCTCGGGCCGCTCTATTTTGATGACACGGGCGCCGGCATCAGCGAGCTTGCTTGAGCAATAAGGCGCGGCAACGGCTTGCTCAAGCGCGATGACAATCAAGCCTTCAAGGGGTTTGCTATTCATGTGGGTCTCGATTGCCTCGGGTTCAGTAATAGGAAGTGCCGCGTTACGCGTAGTAGTTCACTATCGTTTTGGTGGTGCTGACTTCCTCGAGCGCCATCAGGCCTTTTTCTCGACCGTGACCGCTGCGCTTGGTGCCGCCAAAGGGCAGCTCGACGCCACCGCCAGCACCGTAGCAGTTGATGAAAACCTGACCGGAAACGATGCGCCGCGCCATGCGTTGTTGTCGCGCACCATCGCGCGTCCAGACACCCGCCACCAAACCAAACTCGGTACCGTTGGCCAGGGCTACAGCTTCCTCTTCGTCGTCAAACACCTGGATCGCCAGCACCGGGCCGAAGACCTCTTGGCAGACCAGTGCATTGTTGGCCGGTACCGGGCCGAACACCGACGGCGGTACGAAAAAGCCGTCTTTTAAAGCTGCCGGAACGGTCGCTTGTGCCACCAGCGGCAAACCGTCGCGCTGCGCGTTTTCGATAAATGCGAGCACCTTTTGTTGTTGCGTCCGGTTAATCAGTGGTCCGAGATCGACGTCTTCCTCGGGTGTGCCGATACGCACCGCAGCAAACCGCGCTTGCAGCAGTGCGGTGAAGGTGTTGACCACGCTGCGCTCAACCAGCACGCGACTGCCCGCCGAGCAGGTTTGTCCGGCGTTCTGGGTGATGGCCTTGCACACGGTGGTGGCAGCAGCCTCCAAATCGGCGTCGGCAAAAACCACTTGTGGCGACTTGCCGCCCAGCTCAAGCACTACTGGCACATGATGGATGGCTGCGGATTCCTGCACCAAGCGACCGACTTCCGGGGAGCCAGTGAACGACACAAAATTGATACCAGGATGCCGCGTCAGTGCGGCGCCGGCCTGTTCACCCAGGCCGGTCACAATGTTTAACGCGCCGGCTGGAAATCCAGCCTCGACCGCCAACGCGCCCATTTCCAGGCAAATCAAACAGGCTTCTTCAGCTGGCTTGAGCACGGTGGCGTTGCCCATGGCCAGCGCGGGTGCGAGGGTGCGACCGAACATCTGCGCCGGATAATTCCACGGTGTAATGTGTGCGGTAACGCCTAGCGGCTCGCGCACCACGCTGACGTTGTAGCCGTTCAGGTAGGGAATAACTTCGCCATGAATTTTGTCTGCCGCGCCGCCGTAGAACTCGAAATAGCGGGCCACGGCTCGGATGTCGGCACGGGCTTGTGAGATCGGCTTGCCGGTGTCGTGCGCCTCAACCCAAGCCAGACGCTCTTCGTTGGCAAGCACCAGCGCACTAAATTTTTGCATCAAGCGGCCGCGCTCGGTTGCGGTGACTTGCCCCCATGCACCGTCAAGCGCAGCACGTGCTGCGGCAACGGCCGCGTCGATTTCAGCGCTGCCGCCACTGGCGATCCAAGCGAAGCCCTGACCGGTGGCCGGTGCGAGCACCGGCAGCGGGGCTGCACTGCTGTCAACCCAAACGTTGCCGATGAGGTGGCCGTAGCGCGGCTGCCCGGTGTGCTGACCGATGGCGCTAGGATAAAGCTCAGAATTAATATTGTGCATGGTTGACTAGGTAAAAAGCAATCGCAGAACACGAAAACAGGAGCGCGTTCAATGATGCATTTTTTCGCCTAGCCGTGGCACTGTCCATGGGGATTTCGGCAACGCCGACTTGTTGAATTTCGAACCGGCCGTCCGCTGGGGCTTACGGGCTTGGTGCGATGCGATGTCAGCCAGGACACGACCGTTGAGGGAACGGCAGCGGCGGCGCTTTCGACGTAACGGCGCGCGAGCGCGCTTAGACGCCCCGGTGGTCTCGCGAGCTCAGGAAGTCCAACAGTTTGGCCAGTGAGGTATTGCCAGAACGCTCTTTCTTCACACACAGCAGCATGCGTCGCTCGGACCACTCTTCAGTAAGCGGGCGCACCACTAGGCCCAAGCCTTTGCCCAAAACATTGGCCGCCTCATAAGGCAGCAGACCGACGCCGAGGCCGGCGTCAACCATCCGGCACACCGCCTCAAAGCTGCGAACTTGAACCCGCAGCTGCATCGTGCGTCCAGCAATCATGGCATTTTCGGCCAGCAGTCGCATCATCGATGAGCCACCCTCCAATGCAATCAATTCAGCCTCCAGCACATCGGTAAAGTTCATTTCCGGCACGGTGGCCAGGATGTGGTCGGGCTTCATCACCACAGCCACCCGGTCGGTGCAATACACAAACGTGTCCAAGCCCTCAGTGCTGATGCCTTCGACCACGATCCCGAGATCGGCTTCAGCCGCCAGCAACGCGGGAACAATTTCACGGCTCCAGCGCTCCTCAACCACCAACCGTACATCGGGGCTGACTTGTGCAAATGCCGCCAAGTCATCAGGCAGGGATTCAGTCATCACTGAGGTGTTAGCGAGAATGCGCAGTGACCCTTTTCGGCCATCGGCATGATCGCGCATGTCCGCCTGCATGTGGTTCATGGCGACCAGAAGGGCTTTGGCATGCGGCAGCAGCGAGGCGCCGGCGGGTGTGACTTCGACACCTCGAGACGAACGCTCAAGCAGAGCCGTTTTGAAGCGGTGCTCCAGCAGCGCCATGCGGCGGCTGGCGGCGGCCAGTCCGATGTGCGAGGCTTCGGCGGCTTTGGTCAGGCTGCGCAGTTCGGCGGCGCGAACAAACAACGCCAAGGAGTCAATGTCAGGGAGCATGTCTGAAGATCCGGTTGCGGCTGGGAGTATTGCAGTGTTGCAATTGTCCCCTGCTACGCAGCCCCGCGTTTTGAAACTTCGCTATCCGGCCGCCTCCGCAAAGCTGCGCCTGTCAGCAGCGCCGCTGTCCGCCGCTAATTAAATGGTTCGGCCACCATCCACCGGCAACTCGACGCCGGTGATGAAGCTTGATGCATCGCTCGCCAAGTAGAGTGCCGCTTGCGCCACGTCCTCCGCCGTCGACAGTCGGCCCAGTGGAATGCCGGCCACTACTTTGGCGCGGTTCGCTGGCGTGTCCGCCGCACCGAGGAATTGTTCGAGCAGCGCGGTAACACCCATCACCGGGCAAATGGCGTTGACGCGGATGTTGTCGGGGCCAAGTTCGGCAGCCATCGATTTGGTCATCAGGTTCACCGCCCCCTTTGACGCGTTGTACCAAGTTAAGCCTGGGCGCGGGCGAATGCCGGCGGTGGAGCCGATGTTGATGATCGAGCCTTGTCGGCGCTGGCGCATCAGCGGTATGACCGCGTGCGACATGTGAAAAATAGATTTGACGTTGACGTTGAAGACGCGGTCGAAGGTTGCCTCATCTACGTCGAGCATCGGTTGGCTGCGGTGAGTGGTACCCGCGTTGTTAACCACGATATCCGGTATGCCAAATTCATCAACGCAAGCCTGCACGGCCGCATGCACGTCGACCGATTTGGATACGTCACAAGCGATCGCGCGCGCTGCGGGTCCGAGGTCTGCGGCCACTTGCGCAGCTTTGACGCCGTCGATGTCGGCAATCATCACCCGAGCGCCGTGCGCGACAAACAGGCGGGCGATGCCCTCGCCAAATCCAGCCGCAGCGCCGGTGATCAGTGCAATTTTTCCGTGTAGTTGGGTCATGGTGTGCTCCTAAGGCAAGAATATTTGGGTTTCCACCGAGATGATCGGGGAGGCATTTTTAGCGAAGTTGGGTAGGTCGGCCGCATGCGCCATTAACGACTACCGGTTGGCGCTTCATCAAGGATTGCTTGCGCCCGCATCGCGATCGGCTTGTCGACCAGCTTGCCGTCTACGGTGATCGCACCCAGCGGATTGCTGGCCAGCGCGCTCACCACTCGATGCGCCCAATCAATCTCCTGCGCGGTTGCCGTAAAGCCGTTGTGCACCACCGCGATTTGCTTCGGGTGAATGCACAGCTTGGCACCAAAGCCGTAACGTCGGGAACGGCGCACGTCTACCGCCAATTGCTCGGCGTCATCAATGGCCAGTGAAACGCCATCAATCGGCGACAGCACACCGGCGAGGCGCGACAGTAAAACCAGTTGAGTGCGCACCGCATCGAGTTCTTCGCCGTCACCCTGAATGCCGGAGTCCACCATGAAGTCCATCGAGCCGAACGCCAGGCGGTGCACTTGGGGCACCTTTGCTAACGCTAACGCATCAAACCAGCCGGCAACCGATTCGATCAGCGGAATAATCGATTGCTCTGGCCGCAGTGCGCTGGCAAGGCGGGCGAGCGCTGCCGGGTCCTGCGCCTTCGGCACCATCACGCCGCACACTGCCGCCAACTCAAGCAGCTTGCAGTCTTCGTCATGCCAAGCCGTATCCGACGGGTTGACCCGTAACCAAACACGAGCTTCGGTCTGCAAAAGCCATTCGCGCATGGCGACTCGGGCGGTCAGTTTGTGTGCCGGCGTGACGGCATCTTCGAGGTCGAGGATGACCGCATGGGCACCGCTCGCTAAAGCTTTGTCAAAGCGCTCTGGGCGGTCACCGGGGACGAAGAGGTAGCTGCGGTTAACCTGAGCGCTGGCGGGAACGGGTGGGCGTTTTTGCATGCCGATGAGCTTAGCGCTGGCGCCTGATGCGCGGAATCAACTTTGCGGCAACTGAGGCTTCGCAACAAACGAATACTTCGACCGCCTTCGTTTATTGCGAAGAGCGCATTGCTTAACTTCTACTTCCGCGCGTTGAAGCGTGTCTCGAATAATCCGAGTATGACGGGGTGTCCGACGGGGCTGACCGTTAAATTTCTATTCCCGTTACGAACCAAGAGAAAAGACATGCCCGAGATCATTCTTCATCACTACGCGTTGTCGACGTTCTCCGAAAAAGTCCGCGCTGCGCTGGGCCTGAAAAGCCTTGCCTGGCGCTCGGTGGACATTCCACCCGCGCCACCTCGTCCGCTGCTCGCGCCATTGACCGGTGGCTACCGCCGGGCACCGGTGCTGCAGGTTGGCGCCGACATTTATTGCGATACGCATCTAATTCTGCCCACCCTCGAGCGGTTGTTCCCGCCACCACAATCGCCGGGGTTGTACCCAGCAGGAAGTGAAGGGCTGGCGCGTGGACTGTCGTTCGCGTGGGACCGGGCAATGTGGATTCCCACCATTGGCGTGCTGTCACACTTTATCGGCGACCAGTTCCCGGCCGAGTTTGTCAAAGACCGTCAGGAGGGCTATCTTGGGTTCGACATTTCTAAGTCCGCGATGGCGCCCGACCTACCGGTGCATTTACAGCAACTGCACGCACAAAACGCCTGGCTCAAGTGCGCGTTGGCCGATGGTCGACACTTCCTCTTTGGCGACGCCCCCGGCGCGCTCGACCTGACTTGCTACCAGACCATCAGTTTGCTGCGCAACAACTGCCCACCTGCGGTGGATGCGCTCGCCGGCCTGCTCCCGCTGCTGCCCTGGTACGACCGCGTGAAGGCATTGGGCCATGGCCGGCCCGAGGCCATGACTGAGCAGCAGGCCTTTGACGTGGCTCGCGATAGCCAGCCCGTGACGCCAATTCACTTGCATGGCCAATCCAATCCCGAGGGTTTGCTTGCGGGCGGCGCGGTGACGGTGACCCCTGACGACAACGCACGGGTGCCGGTCAGCGGCACGCTGGTGGCCGCCAGCGACAGCGAGATTGTGATCCACCGGATGGATGCTGTGGCCGGCGATCTGCACGTCCACTTTCCGCGGCTGGGTTACGTGGTGACTGCGGCCTGATCACAGCCTGATCGCAAATTTCATTTCACTAAAAAGTAAAAAACTATGAGCCTCGAATCCAACAAACAACTTTGCCGCGACTACTTCACCGCCTTCCTTGCCGGGGACACCGACTGGATGGCGCGCCATATCCATGCCGACTTCGTTCGGCACGACCCGGGACTGCCATTCGAAGTACGTGGTCCTGCAGGCGTGGCCCAGCTACACGACGTGCTGTTGCCAGCGTTTCCCGACATGCAAATTCCGCTGCTCGACTTCGTGGCAGAGGGCGAGAAGGTGCTGGTGCGACTGCGCGTGCAAGCCACGCACACCGGGGCGTTCGGCGACATGGCCGCCACCGGACGCAAGATTGACATCGACGTGCTGGATCTGTTTCAGATCCGCGACGGCGTGTTGATTGAGCACTGGGCACTGCTTGATAACTTGGGCATGCTGAAGCAATTGGGCGCCCTGCCCGCCTAAGCTTTGGCGAGTGGTGGCGCGATCATTTTGATGTTGGGCAAACCCGCATCATGCAATTGCGGGTCAACATCATTTCGCCCTAAGCACGGATGGCTTGGGGAGCGATGACCAAGAACGGCTTGCTCATCGGTCGCAGCGTGCCTTCGTTTGTTGCGAAGAGGGCATTGCTGAAGTTCCACTTCCAGGTCCCCAAGCCTGGTTCTAATATTCGCGGCATGACGGGGTGGTCAATAACGCTATCCGTTTAAGTCTGCCGCCACCCCATCAAAGGATTCAAAAATCATGCAGTTTCGACTCACCCTTCTTGTCGGCGCTGTGCTCGGCACCTTCGCGCTGACCGCGCCTGCCGCCAACGCGCAAGAGCGCACCGTCAAAATTTACGGCATTGGCGCCAAGAGTGGTGTGGTGCGCATCTTTGGTCTCAACAGTGAGGCCGCGATGAAGGCCGCAGCCGACCAGATCAACAAGACCGGCGGGGTCACCATGGGCGACGGCGTCAAGGCACGCATGGTTATCGAGTATCTTGATGACCGTTGTAGCGCTGAGGAAGGCATTAACGCGCTGCGCCGTGTTGCTTCACAGCCGGATGCGATTGTCGTCAATGGCCCAACCTGCAGCAACGTGGCCGAGCCGTTGTTCGGCATTCTGCAGAAGAAAGCGGGCGACGCCAGCGATTCGGGGCTGCAATTCCCGATCTACACCGACGTCGCAGCCAAGGGCGGTTTGGCCTCCATTTCCGAGTGGTCGTTCCGCAATGTGCCAAGCGAAGCCGCGATGTACAAGTCGATGTTTGAATGGGTTGCTTCAACGCGCAAAGATCTTAAAACCGTGTGGGGCGGCGTTGAGAAGGATTTTGCCCACAGCAACGCCACCTACAACATCATGAAAGACAACGCTACCAAGGCGGGCCTTGAGGTCGCCGGCCAGAGCGAATGGCTACTGGCTGACACCAGTTTTGCCACCCAGGTGCGTGAGATGAAGCGCGCCAACGCCGACGTGGTGGCCATCTCAGCACACCCCTTCACTACTTGCGGCGTGCTCAAAGAAATGCAGCGCCAGGGCGTCAAACCCAAAATGCTGATTGGCCTAACCAGCTCGTCGAGCATGGAGACGTTGCAGGGCTGCGCGCAGCAGGCCGAAGGCATCTACATCCCAACCAGCTTCGCGCCGGTGACGCCAGAGGCGAAGACCGCCGCCAAGGCCGTTCAAGCTTTCAACGTCAACATGGACCTGCACAACGCCGCGGCCTGGGAGAACATGTTTGTGCTCAAGGATGTGATCGAGCGCCAGAAGATCATGGGCAAGCCAGAAACAGTCGCCGCTGATCGGGTCAAGATGCGCGAGGGCCTGGCCGGTCTCAAGCAAACCGTTGGCCTGCTCGGGCCGGTGAATCGCGGCGCTGACCGCGAGGCGATCAAGCCGTTTCTGTTCGTGCAGGCCAAGGGTGGTGAATGGATCGTCGCGCATAAGCCCTGAGCTTGACGTCGCGCGTCAAGTCGCAGCGCGGCCGTCCTTTGTGGACGGCCATTCTTGAATCTCACCGCTTTTGCAAATGAACTACAACAACCTGCTCGACCTGAGTCAGTCGCTGATCGATGGTGTGCTGTTCGGCAGCATCTATGCGCTGATCGGCATCGGTTTCACGCTCATCTTTGGGGTGATGAACAAGATCAACTTGTCGTATGCGGCAGCGTCAGTGGCGGCGGCCTACGTCAGCCTGCTGATCGTGCAGACAGCACCTCCGGCGCTGGTGTATGTGGCCGCAGCGCTGGTCGGCGGGGTGTTGGGTGCGTTGGTCTATTTGATCTGCTTTCATTTGCTGCCGCTGAACAAGCCGTTGGCCACGTTGATGTCGACGGTGGGAATGCTGCTGTTGATCGACGAGGCCATCGTGCACATCACCGCCGGCATGCCGCAGAACTATCCGGCCATGTTTGTCGGCGCCAATATCGACATCGGGCCGCTGTCGCTGCGTAGCGATCTGCTGTTCGTGTTTGGGTTCGGCTGCCTAGTGATGATCGGGTTGACGTTGCTGCTTAAACGCACCCGGCTGGGCTTGGCTACTCGCGCGGTGTCGCAGCAGCCGGTCGCTGCCCAGTTGTGCGGCATGAGCATCACGGGCACCAACATGAGCACCTTCGTGATCGCCGGATTTCTTGGCGGCACCGCCGGCGCCATGGCCGGTGCCGCCATTGGCGTGCTGTCGCCGCTGCTGACGCTACCGCTCACGGTTAAGGGGCTGGTGGTCACGGTGATCGGAGGCCTCGGCAGCATTCCGGGCGCGATCATTGCGGGCTTGGTCGTGGGCGGTGCGGAGAATCTGTTTCAGTACCTGCGTGGTGTGAGCGAGCGCGACATCTACGTGATGCTGCTGCTGTTTGCGTTTCTAGTGTTTCGTCCCGGTGGCCTGTTCCCGCCGCCGGCCGGGCGCGACTAAAAAAAGGCGGCCCTATGGATTTTTATCTCGGCCTAGCTCAGGTCATCGGCGTGCATACGCTGCTCGGCTTGTCTGCTTGGTGCCTGCTGCACACCGGCCAAGTGAGTCTGGCGCAGGGCGGCTTTTTCGCCATCGGCGCGTACGCCTCGGGCATGTTGACCACCATGGCCGGTTGGCCACTGGGCGTGGCACTTCCGGCGGCGGCGCTGATTTCCGCCACAGTTGCGGTGGCGGTCGGGTTTCCGGCGCTGCGGGTTAAGGGCCTGATGCTGGTGGTTGCGACCGTGGCGTTTGCCGAAATCGTGCGGCTGGTGTGCTTCAATTTAACGTGGCGCGTCAACACCGGCTCGGGGCCGGTAGGACCTGACGGCAGTCTCGGCTTCGGCGGCATTCGCTACTTTCCGAGCAACGGCTGGTCGTCGATCGAAATTCTGATTTTGATTTGGGGTCTAGTGGCAGCGGTCATGCTGGCCCTGGCCTGGTTCGACCGCAGCCGCATCGGCACGCTATGGCGCGCGGTGGGCGAGGATGAAGTGGCCGCACAAAGCGTGGGCATCAACCTAACGGCCGCCAAGGTGTCAGCGTTCGGCATTGGCGGCGCCATTGCTGGCCTGTCTGGCGGCATCTTTGCCCATCAGGTCACCCACATCGAACACGGCAACTTCACCATTCTGCTGGCCACCTTCGCCATCGCCTACCCAATCCTCGGCGGGCTCGCAAGCCTTTGGGGCACGGTACTGGCCGTCATCTTCATTCAAGGATTTCTGATCGAGGGATTGCGCGTTCTGGGCGACTGGCGCAGCCTGCTGTTTGGCGCGCTCATTTTGCTGGTAATGCTGTTGCGCCCAAGCGGCATCATCACCTCACCCATTGGGCGCTGGTTTGCCCGCTCCATCCGATTTGACAGACCCGCAGCGCCAACAACCGGGGGCAAAACCCATGCTTGAGCTGCGCCAACTCAGCCGAAATTTTGGCGGCGTCAAGGCGCTTGACCAGCTGGACCTCAGCGTGCACAAGGGCGAGATACTTGGGCTGATTGGCCCGAATGGTTCTGGCAAAAGCACCACCGTGAACGTCATCGCCGGTTTGTATAAGCCGAGCAGCGGAAGCCTTACCTTCAACGGCATTGATCTATCGCAGCGCAGCACCCACGAGCGTGCCGCCGTAGGCATTGCTCGCACCTTCCAAAATATCCGCCTATTCGCCAATCTGAGCGTGTGGCAGAACGTGTGGGCTGCTCACGTGGTGCGCGACAGTGGCTGGACCGGACTGCGCAAACGCTGGCTGGCGTCTGGCCGAACGGCGCGCGACGAGGTGCAAGAGCTGCTCGCGTTCAGTGGACTGGCCGGCAAGGCCGACGTGCTGGCCGGCAACCTTGCTTTTGGTGAACAGCGACGTTTAGAACTGGCGCGGGCGGCAGCCTCAGGCGCCGAGCTGCTACTGCTCGACGAACCCGCTGCCGGCATGAACGCCGAGGAAATCGACGAACTTGACGCACGCATCCGCTCGCTGCGCGACCAAGGCCGCACCATTCTGCTGATCGAGCACCACATGGAACTGGTGATGGCGGTGTGCGACCGCATCGCGGTGCTCAACTTTGGGCGCAAGATTGCCGAAGGCACGCCCGCGCAGGTACAGAACGATGCAGCGGTGCGCGGCGCCTATCTCGGCGCCGAGGCCACCGCAACCACTTGACCAGGAACTGCCATGCTCAGCATTAACGGATTGGCTACGGCCTACGGAAAAATTGAGGCACTGAAGGGCGTCTCGTTGCAGGCTGGCGCCGGCCAAGTCACCTGCCTGCTCGGGCCGAACGGTGCGGGCAAGTCAACTTTGATGTTGACGATCGCGGGCATTCTTAAGCCGAAGGCCGGGTCCATCCGCTTCGAAAACGAAGAACTGGTGGGCAAGTCGTGCGCCGACATCGTCGCTCGGGGGCTGGCACTGGTGCCCGAAAATCGCCTGGTATTCCCGGCGCTCACGGTGCGCGAGAACCTGATGGCCGGCGCCTACCGCCGCCGCGACCGCGCCGCTATCCGCGACGATATTGACAAGATGTTCGTGCGCTTCCCACGCTTGAAGGAACGGATCGAGCAATCGGCCGGCACGCTTTCGGGTGGCGAGCAGCAAATGCTGGCCGTCGCGCGGGCACTGATGTCGCGTCCGCGCCTGCTGCTGATGGATGAGCCCTCGGTGGGCTTGGCACCGCTGGTGGTCGCCGAAATTTTTGAGATCATCCGGCAACTGCACGGTGAAGGCGTCAGCATCTTCCTGGTCGAGCAAAACGCGCACATGGCGCTAAAGGTCGCCCATCATTTCTACCTGATGGAGCAAGGGCTCGTGACCTTCTCGGGGAATCCCGGAGAGATGAGCGGGGATGATGTGATTCAGCGCGCCTATCTCGGCAAACGTCGAGCGGCTTGAGCAATAGGGACGCGCCGGCGTGAACTTTTTGCAGCGCACGCTCGACGGCTGGCTTGATGGGTCAAGCTACGCCTTGGTGGGCATCGGCATTGCGCTGACCTTCGGCACGCTGCGCCGCCTGAACCTAGCTTACGGCGCCGGTGCGATGCTGGCGGCGTACGTCGGCTCGTGGCTGTTCATCAAGGTTGGTGCGCCAGTTTGGGTTGTTGCGCTGTGCGTGGTGGCGCTCGCCGCATTAATCGGGCTCTATGTCGAGCGACTGTGCTTCGCCCCCAGCCAAGACAACGCGCACGACGGTGCAACGCGTGGCAGCGCGACGAGCCTCGGCTTCGATGCTCGCGAGGTGGTTGCTTTGGCCTCAAGCTTTGCCATTTGGATGCAGCTGGAACAACTGGCTATAAACCTGCTGCCACAGCATCTCAACGTCTTCCCCAGCCTCGCTGCCAGCGCCGAATGGACAGTCGCGGGCCTACAAGTTCGCGGCGACCGGCTGCTGCTGGCGGTGATTACCGTTGTGCTGACGTTGAGTCTTGCCCACTGGCTCGCCACCTCGCGTACGGGACTCGCCTGGCGCGCCGCCTCCATGCAGCGCACGGCGGCGCACTTGGTGGGAATTCCGGTACTGCGTCAGCAGGCGCTGGCTTTCGCGGTTGCCTGCGG
>JACMNN010000003.1 GCA_014378555.1 Burkholderiales bacterium | reverse complement strand
TTCACTGCGCGATTTGACGTAGTCGGGATCGAGCATGAGCCGTGGTGGCAGCACAAATTTTGGGTCGGCGGTGAGGCGATTGCGATCGGCATAGGCAAGCCGCCCAGCCTCGGTGATCACGTGCACGCTGACGGCTGAGTTCGGCCCCCTGCGCGACAATGGAAAGCGCTCCACCATGGCCAAAATTTGCGCGACTGCGAGCCCGCCGGATGAGGGCGGCCCCATGCCACACACCCGCAAGCTGCGATAGGCGCCGCACACGGGCTCACGCTCAATGACGCGATAGGCGGCGAAATCGTCCTCAGTCATGCCGCCGGGGTTGGCATGCGTGCGCACAGCAGCCACGATGTCTGCGGCGATTTCGCCCGCGTAGAACGCGGACGGTCCCCGGGCTGCGATGGCTTTTAGCGTGGCCGCGTATTGCGGATTTTTGCGTAGAAAGCCGACCGCTAACGGCGCACCCGCTGCATCAAAAAAATAGGCCCGCGCCGCTGGGTCGCGTGACAAAAATCGATCGGCAGAAATTTGCGTATTGAGGCGACGACTGATCGGAAATCCGCGCTCAGCAAGCCTGATGGCGGGTTGAAATAGCGCCTTCCAAGGCAGCTTGCCGTGCTTTGCGTGCACTTCGGCCAGCAGCGCTACGGTGCCCGGCACGCCTACGCTTTTGCCGCCCACCACGGCGTCGTAGAACGTCATCGGCAGACCGTCGCTGCCGATGAATAAATCGGGCGTGGCCGAAGCAGGCGCGGTTTCGCGTCCATCGAAGGTGGTGAGTTTTTTGGTTTTGCCATCGTGAACCAGCAAAAACGCGCCACCACCCAAACCGGAGCTTTGCGGCTCGACTAAGCCAAGCACTAGTTGAGTGGCAATCATCGCGTCTACCGCGCTGCCGCCAAGCTTCAGCATTGCGTGGCCCGCGTCAGCCGCCAGCGGATTGGCAGCGGCGACCGCCTGGTGCTTGAAGCTTACGGCAAGCTTGTTAAGAAGCCCGGAGGCGGCTTCTGGAGCTTGATCTTGTGCGAAGCTGACAGCTGCGCTTACGCTTAGCAGCGCGCAAAGCAGCATCCGCATCACACCATTTGCGCGATTCATGACGTTAAAGCCGGTGCGCTGCTGTCCCCCGCGCCTAACTGGCGCTGCATAAACACCGTATCCAACCAGCGATCAAATTTCCAGCCGGTGGAGTGCATGGTGCCGATGTGGCGAAAGCCCATCACCGTGTGCAGGCCGATCGAGCCGGTGTTGGCGGAGTCGCCGATTACGGCGATCATTTGTCGGGCGCCGGCCTGTTCGCAGCGCGTCATCAGCTCGGCCATTAGCAGCCGCGCCACGCCACCCCGGCACGCTTCTGGGTGGATGTACACCGAGTTTTCAACGCTGAAGCGATAGGCAGGACGAGGTCGAAACCAGTTGGCGTAGGCAAAGCCTTGCACCGCGCCTGCCACCTCCGCCACCAAATAAGGCATGCCCTTGGCCAGCACATCAGCGCGCCGCATCAGCATGTCGTCCACCGTCGGAGGCGTAAGCTCAAAGCTTCCGGTGCCGTGGTTCACCCAATGGGCGTAGATCAACTGGATGGCGGGAAGGTCGGCGTCGGTGGCATTGCGTAATAGCATGGCGAATCTTGCGGTAGGAATAGGGCGTTACGTATTTGTAGCCGATCTTGGCGATGCGGCCGACGTAGTGCTGTTGTTGTGAACCCTACTGGCCGGAAGAAATCAAACAGTCGGAGTGAGTAGCGTGATCAAAATTCTTTTGTTGTCGAGCGATCCGATCACGCTGGCGTTGATGCGCGCGTCATCGGACGCGTTCGGCTGCACGCTGGATGCGTTTGCTGATGCCACCGATTTAAACCGCAAGCTGGAAAAGCCGACCGACGACACAGCGGTGCTAGTCGTGTTTGACTTAGCCACGCTAGCGCAAGCGGGCATTCGACTAGCCAACGCCTGCGCCCGCGTGCGCCGGTATTTTCCAGCCGCGAAAATCGGCCTGATCGCCTCGGCAACGCATCATATTGATGAGCCCACGAAAGTGTGGGCCGAGTTGGCTGGTGCGAATGTAATCGTCGCGCAAATCAATCCGTGGCGCTGGGCGGCCACCGGTGAGCGATTGTTTGCCGCGCTGTTCGACGACGACGAAAAGGCCGCCGCTGCATCGCGCCGCGTGGCCCCCTACTTACGCGCAGCGGCGCAAACCAACACCGCCAACGTCAATGCTCGCTTAGTGGCTGACGCCGAGGCGGATGGCGTAGATTTACCGGCGCTGGCATTTCGAATGCAGCGATCGGGCGGCGCGGATATCGTGGACCGCCGCTATCGCCTGCGTATTTATCCCGAGTGTTTCGTCGCCAGCGAAGGCGTAACCTGGATCGAGCGCGCGCTGCGTGTGTCGCGCGAAAAAGCCATTGCGATTGGGCAGGCGTTGCAAGCAGCAGGATTGATTTATCACGTCGCGCGCGAGCAACCATTTGCCGACCAAGGTTTGTTTTTCCGCGTGACGCAAAACCCGTCAAGTTGGTCGATTGAGCGCTTTTATTCGCTTATCCGGAGCGATGCGGGCTTTGCAGTCGCCGACCGGTCGCACCTGGGTACCAAATACAACAAAGTTTTCGTAGGCTCAGAGGCGGTCGACTGGATGCAAGCGCAGGGTTACACGCTGAACCAAGCGCTGAGCGTGGGGCAGCGCTTGATCGATCTGTCCATCGCACACCATGTCGCCGACGAACATCCGTTTAAAAACGAAAAACTGTATTACCGTTTTTATCGAGATGAATAGCGGCTTGGTTGCTGAACGCGTGGCCTTGGCCGCACCCTCGGCAACCGGCAACCAACAACCGGCAACGGCGCTAACGAATCGCTGAATTAAGCGTGACGATCGGCAGCATCACGGCCAGCACCAGCACCAGCACCACGCCGCCAAGCACGATGATCATCACCGGCTCGACCAGCGTGGCGAACCACTGCAAGCGTCG
>JACMNN010000089.1 GCA_014378555.1 Burkholderiales bacterium | reverse complement strand
GTTCGACGACAAGGGCGACATCAAAGACGGCGCTGTGACCGTGTTTATGGTCAAAGGCGGAAAATGGGAAACCGTTCAAATCGTCGGTGGCCCTGCTGAAGCCGCTCCAGCAGCTGCACCAGCACCAGCCGCCGCCGCTCCTGTAGCAGCTCCAGCTAAAGAAGAAAAGAAGAAGTAATTCTTTTAGCTTCGCAAAAACGGCACCTTCGGGTGCCGTTTTTTTAGTTCGTTTTTTGTACAGCTTTCTTTCTTAAGCCCTTTAAATATTGGGGCCAACGCCGTTTTCACTGAAAGTCAACAGTAGACGGTATTAGCGGCTAAGCTTGCATTAAAAGGGCTGTGCTTGAAAAGTTGTATGTGCACTACGCCTGTTCATGTCGGCTAAATCGGCAGCGGCCCGCCGTCCTTCACCGCTTCAATCACAGCATACGTCCGCGTTTCGCGCACGCCGGGAAATTGCCATAGCCTGCGGCTCGCGAAGTCGCGATACGCCTCCATGTCGCGCACCCGCAGCTTGATCAAATAATCGAATCCGCCCGCCACCATGTGGCATTCGCTGATCTCAGGATGCGTCAACACGGCGGCCTTAAACGCATCGAAGATGTTTGGCGTGGTGCGATCCAACAGCACCTCCACGAATACGGTCATGCCACAGCCAAGCTTTGCTGCATCGAGCTTTGCCGTGTATCCCACGATAAAGCCGTCGCGCTGCAGCCGCTGCGTGCGCGCGAGCACCGCGGTAGGCGACAACGATACGGCTTCGGCGAGCTTTAAATTGCTGATGCGACCGTCGAGTTGCAGCGCGATCAGAATCTTTCGATCAATGGCGTCAATTTCAGGCATGTTTACCAAATATTATTCTGCGAGAAGCACAAAGTTTAGTGAGTAATTAAATAAAAACGCAAATAACATAGTTTCTTATTCGGAAAATCCAGAGTTTCTCTGACCTAGAGCGAGTCATCATGCGCCTGCCCCACCCCTACCGTGAAGAACTGGCGATCGTCCGCCGTAATGTCGCCGCCGCCGCCGCCTCCGATACGCTCGATTGGCCGCAAGTCATCGAAGCCGCACGACCATGGGTGACAGCGGTGCGCGACAACCCGCCGCCGTTCTGGGCAATGGAGAGTTTGCTCAAGGAATACCCCATCTCTAAGCCCGAGGGCCTGGCGCTGATGCGGCTCGCCGAGGCGTTGTTGCGAGTGCCAGATTCGGCGACCGCTATCGCGCTGACGGCCGACCAACTGGGTCGCGCCAAATTTGACGGCACTGGCGACGGCCTGCTGTCGCGCCTTTCAAACTCGGTCATCGGACTGTCAAAAAAGACGCTTCCTGACGCCGATCATCCGCCTGGATTGCTGGCCAAGCTCGGCGCAAAAACGGTCGTTGCCGCAACGATTCGGGCTGTGCAATTGCTCGCTAAGCAATTCGTGCTTGGGCAGACCATCGAAGAGGCGATCAATGAGGCGAAGTCGCAGCGTCGCGGCGCCAGCAATCTGCGTTTCAGCTTTGACATGCTCGGCGAAGGCGCCCGCACCATGGAGGACGCCGATCGTTACTTCGCCAGCTACCAACACGCGATTCGCGCGATGACTCCCGTTCGCCCTGAGCAACGCGAAGGGTTTGATTCGTCGCTCAAAGGGTCAAACCCTTCGTTGCAAACAGGGCGAGGGCGAACGGATGGGGTTGCAAATACGCCCGAAGACTCCGACGGCATCTCGATCAAACTCTCCGCACTGCATCCGCGCTATGAAGATGCGCAGCATGATCGGGTGATGAACGAATTGGTGCCGCGGGTGTGGCAACTGTGTGAAATGGCTGCTGCCGCGCAGATAAACCTCACCATCGACGCCGAGGAGGTGGATCGTCTCGAACTGTCGCTTGACGTGTTCGAGGCGCTGCTCAAACAGGTGCAAGCGACCTGCCCGCAATGGCGCGGTTTTGGCTTAGCGTTGCAGGCCTACCAAACCCGCAGTCTTGAGTTGATTGAGCACGTCGGCGCGCTCGCTAGGCAGTACAAGGTGCGCCTGATGTGCCGGCTGGTCAAGGGTGCGTATTGGGACAGCGAGATCAAGCGGGCGCAGGAGATGGGCTTGCCCGCCTACCCGGTGTTCACTCATAAACAGCATTCGGATTCGAGCTATCTCGCCTGCGCGGCATCGTTACTCAAACAGAGTGACGTGTTTTTTCCGCAGTTCGCCACCCACAACGCAGGCACCATTGCCGCCATTTTTCAAATGGCGAAACAGTTTGCTGCGCCGTTGCAATTGGATGAACGACCGCGCTTCGAGCTACAGCGATTGCACGGCATGGGAACCGGCGTGTATCGCGAAATTTGTCGCGATAGCAACCCAGAAAACCCCAAGCAAACCGTGCGCATCTACGCCCCCGTGGGTTCGCATGGCGACCTGCTTGCGTACCTTGTGCGCCGCCTGTTGGAGAACGGCGCCAACTCGTCGTTCGTGCATCAACTCTCTGACGACTCGGTTGATATCAGCGAGCTGCTTGCCTCGCCGCTGGTCGTCGTGGAGACGACGGATTTGCCGCTGCCGAAAGATATTTTGTTGCCGCGCATCAACAGCGTTGGCGTTGATCTGACGGTTGATGCGATGCGTGCGCCGTTGCTCGCCGCGTTCGAGGCAGCGCACGTAACACGACCCGATGATGCGTCCACGCAGGCAGCAGCTGACGCCATGCGCACCGCGCACCTTGCGTTCACCGCATGGCGCGATGTGCCTGTCGCCCACCGCGCGATGCTGTTGCGACAGGCCGCTGACGCGATGCAGTCGGATCTGCCGCGTTTCTGTGCGTTGCTGGTCAAGGAGGCGTTCAAAACTTGGGGTGATGCTGTTTCAGAAGTGCGCGAAGCGATTGATTTTTTGCGCTACTACGCCGATGAGGCGGAGCGTATTTGCGCGCCCATCATTCTGCCCGGCCCGACCGGCGAAGACAATGTGCTGCGTTTGCAGGGTCGCGGTGTGTGGGTGTGCATCAGTCCGTGGAATTTTCCGCTCGCCATATTCGTGGGGCAAGTCGCAGCAGCACTGGTGACCGGCAATGCGGTGGTCGCCAAACCGGCGGAGCAAACGCCGGTGGTTGCCATCGAGGCGGTGCGCTTGTTACATGCCGCGGGCGTGCCAGTGGATGCCTTGCAATTGGTCACAGGTCTGGGCGAAACGGTCGGCGCCACGCTGGTCGCGCACGAAAAAGTGGCGGGTATCGTGTTCACCGGCTCCACGCAGGTCGCAAAAATCATCCAACGCAGCCTCGCCAATAAAGACGGCCCCATCGTGCCGCTGATCGCAGAAACCGGCGGCATCAACGCGATGTTGGTGGACTCCACTGCGTTGCCCGAACACGTGGCAGATGCGGTGGTGCAGTCCGCATTTCGGTCGGCTGGCCAACGCTGTTCTGCGCTGCGGCTGTTGTGTTTGCATGAGGAAATCGCCGACAAAGTGATTCACATGCTGGTGGGTGCTGCTAAAGAGCTCGCCGTTGGCGACCCGCAGCACCTGGCCACCGACGTGGGCCCATTGATTGATCGTGATGCGTTTAATGGCATCAGCGCGCATCTGGCAAGACTCGCGGCCAACGCCCCGCTCACGGCCGCACCCGCAGTTTCGGGCGTTGACGCCGCGCGGCACATCATTGGCCCACACATCTTTGAGATTGGCAGCATTGCCGACGTGAAACAGGAAATTTTCGGCCCGGTGCTGCAAATCGTTCGCTGGTCAGGCGATCCCAACGTGGTGATGGATCAGATCAACGCGTTGGGCTATGGGCTCACGCTAGGCATTCACACCCGCATCGATAGTCGGGCCGAGAGCCTCGCTCATCGCGCGCGCGTCGGCAACGTGTACGTCAACCGCAACATTATTGGTGCGGTGGTCGGGGTGCAGCCGTTCGGCGGTGAGGGCTTGAGTGGCACAGGGCCGAAGGCCGGTGGGCCGTTTTATTTGCCACGTTTTTGCGGGGAGCAAACTATCACCATCAACACGGTAGCGGCGGGCGGTAACGTCACGTTGTTGATGGCATAGCTTGTGCATTACTCTGCGCTGTCAGGTCACGAATACAGGTAAGCGTTTTCAGCATGAGCAGACGCCCTGAATAAGGGCAGAATACAGAATATTCGTGGGAATGCGGCTTTCAGGGAGGATGCTCATTTCAACCTCAACGATAAATATTTAAACGGGGAATTTCATGTCAATCGACGTATTGCTGCAGCAAATCGTCAACGGTCTGGTGGTCGGCAGCGTGTACGCGCTGGTGGCTCTGGGCTACACGATGGTTTACGGCATTTTGCAGTTGATCAATTTCGCGCACGGCGAAATTGTGATGATCGGTGGACTCACTTCGGTGTTTGCGTCGAAGTGGTTGCTGTCGATGGGCGTGCCCTCGCTGCTGGCACTGCTGATTGCCATCTTGGTGGCGATGGTGGTCTGCGCCGTGGTGGGCGTAGCCATCGAACGCATTGCGTATCGACCGCTGCGCAATGCGCCTCGACTGGCCCCGCTGATCACCGCGATTGGCGTGTCTATCCTGCTGCAGCAACTCGCCATTCTGGTGTTTGGCCGCAACTACTTTACCTTCCCGGAATTGATATCGCGAGATCCGATCAACATTGGCGTGGTCACCGTGACGATGAACGAAATTGTGATTTTGCTCGCCTCAGTTGCGCTAATGGCCGCACTGCTCTGGCTGGTACACAACACCAAAATAGGCACCGCGAAGCGCGCCACGGCCGAGAACCAAAAGGTTGCTGGCTTGATGGGCATCGACATCAACAAGATCATCGCCATCACCTT
>JACMNN010000088.1 GCA_014378555.1 Burkholderiales bacterium | reverse complement strand
TCCGTTTCAAGAAACCGTGCTGTTTCAGGACGACCTGATCGTGGTGGCCGACAAGCCGCACTTTCTTCCGGTCACGCCGACCGGTCGCTATGTTCAGGAAACGTTGCTGGTTCGCTTAAAGCGCAAGCTCGGCATCGACACACTCGCGCCAATGCATCGCATTGATCGGGACACGGCGGGGTTGGTGTTGTTCACGATTCAGCCGCATACGCGCGACGCCTACCAAAAAATGTTTCGCGAACGACGCATTGAAAAGACCTACCAGGCGATCGCACCGTGGCGTGCCGAATTGATGGCACCCACCATCTACCGCAGCCGCTTGATTGAGAGCGAAGCCTTCATGCAAATGCAGGCAGTTGC
Source organism: Burkholderiales bacterium (assembly GCA_014378555.1). Lineage (GTDB taxonomy): Bacteria > Pseudomonadota > Gammaproteobacteria > Burkholderiales > Casimicrobiaceae > Casimicrobium. The sequence goes on along the minus strand of JACMNN010000088.1, from coordinate 22,658 downwards.
TGGAGATGCCAACGCGGTAACCGCCATTGAAATAGACGCGGTCAGCGGCTCGCTTGCGCGCTACCTACTGCGCCCGCTCACCGGGCAAAAGCATCAGTTGCGTGCTCACATGGCAGCCCTCGGCGCGCCGATTATTAATGACCGTATTTATCCCGTGTTGCACCCGTCAGATTCGGCACAACCCAACTATAGCCAGCCCTTACAGCTGCTTGCACAATCTATTGCGTTCCTCGACCCGATAACTCAGCAACCGCGCCACTTCGAGTCCGCCAGAACACTTGCCGCCTGGCAGGCGTTGGCTGCCACCGGTTCGACTTAGCGCGGTCCGGTGTAACGCGATTTATGGCGCAGGCGAGGCCAGCGGCATACCTTTTTCCACCACATATACGCCCACCAGTTTGGCCGGTACCGCGCCGTTGTTGTGAGCGTCGTGGATCACGCCTGCTGGCACCACAAACGACTCGCCCGCTTTGACCACGCGCGCTGGCTGACCGTCCACCAATAGGGTGGTTTCGCCTTCAAGCACATAGCTGATTTCGTCGCCGGGATGGGTATGGCGTCCGGCTTTGGCGCCGGGTGCTACCTCCACGCGAGCCACCACCGCCTCACGCCCCGGTATCGAAACATCTGCTTTGCCGACCAGGGTGCGCGTAAGCCCGGGGTTCTGCGCGAACAAAATGCCAGCCGCGAGTGTGGTTGCAAGGCCCGTGACCGTTAAAGCACTGCGTTTTGATAATTTCATGTCGTCTCCTTGGATGAGCGTAGGGCCGATCGGTACGGCAATCTTGTAGCTATTCTGCCCTCAATTCTGGCTAAATAGGCAAGGTGTGCAACGGCATTTTCTGAGTTTGTTCCAAAACGGACGAGCAGGCTGCACGCCCCCGGCGCATGCCAATATGATTGCGCCCTGAACGTTAAAACCACTCAAGGAAACCTCGCCGTGAACAGTTTGCCCATCAACACTTTCAAACAAGCGCTCATCGCGCGCAAAACACTGGTCGGCCTGTGGTGCAACCTCGCCAGCCTGCCGACCACCGAGATCGCTGCCACCGCCGGGTTTGACTGGTTGCTGCTCGACATGGAGCATTCGCCGACTGATCTCGCAACCATCGGCGGCATGCTACTGGCAGTGCGCAATACGCCGACCCATGCGGTGGTTCGCGTGCCGTCGAACGACATGACCAGCATCAAGCGCGCGCTCGACACCGGCGTGACCAACCTGATGATTCCGAACATTCGCAACGCAGTTGAGGCGGCGGAGGCTGTGTCCTACACCCGCTTCGCGCCGCAAGGTTTGCGCGGCGTTGCAGGCAGCACGCGGGGTGGTGGATATTCGCGTTACAAGGATTACATGGCCCGGGCCAACGATGAAATCGCGCTCATCCTGCAAATCGAAACACCCGAAGCGGTTAACGATCTTGATGCCATTTGCCGCACGCCTGGGGTGGACGCGGTGTTTATCGGGCCGTCTGATTTATCCGCGTCGTACGGTCATCGCGGCGGCGCCAACGGATCGGAAATGCAGGCCATCATTAGCAACGCCATCGCCACGGCAAACGCGGCCAACAAAGCGGTCGGCATTCTCTCCACCGACGGCGGTGCGGCTAAATATTTTGAACAAGGCGCGACGCTGGTCAGTGTAGCCACCGACATCCACCTGTTTGTTCGCGCCTGCGATGAGCTTTCGGCTAAGTTTGCGCCGTGGCGTGGCAAATAGGGCTGGCCGACTAGTCCAACGCCAGCAGCAGCAGTCCACCGGCGCTGAGCGCACCCATGGGCACGCCCCAGCGCTCCCATTTCGACACCGCATCGCCGGCGATCACTTCCACCGGCACTGGGGTGGCTTCGAGCACGCGGTTGGTGACTGAATCTTCAAGCATGCGGGTGACCGAGTTTTTGCGCGCGGTGCCCATCACGATGTGATGAATGTTCAGGCGGGTTGCCGCGCGGCAAATCTCATCGGCACTGTCGCCAGCAACCGCATGCGTCGTATGCGGCACGCCGGCGTCGGCGAGCAGGGTTTTGGCGCCGGCCATCGCGGTGGCGGCGTGCGCTTGTTGCCAAGTGTCGTGATCTTCGCGACGTAAAAACCGGGTGACATATCGCGACAGGCGAGGCTGCACATTAAGCAGGTGAACCTCCAGCTCATGATGACGCCGATATTCGCCAATCGTGTGGCGCACCGCACGCAAGGCGTTGCTAGAGCCATCTACGGGGACGAGGACTTTCAGCATGACAGAGTCTCCTTCAGTTTGAACTAGGACGGGTTCGGTGGCAACAACAGTGGCCGGTGCAACGCTTGCGCCGGCAGGCAGTTTAGTGGCGAATTCGGTCAGGCGAGTGTGGATGCGCGACGCCAGCCTACGATGATTTTTGACAAACCCTACCCCCAACAGCAGCGGAATTGCCAGATAGGCGAGCCACCCGAGCAACGGTCGCGCCTCGATCCATGGTTTCACCAGCGGCTCGCCAATCATCATCTTCACCGCCGTCCATACCAGCACCGCAGCGCCGACGTAGACCACGCCAGGATAGCGATCCACAACCTTGAGCACGAGGGTGCTGCCCCACACCACAATCGGCACGCTGATGACCAGCCCAGTCACCACCAGCGCGTAGCTACCGTGGGCGGCACCGGCCACCGCCAACACGTTGTCGAGCCCCATCACTGCGTCAGCAATCACAATGGTGCGCATTGCGCCCCAGAACGTCGTGGCGACTGGGCCGTGAGCGCCGCCTTCTTCACTTGCGGGCAGCAATAAGCGATAGGCAATCCACAACAGTAACGCGCCGCCCACCAGCAGTAGCCCCGGAATTTTCAACAACCAAACCACAATCACGGTCATCAAACTGCGCACGCCAATCGCGCCCACCGCACCCCAGATGATGGCGCGTTTGCGCAGCCGTTCTGGTAACGAGCGTGCCGCCAGTGCAATCACGATGGCGTTATCACCGGCAAGTACGAGATCGATGATGACGATCGCGAGCAATGCCGTCAAAAACTGGTTGATGTCCATGTCTATGCTGTTCTCATGCGGGTCGAGACAAACGCCTGCTTGTGTTGTGCCTGCGACAAATAATTACAGTTATGACCAGCGCCATCATCACGAATTCTGATGCATTGCGAATCACGATGCGCTGTGCGGCTGAGGTGTCGTTTCACACCCGTCAGGGTTTCTGCGGATGACCAACAGGCGGTGTTCGCGCTAATATTCATCCATGGCCCAGCTTTGCTTGGGCCCACTTGCAAAGTGGGAGTAGTTCCGCGTCCGGTTTTCTGGGCGTGCCGCGTTGTCGTCAACACGGGTCGTTTTTGGCCCCGGTGGCGCGGAGGGTTTGCCCAATCGGGTCGACACGAGCGAGACCTTTGCCTTCCCCAGTTTTAACGAGGAACGGCATGAAGGCCCCATCGAATAACAGCCTATTACAGCGATATTTGCGACACGGCATGTTGCCGCAGCTTGCGGCTTTTCACACCGTCGTTCGCTTGGGCAGCGTCACCCGCGCCGCTGAGGAAATGTGCGTTGCGCAACCCACGCTTTCCGGTTATTTGCGCAAACTAAGCGACGCCCTCGGTGTGCCATTGTTTGAAATGCACGGTAAACGACTGGAGCCGACGGCCGCCGCGTGCGTGCTGATGGAGACGGTGCAGCAAATGTACGCAGCGATCGAACACGCCGAGCGGCAGTTGTCGCAATTGCGAGCGAAACAGGGCTGACACGAACCGTCAGAGCCCATACAGCTTTAGCAAAACGCCCCGTAAAACCGGGCGTCGGCGTGAGAATCGGTAGATATCGACTTAGGCATAAAACTGCCTCTGTGCCACACCGCACGGGCAGTTCAGCGAAAAGCTATTGTCGTCGGTCGAGCAGCAAAACCGCCGCGCCGCTTGCCACAAACAAAGCAGCACTGCCGAAATTGACGCCACGCAGGTAGGCCGGATGCGCCGCCAGCCAACGGCTTACGCCACCCGCGGCTGCGCCGAGCGCTCCGTAGGCGATCACGGTGAGCACCGAAAAAATTGCCCCTAACCACAGCATTTGCACCAACGGACTCGATGCGCCGCTTCCCGACTGCACAAATTGCGGTACGAAGGCGAGCACGAACAGGGCTACTTTCGGGTTCAGCAGATTGGTCAAAATACCGCGCCAAAAAATTACCTTGAGTGGCGCCTTAAGTGCCTTGGGCGCGTTGACCAGCGTCGCAGCCGATGTGCGATGGGTGCTGCGCCACTGCTGCACGCCAAGATAAATCAGGTAGGCACCGCCCAACAGCTTCATCGCCCAAAACGCAGTTCCGCTAGCGGTCAGCAGCGCGCTTACGCCAAACCCAGCCAGCAGCGAATGCGCCATGATGCCCAGACCCACGCCAAGCGCATGGGCAAATCCCGCAGCGCGTCCTTGCATGAGCCCACGCGACAGCGACAACAACATATCCGGCCCCGGAATAGCAATGATGATGGCCACCGCGGGGAGGTAGAGAAGGGTTTGGTCGAGGGTGAGCACGATCGGAGTTTAGCAAGCGGGGGTGTGGTGAGCCATTCCGCTTTGTGGCGCGCTTCGCGCTACATTCTTCGGGTCACTTTGGTGTCAAGGCGAGTTGGTTGGCGGCCTACGGGCCACAGAATTTGCCGCTTTTTTATTATCCGGGCAATATTGACGCAACCATTTATATCCGGGTAGAATTTTGAGGCTAATTTATCCGGGTAATTTATATGGAATGGCAAAACACGCCGTGTACGGCTTTCGAAGGTAGTCGCTGCCTTGGTGTCGGCGAGTTGAAAAACGTCGCGCTACTCGCCAAAGCGGCTATCGATCAATCGGTGCATAGCAGCACACCCCCTGCGGTGTTGATATTTAATGACGCCACAAGTGAGGTAGTGGAGCTTGATTGGCGCGGCTCGGTGGAACAATTCAACGCGCGTTTTGAAGCGCGTGCGCTCGCGATGGCACCAGCGGGTGCCTCATACCCGCGTGTAGACAGCGCTGAGTTGCCTGCTGTCGCGGAGCCGCCGCTGGTAGACGCAGCACCGCCTAGCCCCGAGGCAGTGCGTGGCCCTGGTCGGCCAAAACTGGGCGTGGTTGCGCGCGAGGTCACGCTGCTGCCGCGGCACTGGGAATGGCTGGGTAATCAGCCCGGCGGCGCATCGGTGGCGCTGCGCAAGCTGGTGGAAGTAGCGCGACGTTCCTCCGAAACTAAGGATCGCGTGCGTCAAGCCAGCGAGGTTGGCTACAAATTCATGTCAATCATGGCGGGCCACGAGCCCGGTTTTGAAGAGGCGAGTCGTAGCTTGTTTGCGGGCGATCAGGCGGGTTTTGAAGCGATTATTGCGACGTGGTCGGTCGACGTGAAAACGCATCTAACAAAAATACTCGCCGACGCCTTTTCGGCCTGAGGCAACCATCAGCAACGGATTTTCAATGAACAACGCAACCGGCGCAACAACCGCTCCGTCCGCATCCCCGCCGGTCATGTGGAAGGCCTATATAACGTTTTTGGGGCCGATGATTGTCAGCAATATTTTGCAGGCACTGTCGGGCACGATCAATAATGTCTATCTGGGTCAGATGCTTGGCGTGAGTGCGATGGCCTCGGTGTCAGCCTTCTTTCCGGTGCTGTTTTTCCTGATCGCCTTTATGATCGGGTTGGGCTCCGGCGCGGCGGTGTTGATCGGTCAGGCTTGGGGCGCGCGCGAGGTTGATCAGGTAAGGGCGATTGCCGGAACGACCTTGATGGTGGGACTCGTCGCGGGGCTGATGGTCGCCTTGTTTGGCGGTTCGTTTACCGAGCCGTTGCTGATTGCATTGGGCACACCGCCCGACATCCTGCAAGGGGCCACGGCCTATGCGCGAATCGTGCTGATCGCCGCGCCCGGCATCTTCATCTTTTTGCTGGTGACATCCATGTTGCGGGGCGTCGGCGATACCAAAACACCGTTGAAAACGTTGCTTATTTCAACGCTCGTCGGCCTTGTTGTCACGCCGGCGCTGATTCAGGGCTGGTTCGGTTTGCCCCGGGTTGGTGTGCCCAGTGGTGCTTACGCTGCCGTGGCGTCTTACGTCGTCGCGCTGGCATGGTTAGCGTGGTACCTGTTGCGAACAAAACATGCGCTGGCTCCGGACGCAGCGTTCAGGAAACACCTGCGCATTGATCGAACCATTTTGGCCAAAGTGCTGCGTATCGGCCTGCCCACTGCGCTCTCGATGGTCACGATTTCGCTATCGGAAGTGGCCGTGCTGTTCCTCGTCAACCGCTTTGGTTCGCAGGCAACCGCAGCGTATGGTGCGGTCAATCAGATCGTCTCCTACGTGCAGTTTCCGGCGATCTCGATTGCCATCACCGCGTCCATCCTTGGCGCGCAGGCGATCGGTGCAGGACGCGGCGAGACTCTCGGCAAAATTGCCCGCGCCGGAATTATGATGAACCTTGCGCTGACCGGTTCACTGGTGTTGCTGGCCTATATGTTTTCGCGCAGCATCATCAGGCTTTTCATTCTTGATGAGGCTGTCGTTGAGATGGCGCAAACGCTGCTGCACATCATGCTTTGGAGCAGCGTGATCCTGGGCATGTCGATGGTGCTCTCAGGCGTGATGCGCGCCAGCGGAGCTGTGCTGGTGCCGACCGCCATCGGTATGATTGCCATCGGTGGCATTCAGGTGCCTGTGGCCTGGGCGTTGAGCGTTCAATATGGTTTGGACGGCATTTGGGCCGCTTATCCGGTGGCGTTTCTGGCGATGCTTGCGATGCAAACGGCGTACTACCGTCTAGTTTGGCGCAAGCAGCCGATTCGCCGATTGTGAGATGAAAGGCACCGAGAAACGTGCGTTAGGGCCGTTGGTCGATCTCCGTTTTTCAGTCAACCGCCGCGTGAGTGGCGTGCCAGTCAGCTCGCGCAAATCCGCACTTTAATGCGGTGTGTCGTCCTGTGGGTTGATGCTTGCCATCGCCGAACTCGGCACCGTGCGATCCAGCCAGCCTATAACTGCCGCGACATGCCCGTCAATATCAGTCGAGCCGCTGTTCGCTGGCTCTATCAAAAACGTGTGTCTTGTCCACCGCTATCTCAAGGTGGACCGTGTCATCTGGCCGCACGCTGGTGCGACCGTGCATGACGACCACTAGTTGCGCGCCGCCGACCTCCAGAAGAAGCTCGGTTTCGGCGCCGGTGGGTTCCACCACAATGACTTTGGCCGCGATACCGGTGCCGGAACTTGACAACGTAATGTCGGTGGGGCGCACGCCGTAATGCACCGCCTGGCCGTCAAGCGTCTGCGTGTGGATGAGTGTTGGCCATTGCCGACCTTCCGCTTCCACCCATTCTCGGCCGTCGACCCGGCGCAGCGTGCCCTTGAGCACGTTCATCGACGGTGAGCCGATGAACTGTGCAACAAACAGGTTGCCGGGGCGATCAAATAGCTCCAACGGGGTCCCGATTTGCTCGACGATGCCGTCGTGCATCACAACGATTCGATCGGCCATGGTCATGGCCTCGATTTGGTCGTGGGTGACGTACACGGTGGTGGTTTTCAGGCGTTGGTGCAGCGCCTTGATTTCAGCGCGCATGGCGACGCGGAGTTTGGCATCGAGATTTGACAGCGGCTCATCGAACAGAAAAACCTTAGGGTCGCGTACGATGGCTCGCCCCATCGCTACACGCTGCCGCTGGCCGCCTGAAAGCTCACGTGGAAATCGGTCAAGCAACGGATCGAGGTTTAGGATGCGAGCCGCATTGGTCACGCGGCTGTTGGTCAGCCCACTGTCCGCCTTGCGCAGCTTCAGGCTGAACGCCATGTTGTCACGCACGGTCATGTGCGGGTAGAGCGCGTAGCTCTGGAACACCATCGCGATGTCGCGATCTTTGGAGTCAAGATCGTTGATGACTTTGTTGTCAATGGCGATCTCGCCGCCAGTGATGGGTTCAAGGCCCGCCAGCATGCGCAGCAGGGTTGATTTGCCGCAGCCCGACGGACCGACAAGCACCACAAATTCGCCTTCGGCAATGTCAAACGATATGCCGTGGATGATCTTCGTTTTGCCGAAGGACTTCTCAATATTTTGGAACGATACGGTTGCCATGATTTTTCTTATTTCGAGTCAATCAGGGGCGTGCCCATAAATTGGAATGGTCGGGATAAAGTGCAAGGCGTGCCGCATGCAGCAAATCGCCTAAAAAACGGATGAATGAGCATGCCCTTAACTTTTGACGGCACCGGCGGTAAGGCCCGACACCATGTAGCGTTTAAAGGTGTAATAAATCGCCGCTGGAGGCAGCGCATAAATCAGGCCGGTCGTCATCAACAATTCCCACGGCGAATCATCAGCTGCGAGAAAATTTCCGAGCGCGACGGCCAGCGTGACGCTGCTGTCTTTGGACAGCAACAGGAAAGCGTAGAGGTATTCGTTCCACGCCAGCAACAGCGCGTAGGTGCCCACCGCCACCAGCGACGGCACCATCAGCGGCAGGTAGACCAGACGGAACAGCTGCATTGCGGTGGCGCCGTCCATGCGCGCGGCCTCATCGAGCTCCCACGGCAGCTTGTCAGACGCTTGCTTGAGCACCCAAATGCAATAGGGCGAGGCGATGGTGACCATAGCGAGAATAAGCGACCATTGGCTGTTGAGCAGGCCGTAGTTGCCCATAGTTTTATACATCGGCACGGCGAGAAACGCGGCGGGAATGAAGTAGGTGAACAGCGCCAAATTCATCACCGTGCGACCACCGCGAACTTTGAGCCGGCTAATGGCAAACGCCGCAGCGGTAGATACCGCGAGCGTCAATGCACCCACCGATATTGCGATCAACAACGAGTTGCCGAGCTGCGCCCAAAAGTGATCGAGGTAGAAATGCTTTTGCTGAAACACAAAAGCGAAGTTGCCCAGGGTGGGCTCCTTAGGCCACAGCCGTCCCGACGTCGCTGCATTGCGCGGCGAAATCGAGAACAACACCATGTGATAAATCGGGATCATCGTCCACAAAAAAACCGGGATGCCGATGAGCAAGAGCTTCGCCTCGGTGCTCACCATCTTCCAAGTTAATCGCCTGCGTTTTGCGTTTGCGCTCATTTCGACAACCGCTTCATCATGTAGTACACCAAAGGCAATATCAATGGCAGGGCCACGACGATCGAGGCGAGCGACAAATCAACCTGATCAAGCCGCAGATAGCGAATGCCGAGCGTGGCGAGCACGTGCGTCAAATCAGCTGGCCCACCGCCGGTAAGTAGATACACGCTGTTGAAGTCACCCAATGTCCAAATCATTGAAAGAATGGTGGAGGTGAGAAATAGCGAGCGCATCGACGGCCAGGTGATGAAGCAGAATTTCTGCCAGTTTGATGCGCCGTCAACTGACGCCGCCTCGTATTGCTCACCGGGAATGGCCATGCGGCCTGCAAGCAAAATTAGGGTCCAGAACGGCAGCGATTTCCAGATGTGCGCAAGCATCGACAAGCTCAACGCCAATGTGGGGTCATTAAGCCAGTTCGGACCATCCATGCCAGTCAACTTAAAGATCAACGTGTTGATCACACCCCACTCGGGGTTAAGCATGAAACGCATCGAAAGGATGGTGGGAATAGACGGCACCGCCCAAGGCAAGATGAAGACCAGGGACAGGGCTTTGATCCACCAGCGGGTGTGCAAAAAGAATCCGGATAAAAACAGCGCGATCGCCATCTTCAGGTTAACCGCAACGACAACAAATACCAGCGTGTTGAGCAGCGTGCGAAAAAATATAGGATCCGCAAAAAGCTTGGTGTAGCTCTCAGGATGTCGCGCCAACCATAGGCCATAGCCGACCGGATAGATGACGAAGACGACAAAGATCAGCAGGTAAGGAATGACGAGGATCAGCCCCCATTTTTCCCACGATGTCATGGCACCAGATTTGGGCGCGGATCGACCGGTAGTTTGAATGGCTGCTGCAGTCACAGGTTGCGAAGATGCATGTTGGTTTGGAGCAATTGGAGTTTTGGGGTGGGCTCAAATGGCCACCGGGGAACGACTTTGGAACACGGTTTATCGTGTTTCATCAAATCGAATGGGTGGGCACGAAGCGCCCACCCTACCGCGTTGGCGGATTTTTAGTTTGCTACCGTCTTAATACGGGCAATCATTTCGTCCACGGCCTTGTCGACCGGCACCTTGTCGTTAATCACGCGATTGGCTGCTTTAGCCCACACGTTCTCGTTATTGAGAATGGTGAATTTGTAGTTTTTGGTGAACTCAAAATTCACTGTGCCTGCGGTGAACTGGTTGTACACCGACAAACGGTGCGCGTCGGCTTTCCAGAACGCGCTTTGCTGTGCGGTTTTGGTCACTGGAAACCAGCGACCGAGTGAGCCTTCAACATACGGCGTCAGATTCTCGTCCTGCAACAAGAAGGCCACGAATTCTTTGGCGCGCGCTTTGTTTTTTGCCTGGTTAAACACCACGCCAACCTTCACCGCGGCGCGATAAATCATTTTGCTGCCGTCCGGCTTGTTCGGGAATCCAGCGGTGCGGATGCGCTCGGTGTAATTTTTCTTGGCGACTTCGCGCTCTTCCGGCTTCAACGCTGCGTTGTTGCTGTCGTCAAGCCACTTGGCAGCAATCGAGATGGTCGCGTTGTGCGTCATCACCGTTGTTTTATTGTGAAAAGCGACGTTGTTGTCCGGGTCTTTCCAGCTGGTAGACGAGGGCGGTGTGCAGCCCTTGGCGTACGGTTGCGTGTAATCCGTTAGGGCACCGATGAGTCCGGTGCGCACGGTCGGATTGTCGACCAGCAACTTGCCACTGTCATCGACGAGTTTGACGTTGTAGGCGTCCATGAACGTCAGGAACGAATAGAACGAATCGCTTGAGTCGACACCCAGCGGTTGACCGATACCGAAAGTGCGAGTGCCTGATTTTGCGCGCGATGCGGGCTGCACTTTGTCGCACCAGAATGACCAGTAGTCCTTCCAGTTAGTTGGAATGTCGGACTCTTTAAAGCCCGCCTCGTTCAGCATGTCAACCCAGTACTCAACGTGCATGGTTTGCTGCTTGAGCGGGAATGCGTAGTAAGCGCGCTTTTTTGCAACGTCGTTGTACAAATAGGTGGTTTCGGCGGTGTTCGGCGCAAACTGAGCGCGCATCGGAGTGATCACGCTGCTGATGTCTTCGAGCTTGCCCTCATACGCCCATTTGCCGGCGACCTGAAAGTCGTACACGTCGGCGTAAGCCACGTCAGGCGGACTGCCTGAGTCGAGCGCGGCCACCGTTTTCGGAATCATGTCCTGCACCGGGTACTGCGACAGATCAATCTTGACGCCGGGGTATTTCGCCTCGTACTTTTTAATGGCTTCAAACAGTGCGTCGTCTTCGGCTTTATAGAAGCCCTTGACCCACCACACGCTGAGCTTTTCTTGGGCCGCAACCTGCCCGGAGGCGATGAGGCCTGCCGCGATCATCGCGGTGGTGAGAATGGTTTTTATTTTCATGTAACTGTCTCCTCTACAAACTGTTGTTATCTTAACTTTGTGGATTGCAACGCGGATTGCACACGCGTGATGAAACGCTGCGAGATCATAGGATGTCGAACAACTTCTATGCTTATGGATAACCCGATCAGAGTTATCCTGTTTCGTGCAACGGCAGGCGCAAGTCAAAAAAAGCCGTTAAGACGCGCTTTTTTGAGGTGTACCAGATTACAAATCGAGCGAAATTTTCTTCGCGTCGACGACACGTTTCCACTTGGCAACCTCGCGTTTGATCTGTTCGGTAAATTGCTCAGGCGTACTGCCGACAGCGAACGCGCCGTTGTCCTCAAGTTTTTTGATGGTATCGGGATCTTTCAACACAACCATCGCTACGTCGTAGAACTTCTTGACAATGTCTTTTGGCAAGTTGGCTGGTCCGACGAGGCCAAACCAGGTGTCAGCTTCGTAGCTCTTCAAGCCCAATTCAGCAAAAGTTGGCACATTCGGCAATTGCGGAATACGCTTCGGGAATGCCAGACCAATCGGGATGAAGTTGCCAGATTTGATTTGCGCCAGCGACGACGTCAAGTTGTCCCACATGATCGGCACGTTGCCCGCGAGGACGTCGGTCACTGCAGGGCCTGCCCCTTTGTAGGCGATGTGCTGCGCCTCGGTGCCGGTCTCAACGAGGAACAATTCCATCGCGAGGTGGCCCACTCCGCCCGCGCCCGAGCTTGCGTAGCTGTACTTGCCGGGGTTGGCTTTAAGTTCGGCCACTAGGGACTTGTAATCTTTTTGCGGAAAGTTTTTATTGACCACAATGATGCCGGGAACCGACGCCAGATTGGTGATGTGCGTGAACTGCGTCATCGGATCGAGCTTGTTGTTTTTGTAAGCAACGATGTTGGTGCCCATGGTCGATACCGAGCCCATGCCGATGGTGTAGCCGTCCGGCGCGGCCTTGGCGATCTCCGCCGCGCCAATCGAGCCACCCGCGCCGCCACGGTTCTCGACGATCACCGGTTGGCCCAGAAGTGGGGTCATTTTGGCGGCCATGATGCGAGCGACGATGTCGGTGGTGCCGCCCGGCGCGAACGGAATGATCAGCTTGATCGGCTTGTTCGGGAAGGCTTGCGCGAACGTGGCGCTGGCGGCCAACACAGCAGCGACGGCTGCAACGATTTTGATGAGACGCATTAGAGACTGTCCTTCGTAAAAACGAGCGTGGAGTGTGGGGTTAAAACGGCAAAACTAGGTCGGGGTTGACCCGAGCAAACTGGGCGCGGAAATCGTTCTGGATTCGGGTCAGCGCCTCAGGTGTATCGGCCTCGAAACGCAGCACAATCACCGGCGTGGTGTTCGATGGACGCGCAAGGCCAAACCCGTCGGCATAGTCAACGCGAAGGCCATCGATCATGTTGACGCGGGTGCCCGTCGGGAACTGCGCAGCCGCTTTCAGTTGCTCCATCAAGGTGAAATGTTCACCCTCGGCGCACTTTAAATTCAGCTCGGGCGTGGACGGCGCGTTGGGCAAATCTTCGAGCACTTTGCTGGCGTTGGCCGCTTTCGATACGATCTCAAGCAGCCGCGCGCCACAATAAATTGCATCATCAAATCCGTACCAGCGCTCTTTGAAAAAAATGTGCCCGCTCATCTCACCGGCAAGCGGCGAGCCGGTTTCTTTCAGCTTGGCCTTGATCAGCGAATGTCCCGTCTTCCACATCAGCGGGACGCCGCCGTGGTCAACGATGTACTTATCGAGCAGGCGCGACGATTTAACGTCGTAAATAATGGTGGCGCCGGGGTTGCGCGACAGCACATCACCCGCAAACAGCATCATCTGCCGATCGGGAAAAATGACTTCGCCCGACTTGGTGACCACTCCTAGGCGATCGCCGTCGCCATCAAAGGCCAGACCGAGCTCGACGTCGGTTTCTTTAACCACCTTAATCAGATCTTGCAAGTTTTCGAGCTTTGACGGATCGGGGTGGTGATTGGGAAAAGTGCCGTCGATTTCGCAAAATAGTTCAGTAACTTCGCAGCCCATGGCGCGGAAAATTTTCGGGGCTAGCACACCTGCCGCACCGTTGCCGCAGTCCACGGCAATTTTCATTGGGCGCGCCAATTTCGCGTCGCCCACCACGCGTTGAACGTAGGCGTCGTTCACATCCACCGCACTGTGCGCGCCGACCCCTTTAAGCACGTCTCCCGATTCGGCGCGCGTCTTGACGGCCTGAATCGTCTCGCCCCAAATGGCCTCACCGGCAATCACCATTTTGATGCCGTTGTAGTCGGGCGGATTGTGGCTGCCAGTGACGCTAATGCAGGAGCCGGTGGCCAGCGCGTGGCCGGCGAAATAGGAAACAGGCGACGGCACCAGGCCAAGATCGATGGCATTGCATCCAGTCGACACAATGCCGTCCCGCAACGCCTGCGACAACTCGGGCCCCGACAAACGACCGTCGCGGCCCACGGAGATAGTCGGCGCGCCGCGTTCGATGGACATCGAGCCCAGCGATTGGCCAATCGCAAAACATATTTCAGGGGTCAGCGTTTTGCCAACGATGCCGCGAATGTCGTAAGCCTTGAAGATTTCTGAGGGGAGTTTCATCTTGGTTTGTCGAGTTGTTTTGTGTAGGAACGGCGAAAGCCGCGACGAAGAGAAAGGCCGGGAGTTTCCTAGCGCTGTCGATCTATAAGACAGCACACCGGCTATTTTGCCTTGATCGCCAGTGCAAAGAATTCACACAACCGCTCTGGCAGCCAGTTCAGTCGCCCCGGAAACGAGCCAGTGACGAATCCGACGTGACCGCCGTCGGTCGGTTGCTCTAGGGTGACGTTGTCGGGAACTTCGCTGCTGTTGGGGAACAGCGATGCAGGCACGAACGGGTCGTTCATGGCGTTGATCAGCAAAAACGGCAGGTGTATGTTGGCGATGAATCCGCGTGAAGAGGCCCGGTGGTAGTAATCCCATGAACTGGTATAGCCGTGCGTTGGCGCGGTGTAATGCTCGTCAAACTGGGGGAAGCTTTTTGGCTTAGCGAGAAAGGCTTTTTCGCGCAGCTGCGGGTGTTGTTCCATGCGCGCCTCGTAGATTGAGCCGATGGCGCGCATGAAGTAGCGATTAAAAATCCAGTTTTTGCCGTGCAGGATGGCCTCCGCCGAGATGCCGAGGTCGAGCGGGTTGGACACCGATGCGGCTGCATTGATGACGATGCCAGCAGCGTGGCCTTGTTCGCCGCACCATTTGGTTAAGGCGTTGCCGCCGAGTGATACGCCTGCCGCGAAAATTTTGCGGGTTGGAAAGCGCTTGCGCATTTCGGCCAGCACGATGTCGCAATGCTCGCTGTCCCCCGAGTGGTACGAGCGCGGCAGGCGGTTTGGCTCTCCCGAGCAGCCGCGAAAGTGCGCGACCATGCCGGTCCAGCCGCGTGCGCTGCTGCTTGCCATGGTGTTCAGGCAATACTGCGAGCCACTGCCACCCTCTAGGCCGTGGAAAAAAACCAGCAGCGGTTGCTGCGCATCCGGCGCGTCCGCCCAGTCCAGATCAATGAAATCGCCGTCTGCAAGTTCCAAGCGTTCACGTCGATAGGCGATGTGAGGGCGCGGCAGCCACTGCGAGTAAATGGTTTGCAGATGGCCGGTCGGCAGCCACCAAGGGCTGCGATACGTGGATTTAATACGGGGCATAAAACGAGTTTAACGGTGTTTTTTGCGTGTTTGGCCGTGACCTCAAATATGTTGTTTCGGTGCTGCACGCCAGCGCAAGGTTGCCGTTCGCGGCGCAACCCCAGCCGCAAATCTACTGCGGCTGCGCCAAGCGCCGCTGCTGCACGTCCGCTGCCAATTGCCGCAATACGCCTTCGGTGGCCGGCCAATCAATACAGGCGTCAGTAATGGATAGGCCGTACGCGAGCTCTTTGCCGGGCGTTAAATCCTGACGACCGCCGTTTAAATGCGACTCGACCATCACACCAAAAATACGCTCGTCGCCTGCTGCCATTTGACGACCGACGTCAGCCGAAACTTCGATCTGTTTTTCATGCTGTTTGCTGGAATTGGCATGCGAAAAATCGACCATGATACGCTGTGGCAAACCGCCCTTGGCGAGTTCCTGCCCCGACGCTTCAACGCTCGCCGCGTCGTAATTGGGCGCTTTGCCGCCACGCAAAATGACGTGGCAATCTTCATTGCCGTTGGTCGAAATAATGGCGCTGTGACCGCCCTTGGTGACCGACAAAAAGAAGTGTGGCGCCGCAGCGGCCTTAATGGCGTCGACGGCGATTTTGATGTTGCCATCGGTGCCGTTTTTGAACCCCATTGGGCAGCTCATTCCTGAGGCGAGTTGGCGATGCACCTGGCTTTCGGTGGTACGCGCGCCGATCGCGCCCCACGAGATCAGATCAGCGTAGTACTGAGGCGTCAGGGTGTCGAGGAATTCGGTGGCGGCGGGCACGCCCAATGCGTTGATGTCGAGCAGCAGTTCGCGGGCGAGGCGCAAGCCCTCGTTGATCTTGAAACTGCCATCGAGCAGCGGATCGTTGATCAGGCCTTTCCAGCCGACGGTGGTGCGTGGTTTTTCAAAGTAGACACGCATCACTACGATCAAATCGTGTTTAAGCTCATCGCGCAGCACTTTGAGCTTGCGGGTGTATTCAAGTGCGGCTTTTTTATCGTGAATCGAGCACGGGCCGACGATAACCACCAACCGATCATCGGCGCCGTGCAGCACGCCGTGAATCTCGCGGCGGGTGTCAAACACCAGTTGCTCGACAGCCTCCGAGGGTTGGAACTCGCGCAGCAAATGTGATGGCGGAGCGAGCTCGAAGATGTCCTTGATGCGGACGTCGTCGACTTGGCGGTTGAGCGTGGCGTTCATGTCTGTTTTCGCGTTTTAATGTTGCAATGCAGCGATTTTACGCGAAGCAAGTAAATTGCGATATAGATCTATTAATTAGATACATTTGGCAGAAAATTGCTAGAAAATAGGTTTGTTCGCAATGTAAATGAGCTCTGATTATTTTTTATCCAACAACTTTTTACGTTAAGAACCGCCTGCATTGCGATAGACGTCGATTTTGGCAAAAATCGATAGTGGCTGATTTTCCGGCACTTATCCCTGTGAATCGAGTTACACGCCAAAAGCCATATCCAACAGGGGCAAAAAAAGAGCCCGTGCAAGACGGGCTCATGAGGCTTTGTGAGAGGCACCGGGAGGTACGGGCCCCCTCACACGCAGTCGCACCGGGGAGTGAGGCCGCGTTGCGCAAACACACGAGGCGTTTGCAGACGCAACAACTCGGGGGGAGTTATGCGTCGGGCCGGTGCAATTGAATGCAACCGGCTTGGTGGGATAGACGCAGTTCAACGCGGAATCACGACAGCATTTGCAAAAATGTACAAAAAATATGTCATCTACGGATGCCGAACCTGCACGCCCGAGGCGAACGAGACGGTAAGTCGCCGAACCGCCGAACCCCGGATTCGGCACGCGAGCCCACTACGGCTGCACAAACACACCCAGTAACACCTCCGGCAGCTCCGCCCCGTTGCGCCCAAAATGCACCGCGAGCGCTTCGCGAGCGCGCTTCACCTCAACGGATTGCCGGCCGTAGCGAACAAACGCGGTGACGTAATCCATCTGCTTAAACACACGGTGACTGTTGGGCAGGGCGGCCGGCAGATTGAGTTTGGCGCGATCGAGCGCTTGTTGTGCCGTGATTAAGAAGCCCGGCGCTGCTTGTAACGCCAGTGCGTAGGCCTCGTCGATCTGGGCGTAGGCGTGGCGCAGCGAAACGCGTTCACCGCTTTTTTGATACATCTGCAATCGCTCTTGCAGGTGTGTCAACGAGCGGTCGAAATCGCCCCGGCTGCGGGCCAGCGACGAGTCCGTTATGGCCACTCGTGCCTGGTTTGATGCTGATTTGTCGGTCGCTCTGGACTTTGCTTCTTCTACGTACTTAGTCGCGAGATCGAGCCGCCCAATGGTGACGGCAACGTTCGCGCAGCGCAGCAAGATTTGCCGAAAACGTTGATAAGCGGGCGCCACCGATTGACTGGTTTCGACTGCGATCGCCTCAATCTGCGAAATCAGCGTGGCAGTTTTAGCCAAATTGAATCGCGCGCTTACTTCCACCAAATCAAGCTCAGTGCGCAGGCGGCTGGAGACGTCAACATCACCGCGTGCGCTCAAACGTTTCAGGATTCGCTGAAATGTTTTTTCGGCATCGCCGGCCGCGCCCGCTTGCACGTAATAAACGCCAAGATCGTTTAGCAGTTCGTCGATACGTTCGCTTTTTTCACCCGCAAGGGTTTCCCAGCGCGCAATTAGCGCAAGTATTTGCGATTCGACATCGGTCGGATCGCCCAGCACGTTTTGCACCGCAATCAAATTGCCCTGATGTGTGAGTGCTGTTTTAAGGTCGTTTTTAGGTGGATTGGCATACGCAGTGGCGTGTTTGCGCAGCAGTTCAAGTGCTTCTTGCCAGCGTCCTGCGCGCGTGTGGGCTGCGGCAAGATCGCCCTCCGCGTTGGCGATTTGCCAACCGCGATTTTCAAATGCAATGGCGTTGCTCTGATAAGCGTCGATCACTTCCTTAAAGCGTTTCTCGCTCTCCTCATTCCGGTATCCGCCGGCGAGAATATTGGCGTAGCGCAACTGGGTGTCGATCAGTTCGGGGGAGTTCGCCGGCAACAGCTTAGGCAATTGATCCACCACCGGCTGCATAGTCGTAATCGCCGCTTCGTAATCGTCGGCCCAGTATTGAATCCACGCTAGCAGGCTGCGCGCGCGCAAAGTGGGCAACGCGCGCTCGCCGTGCAACTCGGTTGACAAAAATAGCGCTCGCTGCGCCAAGGGCAAGGCCTCGGTATCGCGCGACAGCGAGCGGTAGACCGAGGCGAACAGCCGGGTTAAACGCTCCTCGGTCGCCGGCTCATCACGAAAGCGAACACGACTGTCTTTCGCGGCCTCATCGAGCAAATTAATCGCCGATGGCCACTTGCCGCCGTGCAAATCAGGATCGGCCCGGCCCAGCAACTCCACCAGATAATCTGCAGTCTTATTCGCCCGAATCGCCTCTGCGCTTGCCCGCTGGTATTGCCACAGCGAAATTGCAAGGCCAGTACCGAGCGCGACGAAGAGCGTTGCGGTCAAGCCCACCGGCAGCCAGTTTCGCCGCAGCCACAGCTTGGTTCGATAGCTGCGGTCTTCGCGGCGCGCGGCAATCGGACGGCGCGCAACCCAGCGTTGTAAGTCGGCGACAAACGCCTCCATGGTGCGATACCGATCGAGCGGATCGATGCGAATAGCACGCGAAATGATGGCGTCAACGTCGCCCTGAAGGCGCGCAATGTCCGACGGCGGCGGGATGTTGTCTTTGGCGGTCGCGTGGCCGCGTTGGGCGGCCACGTGTGACATGCGTTCGGGGGTGTCATGCAACACCGCGTATTCGAGCGCAGCGCGACCCGGTTTGTCTGGCAGATGCGCGCGCCGACCCGAGAGCAGGTGGTAGGCCAAGCTGCCGAGGGAATAAATATCGCTGCCAACGCCGGTTGCTTCACCGCTAATTAGCTCCGGTGCGGCATATTCGACGGTCAAGCCGCGACCGCCGATTTTGGTGGCATCCGACGTGGTGGCCGCGTCTTGATCGCGGTCGTCGAGCAGTCCGGCCACGCCGAAATCAAGCAGTTTGACGTGGCCGCCGGGCGTGACCAGCACGTTCGACGGCTTTAAATCTCGATGCACCACTAGCTGCGAATGAGCGTACGACACCGCTTCACCAATTTCGCGGATCAACGCCACGCGCGCCTCGACCGTGTGCGCATGCTCGGCGGCATAGTTGAGCAGCGGCATACCCTCTACGTATTCGAGCACCAAAAACGGTTGGCCGAACAGGCGGCCGGCGTCGATTAACCGTGCGATGCCGGGATGATTAAGCCGCGCGAGCAAGGCCCGTTCCTGCGCGAACCGGGCTTCAAACTGAGCTATCTCACCTTCGGCTCGCAAAAATTTGACCGCGGCGTTAGCTTGAAACAAACCATCCGCACGGGTTGCTAGCCACACCTCGCCCATGCCTCCGACGCCGATGACTTCCTGCAATTTCCATGCGCCGCACAGCTCGCCGGCATGACGATGACTGGTGGCGCGCGCCCGGTCCGCACGCAGCGCGCGCTGCAGCAAACCGTCAAAACCTTGCTCATCTCCGACGCCCAACAGCGGTGCGATTTTTGCGGTGGAGCCACTTGCCGGATGCCGCACCACGTTGGTGACCAACGTTTGCGCGTGGGCGCGGCCAATCAGCTTGCGCACTTCATTGGCCAAGCGCGGGTTATTTTCATTGAGTCGCTTGACGAACGCGGGGCGCGACAAATCGTTGCACTCGAGCGCCTCGTCAAGGGCCGCGTTAACCGCTTTCCAGAATACCGGATCGAAGTCATCAATGGCCGGCGACATCTCGGCCTTCGCGGGCGTCACGGAGGCGTCCTCAGACAGAGGCACTGGAGGTGGAGCAGCAGCGTCGGACATCACCCGTTTAAAGACGCAACAGCGCAGAAAACTGCGTCAATGCCCGAAGCTGCACGCAGCAACTCACTGCGGCGCAACGTCAAGCCATTCCGCCAGCAGCGCCCGCGCCTTGGTAATTTCGCGATTGACGGTGCGGGTTGAAATGCCGCGTGCCTCGGAGGTCTCGACAATCGTCATGCCGCAGAAAAAATGCAGTTCGGCAGTTTGATACATGCCAATATCAACCGCTTTGAGTCGCTCCAGCGCGCGGTCCAGCGCGATCACGTCAACTACAGGCAGCAAACTTTCGGCCGCGGAATCTGCGTGGGAAAGCGTCAACAGTGTGGCCCCGCCGCCGCGTTTTTCGGCATCCCGAGCACGGATGAAATCAATGACGATGGAGCGCAACACCTTTCCGACATAGGCAAAGAACTGCACCCGCGTGTCGCCGTTCAAGCCCTCGCGTTCGGCCATACGCATAAAGCCCTCGTGTACCAAGGCTGTCGCGTTTAGGCCGGTCACGCCACCTGCCTGCGCCAAACGCGCGCGCGCGACCCGTTTAATTTCGGGGTACAGCTCGGCGTAGAGCAAGCTCACGGCGTCGGCGTCGCCACTCGCGGCGAGTTGAAACAGCTGAGGCGTGACTTTAGGG
This sequence comes from Burkholderiales bacterium, assembly GCA_014378555.1. Classification (GTDB taxonomy): domain Bacteria; phylum Pseudomonadota; class Gammaproteobacteria; order Burkholderiales; family Casimicrobiaceae; genus Casimicrobium. The sequence goes on along the minus strand of JACMNN010000088.1, from coordinate 2,063 downwards.
GGCGTTGACATAGTTTTTTTGGTGGATGCGTCTTTATAACGTTTAACCCTGGAAACGTAAACCCATCAGCTTGGCGCGAAACACTGTGTGAAACGGATGCGGTGAATTGTTCAAACAGTCAGCGACAGACTATTGAATAATGCATGCAAATCAACCCGTTTTTAAGTGAATCTCATGTCCGCTCAAGTGCTCCGCAATGCTCGCGTTTTTGACAGTATCAACGGTGTCGTACTGCCTGCCGGTACGGTCACCGTCGTCGATGGCCGCATCAAAACTGTCAGCGTAGGCGACAGCGACGCCGGCAACCCCGACGCGATTGACCTGAAAGGCCGCATTGTGCTGCCCGGGTTTATCGATTGCCACGTGCACGTCACCGCTGTGCATCACGACGTGTGGGCGTTGTCGATGCAGCCGCCGAGCTACATCACGGCGCAGGCACGGCACATTCTCGAAGGCATGCTGATGCGCGGCTTCACCACGGTGCGCGACGCGGCGGGTGCTGACTACGGCGTGCAGTTGGCGATTGAGCGCGGATTTTTGCGTGGCCCTCGGTTGTTTATTGCCGGCGCTCCGCTGTCGCAAACCGGCGGTCATGCTGACAGCCGTCCGCGCGGCGTTAAAGAATTCATGTGCAGCTGCGCCGGACTGGGGCTGTTTCCGGCGATCGCCGACGGCGTGCCCGAAGTTCGCCGCGCTGTGCGTGAGCAATTGCGCAACGGTGCCAATCAAATCAAGATCATGGCCGGGGGCGGCGTGGCGAGCCCGTCCGATCCCATTGATGGCACGCAATATTCGCTAGAAGAAATCACCGCCGCCTGCGAAGAGGCGTATGCCGCCAACACCTATGTGATGGCCCACGCCTATTCGCCGCGCTCGATCACCCGCGCCGTGCAGTGCGGGGTGCGCTCCATCGAACATGGCAACTTGCTCGACGAGCCTGCCGCAAAAGTGATGAAAGCGCACGGTGCGTACTTGGTGCCCACGCTCGCCACGTACGCCATGCTCGCCGAAGAGGGTAAACGCCTCGGCTGGTCTGACGAAATGCTCGGTAAGCTTGATCGCGTGAAAGACGCCGGAACACGTGCCATCGCGATTGCCAAAGCGGAGGGCATTCCGCTCGCGTTCGGCACCGATTTACTCGGCGCAATGCACGGCCAACAAAGTATCGAATGGCGCTTGCGGGCGGGCGTGCAGAGCGCCGTGGAGATTTTGCAAAGCGCGACCAGTGTGGCTGCAAAACTGCTGAACCAGGAAGGCAAATTAGGCGTAATTGCGCCGGGCGCGCATGCCGATCTGGTGGTGGTAGATGGCGACCCCACAGCCGACATCACACTGTTGTGCGAGCCCGAAAAGGCGATTGTGGGCGTGATGAAAGGCGGGGTTTGGGAGCAGCCGCTGCGCGCCTAGGTTGCTTCTTACGGCACAGCAGTTTTTGGTCAAAACTGGGCAGGCACGGCGCCTAAATGCGCGGTCTTTTAGTCGTAAAGTTGGCCAATCCACTCAGCCGTAGCGTAAGTTTTAAAGCGGTTTGACGGAAAGCGGTCACATTTTTTTATGGACTATTTCGGTCCGCTAAGTGCGCTTACGCACAGTCGCCGCTGCGGTCGTCGGCAGAATCCACCTTCATCATTTGTGAAGGGACGATTCATGGAAACGTACACAATGTTGCAAACCGCTGCCGCGCTGTTTGGTGCGGCGGCGCTGGGCGGATTGCTCATGGCTGGAATGCGCGTCAGCGGCACACCGCGGCCGCCAACCTGGCTAGCGATGGGGCACGGACTGCTGGCTGCGGCGGGTTTGACGTTGTTGATTTACGCCGCGGCCACTGCGGGCGTGCCGCGCAATGCACAAATAGCCATGGTGCTGTTCGTGATTGCTGCGGCCGGCGGCGCCGCTATGAATTTGTTTTATCACTGGAAATTGCTGCCGCTGCCAATGCCACTGCTGGTGCTGCACGCGCTGCTCGCGGTGGCGGGTTTTGTGCTTTTGTTGCTGACGCTGTACGGATCGGGGCGCGGCTAACCGAGAACACCCGCAGATGTGTTGTGTTGGAATGCTGGTCG
>JACMNN010000002.1 GCA_014378555.1 Burkholderiales bacterium | reverse complement strand
TTTTTTAGATACGGAGAATTTGTCCGCGGCGTGCTGGTGCTGGTAGCGCTGCCGCTGCTGGCACGACTATGGGTCACGCTCGCGAGCTACGTGTTGTCGCGTTGGAAGGGCATGGATTTACTGCCGGCGCAGCGGCTGAAGCCCATCGCTTGGTTGAAATTTTTCGTTATTGAATACGGGCATTTGTGCATTCAGAATTTGCTGCTGATTCCCGCTCGCGGTTGGTTTCACACCCGCAGTGAACGCGGCATGGGCCCGATTGCGGGGCGCGTGTTGCTGCTGCAACATGGCTATGTCAACAACGGTGCGGTTTGGTTTTTTACTGCGCGCGCTTTGGAGGCGCGGGGCTATCGCGTGTTCGCCATGGATCAACCGCCGTTTGCCTCTATCGACACCATGGGCGACCTGCTTGCTGAACGTGTGGATGAGGTGTTGCGGATCACTGGCGTATCGCAGCTCACACTAATTGCGCACAGCATGGGTGGGCTTATCTGCCGCGCTTATTTGCGTCGTCACGGTGGCGCTGCCGGCGACAAAATTGATCAGTTGATTACGTTGGGCTCGCCGCATAAGGGTACCTTTCACGCGTATCTGGCAAAAGGTGAAAATGGCGCGCAGATGCGTTCAGGCAACGCATGGTTAACTTCATTGGGTGCGACGCTGGTGACTATTCCGTTCACCAGTATTTACAGCATCCATGACACGATCATTGCGCCGCAGGATTCGTCGGTCATGGTCGGCGCGGACAACATTCAGTTGTCTGGTGTGGGCCACGTCAGCATGCCGAGTGGCGCCGTTGCCCGTGCAGCATTAATCACCGCGATTGAACGCTAGGGTTTTTTGTACAAAGCAAACCGTGATGTAGGTTTTCGCCTACATCACGTTGGCGCGCTGTCTAGTCGCTGATGCGCGACGGCGTTTGCTACCATCAGGTCAATTGTTGTCGGGACCGAGCGCCAAATGCGCCTGTCCCGGTAACGCGTCACACATTATTTGGTGAGCGTTTTGGCCTTACGGATCTATTTAGTTGAAGACAACGCCATCATCCGTGAGAATCTGGCGGCGGCGCTTGCCGAACTCGCAGACACCACGTTGTGTGGCAGCGCGGACGGCGAAAAGGTGGCCGTGTCATGGTTAAACACCAACCGCGATGAATGGGACTTGGCGATCGTGGACGTTTTCTTGAAAGAGGGCAACGGCATTGGCGTAGTCGCAGCGGGAAAAACCCGCCGTGCAGACCAGCGTTTGGTGGTCCTTACTAATTACGCCTCGTCGGGTGTACGCGAGCAGTGCCTGAAGTTGGGCGCAGACGCTGTGTTCGACAAGTCACACGATATTGATAACTTAGTTGACTTCTGTTTGCAGCAGAGTGCTGGCCAGCAATCCGCTTAGCTCGCACGGGCAGCAAATGCTGCCTTCGCGCGGCGAACTCGAACAGCTAGTCGATCAATTTGCTCTTCAACGCGTAGTACGTCAAATCACTGTTCGACCCCAGCGACATTTTTTCCATGATGCGCGTGCGATACGTACTCACCGTTTTCACCGACAACGAAAGTGCTTCTGCAATGTCTCCAACGGTCTCGCCTTTGGCCAGACGCAAAAAGACTTGAAATTCGCGTTCCGAAAGCTGCTCGTGCGGTTGCCCGCCGTCGGGGCGATTCAACTGCTGCGCCAGCAGTTCGGCCACCGCCGGGGTGATGTAGCGACGCCCCTGATTTACCGTTCGAATCGCAGTGACGATTTCGCTCGGGTCGCATTGCTTGTTGAGATAACCGCTGGCGCCTTGGCGAATCAAGTTAACTGCGTAGTGCTCTTCGGGGTAGCCGCTCAGGATGAGCACGGCGAGGTCAGGCGCTTTCGCGCGGATCATCGCCATAGCGTCTATTCCGGTTTGCCCGGGCATCGACACATCCATCAGCAGCACGTCCATTTCGACGGTACGCACCAATTCCACCGCAGCACGGCCGCTGGCCGCTTCGCCGACGACCTGCAAGTCCGATTCGTCGTCAAAGAACTGGCGCAGCCCCGAGCGAACTATGCTGTGGTCGTCCACAATTCCAATTTTTATCTTGATCATCCGATGAACCGCTATGACATTTCGTTAGCGAAGTGTAGTCCCGCTGACCACAAACGCCGGAACTCGACGTGCGCGACCGGGGTGAGCTCTTGAATTTATTGACTAGACCCAAAGCGGCACTGGTGCTGCCGCTGGCTGTGCTGGCTGTGGCTGCGCTGATTGCGTTAAATGAGTTGGGATATCGAAGCTCCGCGGTTGCCGCCGAGACGATGGTGGAAGAGCAGGAAAAGCGAAGTACGTTGCATGTGCTGCTGCAGCAGGTGCTTGACGCTGAAACCGGCCAGCGGGGATACCTACTCACCGGCGACGAAAAGTATCTGATTCCCTATGCCGAGGCGACCAATAGCATCACCAAAACACTGGATAACCTGCGCCTAATCTATGTTGAAGATCGAGCGCAACTGGCGCGATTTGTTGATTTGTCTAGAGCCGTTTCGCGCAAGCTCGCTGTGCTGGAGGTGACGATCAAGATTCGTCAGGCCGGCGGGGATAGCGAAAACTGGATGCAAATCGTGCGCACGGATCTGGGGCGCGAATACATGAATGCCACCCGCGACTCTGCGCTCGCGATGATTGCAACGGCTGCAGCTAGTATGAAAGCAACGCAGCTGCAAATCGACCGTAGTCTGACTATTTCGCGTATTGGTGTGACGCTTGCGGCGTTGCTTTTTTTGCTTGCGTTCATCTTGTACCTGCGCCAGACGGAGAAGCTAGATGCAGCGGGGCAAACCCAGCGGCGCCTTTTAGCGCTCGAACGCGATGGTCTCGAGCGTCAGGTGCGCGAACGCACCGCGCGGCTGACCGTGCTCGCCAATCACCTGCAAAAAGTTCAAGAGATGGAGCGAGAGCATCTTGCGCGTGAAATGCATGACGAATTGGGCGCGCTACTCACCGCCGCCAAGCTTGACGTAGCGCGGATTCGAACCAGGTTAGTTGGCGACAACGAGCCCCTGGCGCAGCGGCTGGTGCATCTGTCGGACACGCTTAATTCGGTCATAGCGCTGAAACGCAAAATTGTCGAAGATTTGCGTCCATCATCGCTGTCGAATTTGGGGTTAGTTGCGGCACTTGACATTCTGGTGCGCGAGTTTGGCGAGCACACCGGGTTGGCGGTAATGACTTCTTTTGAGGAAGTGGTCCTTCATGAAGATGCCCAGCTGACGGTGTATCGCGTGGTGCAAGAGTCGCTCACGAATATCTCGAAGTACGCCCATGCGAAAGAAATTACCGTGACGATGCAGGTGTACGAGCATCATGTTGAGCTCGATGTGAAGGATGATGGCGTAGGGTTTGATCTAGACACCCGCCTGAATGCGAGCCACGGCTTTGCCGGTATGCGCCATCGGGTTGAAGCCTTAAACGGCACGTTGGACGTGATTTCTGCCGAGGGGCACGGCACCAACGTACGCGTCCTGTTGCCAAAATCTAGTCCGTCGCTTCCAGACCTCGACGCGACGATCACGCCCGCCTGATCGCTTGCTTGTCCGAAGCGGCCGTTCGGGCACCTAAAGTCGCGGTGTCGTCCTACGTCGTAGGGCCTGCGCGCCCTACACCGCCTTGCGTCTCTCGCCGATGTGCCGAAATGGACGCAACGTAGAAACTTCCCCTACGGCAGTTCCTGTGTGTGCTGCGAGCTTCCACCCAAACACCCATCGCTGCAGGAGAACGCCATGTTGAATTACGCTGTCATTTTTTTAGTGGTCGCGCTTGTCGCGGCTGTATTTGGGTTTGGCGGAATCGCAGCAGGTGCTGTTGAAATCGCCAAAATTCTATTTTTCATCTTCGCGTTTATGGCCATCCTGACCTTCGTAATTAGCCTTATCCGCAAAGGGTAGTGCGGCAATTACGGGTGACCTAGTTACTCATCAATCAACTCAAAGGAAATCATTATGAACTTCGCAAAAAACATCGATAAAGCTCAGGACACCGCCACTATGTACGGCAAGCAGGTAACTAACGGCGTCGAGAACGCAGTTGACTCAGCCCGCGACGTCGCCCAAGACGCGCTGTCAAGCGTGTCCAACAAAATCGACTCGATTCACGATCAGGCAAAACCTGCAGTTGACCGTATGGTTGCTCGAGGCAAGGATATGGCCGACAGCGCCATCGCCTCAACTCGCGAAGCCAGTGAGCGCGCGAAAAAAGCGGTGTCTGGCTACGCCACATCCTGCGAAAACTACATCACAGACCAGCCGATGAAATCAGTGGCCATGGCTGCAGCGGCCGGTGCCACCATCGCTGCACTGTTGTTGCTGTCGCGCAACCGCGCCAACCAACGCGCTCGCTACGACCGCTAGTCCGCGACAAGTAAAAACGAAGGGGGATATCGGGCATGGTTGGAACGCTGCTAAATCTGTTGACGAAGTGGATCCCGGGTCTTCTGCCACGGATCGTCATTGAGCGCCCCGATCTCCTCATCGATCACGCGCTAGCGTACGCAGCGCTTGCACAGCGCGAGATTGAATCGGTAAAGCAGCATTGGATTCGACGCGTTGTGGCGGGCGCAGTCGCGCTTGCCTCGGCGCTTTCGTTTGTCGTGCTGTCCGGCGTGGCAATGATGATGTGTGCGGTCGCGCAAGTTCGCGTGGACGCCATCTGGGTGTTGCTAGCAGTTCCGGGTGCAATGCTGGTCGTTACGTTTGTTGCCGCCATGATCGCCTTGTCTAAAGGAGCGCCCCCTGCTGAATCATTGGGCGATCAAATACGCATTGATCTAAGAGCGATTCGTTCAGCGGTCGCCCCACGTGCATGAACCCGCTTATGAAACAGCCAATGATTAACGACCAGCCGAAAATTGAAGACACCCGCCGTGAACTTCTTAATTTCCTCGCGCGCCAAAATGTGCGCGAAGAACGCGTGGCGACAAACGCAGAATTGAACAACAGTTCGCGCCGCAAGGAGCCGCATCCTGGCAATGATGGATTTAGTTGGTCGTCGTTAGCTGAGGCAGCCCTGGCGTCTTGGTGGCGCGACCATCCCGCTCGGGCTGGCGCGATGCTGGTGAAGTCGGCTACCGAGGACTTCACGCGGCAAAAGCCTCTGCAGGTGGTGACGGTGGCGGCGATCGCTGGAGCAGCTTTCGTGCTGTTCAAGCCGTGGCGCTGGGTGTCTACGTCGGCACTCGCGTTGACGCTGTTTCGATCATCGAATTTCACCGGCATCGCCACGTCGGTGCTCGACAGCGCAGCCAAATCGATGCAACCGGTGCAGAAAGGTAAATGATGACAAGTAACGAAAGTAGACGACCGATGACACTCGACCAAACGGCACTCGATGCGGCCGCCATGAGTATCGACGATGGTGCGGTGACGCCCAGCTTTACCGCGTATCGCGAAGAAATTATCAAGCTCCTTAATGACGCGCTGGCCACTGAGCTGGTCTGCGTATTGCGCTACAAGCGCCATTACTTTACGGCCACAGGCGTCAACTCTTCGAAAATTAAGGACGAGTTTTTGGTGCATGCGAACGAAGAATCGGGCCATGCAGATCGCATCGCAGAACGCATCGTACAGCTGGGTGGCAGTCCGAATTTTTCGCCCGATTCGTTGACGTCGCGAAGCCATGCTGGCTACGATGAATCCACCGATTTAAAAGCCATGATTAAGTCAAATCTTGTGGCTGAACGCGTTGCAGTGGAAAGCTATCGGCAGATGATCAACTTGATCTCTGATTACGATTCAACCACTCGTCGGATGTTGGAAGACATTCTCGCTGACGAGGAAGAGCATGCTGATGAACTCAGCGACTGGCTGTCTGCTTAGGCCGACACAAACCCGCTTACAGATCGGTGACTGGCGCGCTGCGACAGTCACCGATCGTTAAAAATTAATTGCAGCGCTTTACTTTTTTACACGTCAACCTCAGGAGAACACTATGAACAAGTCTACAAAAATTATCGCCACCGCAGTATTTGCCGCTGTCACCATTTTCAGCACCGGCTGCGCGGTTACTCGATCACAGGAATCCGTCGGTCAGTACATCGATGACGCAACAATCACCACGCAAATCAAAGCGCGTTGGATTGAGGACAAAACGGTTGATGCCAACTCCTTCAAAGTGGAAACATTGAAGGGTACTGTGCAAATTTCTGGCTTCGCGAAAAACGCAGCTGAAAAAGCACAGGCTGAAGCAATTGCTCGCCGGGTCAACGGCGTAGTTGCAGTGCAGAACAGCATCGCCGTTCGCCCGTAAGGTAGATGTTGTGTAGCGCCCAGGTCGCGCTACATACACCGAGAAAAAAGCCGCTCATATGAGCGGCTTTTTTTGTATTTGTCATTGGTCTCGAAACGATGCATGGTCGTTTTTTGACTTATCGCGTGAACGCAAACACCGCTTTAGTGCTGCGACTGACGCTGAATTTACCTTCGGCCCGGATGCGGCTGTCGGAGCCGGCTGTCGCTGGCTATCGCTCGCTATTGCCAGCTGGGTCACGGTTTTACTAGTGCCAGTCGGCGCATCGGCGCGTAGTGCGCCGCCTGCCGCAAAAGTTGCGACGGCACGGCGCGTGGGATCAACTAGCGAGTCTTCACCGTCAATTTATTTTCGACACCTGACACGCCTTTGACCGCTTTTGCAATATCAGTGGCGCGCAAGCGAGCGGCTTCAGACGGAGCCGGGCCATACAAACTGACAACGCCTTTTTTGGTGTCTATATCAATTTTGAGTGCGCTCAGATCGGGGTCTTTGACCAACCCCGCCGCGACTGACGCCGTAATTGACGCGTCCTCGGTGCTGAACGCGACGCTATCAGAGGCTTTTGTGGCGGCGTTTTTAGCTTGATCCGCACCATCGCGCAGCGCAGCGCTTGCATTCGCAACGGTGGCGTTGGTGGCGTCTTTGACGTCGCTTGCGGCCTTAGCTGTTTTGGCGACCGCGCTATCGAGTTTTTGGCCGACAGTCTTTGACGGATCGGCGTTGTCGCATGCAGTGATGAACGGCAAAACTGCCACTGTGCACAAAGTTAGCAGTGCGCTGCACCGACTGTTCAATGTCGAAAAATTTTCAGTCAACATGGCAGGTTCCTAAACGTGAGAAAGCGTCTCGCCCAGCAACGGGTAACCTGAGTTCACCGCTGCAATCAGCGTTTGCGCGCCGCCTAGTTTAACGCGGCAATCGTTTGCCGGAAATGCTTCACCTTGCCGTGTGCAAGTGATCTGCAACGCCCCGCAAGGCTACTGCAATTATCGGCGTTTGAGTGGGGGGGGGGGCGTGATGCGCTGGGGAGGGATTCAGCGCACCACCTCCGTAATGTATTTCTGCGGCCGTTACGCGGCTATCAGTGCTGACCTGCATCCAGTGTAGGACGATCACTTACAGGGGCAGACGATCAATAAGGCCAAAAAAAACCGGCCTCACGCCGGTTTTTTAGAAACGAGCGAAACTCGTTTGGAAACTATTTAAGCTGGTTCGAAATCAGCTTGGTCATTTCAAACATCGACACCTGAGCCTTGCCGAAGATCGCGCGCAGATTGGCGTCGGCGTTGATCATGCGGCGATTGACTGCATCTTGCAGGCTGTGCTGTTTGATGTAGTCCCACACTTTTTTGGTGACTTCTGTGCGCGGCAGTGGCATGGCGCCGACGACGGCAGCAAGAATGGCTGACGGGGTCATAGGCTTCATGAACGCCGCACTTGGTGCACGCTTCACGGCCGGTGTCTTCGCTGCGGCTGGCTTGGCAGCTGCCTTCTTGGCGGCCGGTGCTTTTGCTGCTGGCTTCGCCGCTGGCGTCTTTGCCGCAGGCTTCACGGCGGTTGCTTTAGCGGCTGGCTTTTTTGTTGCGGGTGCTTTCGCTGCTGGTTTCGCTGCTGGTTTTGCGGCTGGTTTTTTTGCGGCTGCCATGATTTGATTCTCCTTGAATTCAATCGATTAATAATTCGGGATCGAGGTACACACGTGACTTGGAACTTAAGTTTTTACTGCCCTGATTTCGCTCTGGCATGCAATGAAAAGTTCAACGCGATTAAAGACGATTTCAATGGCTCTGCATAGTGCAATTTACGCGAAATTTACTGATTTATTGCGATTCGTTCCCTCTAAGCAACACTTTTTTCACAATCAGCAGCTTTTTTCGTCACTCGAATAAAAAATGCGGGCTGGCTGGCAGAAATGTCTGAAGTCGACCCTCAGCACAAACAGCCTTGACGCCAATACAAATTGGGCGTTTCAGCATGAAGCTGTAACGCCCAAATGATGGGTCGTTAAAAGTGAATGCCGCGCATCAAATTTGATAGTGCGATCTGATCGGTTGAGGGTCCCACGACCTCATTTTTCTTGCCTTTGGCTGCCTCAGAATCACCAAACATCCTGAAAGTGGTGTTCATCACGATTTGTGCAACGCGCGGCGCAATCGCGTGCAGCACTTGCATAGCGGTGCCGAGGCGGGTGGCAATGCTGACCGGCTTGTAGACGATGGCGCGAATAATCATGTCGGCGGCTTCGTCGGGATCGAGCGTCGGCACGTTGTTATAGATGGCGGTTGGCGCGATCATCGGTGTCTTCACCAGCGGCATGCTGATCGTGGTGAAGTTCACGCCGCGATCACTGAACTCGGAGGCCGCGCAACGCGTCCACGCGTCAAGTGCAGCTTTTGACGCTACGTACGCCGAAAAACGCGGCGCATTGGTCAGCACGCCAATCGATGAGATGTTGATGACGTGGCCTTTTTTCTTCGCTGTCATGCCGGGCAGTAAGCCCATCGTAATGCGGAGTGCGCCGAAGTAATTTACGTCCATGGTGCGACCGAAATCGTGGAAACGGTCATAGCTCGCCTCCAGCGCACGACGGATCGAGCGGCCCGCGTTATTCACCAGAATATCGACGCCGCCATGCTTGTCTTCGAGCATTTTTATAAACGCGGCACAGCTCGCCTCATCCGCCACATCAGCTTGGTACGCCAACACTTTTACGCCGCGTTTTTTCGCGAGCTTCAACGTTTCGTCAATCTTTTCCTGATCGCGTCCGCACACGATGATGGCCTTCGCCGTCGCACAATTCGCTAACTTCAATGCGGTGGCCTGACCAATGCCCGATGTGCCACCGGTAATCAGAATCACTTTGCCTGCGATCTGTCCCTTGAGGGTGTGATCAATAAACAAATCGGGATCGAGATTGCGCTCCCAGTAATCCCACAGCCGATACGCGTAATCCTCCAGCGCGGGCACCGCAATCTTGGTGCCCTCGAGCGCCTTCAGCGTCTCGCGGCAGTCAAAACGAACTGGGTAGTTAATGAACGACAACGTATCGTCCGGGATGCCCAAGTCTTTCATCACCGCATTTTTGATTCGGCGTACCGGCGCCAGGCTCATCACGCCCTTCATCACGCTTTGCGGAATGAAGCCGAACAGCGCGGCGTTAATGCGCAATGCCATCTGTGGCGCATGCGCAGCACGCGCGAAAATATTGAGCGAGTCCCCGATACGCAGCGGTGCCGGATCGGTCAGGTGAAACGTCTTTTTGTTGTGACCTGCAGCATGGGCAATGTGATCGGTTGCATCGACCACAAAATCCACCGGCACCATGTTCATGCGACCACCCTCGATGCCGAGCGACGGCATCCACGGCGGCAGGATCGCACGCATTTTTTGCAGCAGTTTGAAGAAGTAATACGGCCCGTCGATCTTGTCGATTTCGCCGGTTTTTGAGTCACCCAACACCACACCGGGACGATACACACGCCACGGCATGGCCGCATTTTCGCGAACGTATTGCTCGCTCTCGTGCTTGGTCTGCATGTACGGATGGTCGAGGTAATCCTTCGCCTCGTTAAACATGTCCTCTCTAAACACCCCTTCGTAATTGCCAGCCACCGCAATCGAGCTCATGTGATGAAACAGGCCCGCCTTTATTTCGTTGGCCAGCGTAATCGCGCTTTGCGTGCCGATCACGTTGGCGGTGTGATTGTCGGTAGCACTTGCCTTCATGTCGTACACCGCGGCAAGGTGAAAAAAGTGTTTGATCTTGCCTTTCAGTTTGGTCTTGTCAGCGGCGGACAAACCGAGGCCCGGCTTCGCCAGATCACCGACTATCGGGATACAACGCTTGGCCGCCTCGTCACCCCAAAACGACATCATCTTGTCTAATTTAGATTTGCTCTCGGCGCGAATCAAAAAGTAGACGGTGGTGTTTTTGCGGCTCAGCAATTTTTTGACGAGACGCTTGCCGATGAATCCGGACGCGCCGGTTACGAAGTAAGTCATGTGGCCTCCTTGCCTTGATTTGTTTTCCGCATCGTCTGTCGCGTGAGCGCTGTTGCGTCAGATGCTGTCAATTCATTCTAGAGCGAATTTTCTAGGCAAATAGCGGGTTTCTAGGGCGCGCGCTCTATGGCTCGCGCATACAGTTCATGCATCAAAACTTTTCACTACATAGGCAAAATTCAAATGGTCAAGAAGTTCAACAAAGCCGCCGCCAACGCCAACGCCAACGATGGCAGCAAAGCCGACGGCAATCTGCTCGCCACGGTTAAAGAATCATCAAGCCACATCTGGTTGGCCGGTCTTGGTGCATTCTCCAAAGCCCAAGAAGAAGGCTCAAAAGTGTTTGAGGCGCTGGTTAAAGAAGGCACCGGCCTGCAAAAGAAATTCCGCAAATTTGCCGACTCGCAAGTCAGCGACGTCACCAACGAAGTCTCCGGAAAAATCACTGAGGCCACCAGCAAAGCTGCCGGCGCATGGGATCGCCTGGAAACCGTGTTTGAAGACCGCGTAGGCCGCGCTGTAGGCCGCCTGGGCGTTCCCACCAAGGCGGATATCGCCAAGCTCACCGCCCGCGTCGAAGAGCTGACCAAGACGGTTCAGAAGCTCAGCGCTGGCAAGGTGCCGGTTGCCGTTAAAGCGGCGGCGGTCGCCAAACCTGCGGCGGCTAAACCTGTTGTAGTTAAGCCTGTCGCTGCAAAACCGGTTGCTGCAAAACCAGCAGCGCGCAAGCCGGCCGCCAAGAAAGCGGTATCTAAGTAATCGCTCGATGCGATGCGTTTTTAGGGCTTGTGTTGTTCCTGCTTCAGGTTGCGTCGTGAGCTTTGAATGTCGAACGGCCACTGCGGTGGCTGTTTTTTTATGATGCAAAGCATCGACACTTCACGACCGCTCGTTGCCCATGGCTCAATCCGTAACTTTTGACACGCCACCCATCGCCCTGGCGCTGGCCGGTGGCGGTCCGCTCGGCGCGGTGTACGAAGTGGGTGCGCTTGCAGCCCTGCACGACGCGCTACCGACGCTTGACTTCACGCGCCTGCACTCCTACGTTGGCGTGAGCGCCGGGGCCTTTGTTGCCGCCGGCCTCGCCAATGGCATCACGCCGCGAGAGATGGTGCGGATGTTCATTGAGAACGAAGGCGCGGACGGCGAAGCGCTCGCCCCCGGCGTGTTCATGCGCCCGGCGATTGGCGAATATGCGTCACGCCTGGCGCTGGTTCCGACTACGCTGCTGGCTGCTATGTGGGCTAGCGTGCGTTCGCTGAAACCAAGTCACGCACTCGCGGAATTGCAGCGCCTAAGCGCGGTCATCCCGACCGGGCTGTTCGACAATCGCGCCATCGAACGTGCCATGCGAACGGTGCTGTCCAAGCCGGGCCGCAGCAACGATTTTCGTGAGCTGAAAAGCAAGCTGTTTCTGATCGCCACCGATCTCGATTCCGGCGAAACGGTGGAGTTCGGCTCTGCCACCATGAATCATGTTCCCATCTCGCAGGCCGTCCAAGCCAGTAGCTCCCTGCCCGGCCTGTACACACCGGTAAAGATTGGCGCTCGCCATTACGTTGACGGCGCACTCAACAAAACGTTGCATGCTTCGAGCGCGCTGAACGCCGGGGCGAAGTTGGTGATTTGCGTCAACCCGTTGGTACCGTTCAACAGCACCGTCGCGGCGCGCGCGCAATCGCATCTGGTCGAGCGCGGACTGCCGACGGTGTTGTCGCAAACGTTCCGTGCGCTGATTCACTCGCGACTTGAAAAGAGCATTGCCAGCTACGCCACGCAATATCCCGACGCAAAACTCATCGTACTAGAGCCGTCTAAAGGCGACGCCGATCTGTTCTTTACCAATCTATTCAGCTACGGCAATCGTCGCCGGCTCGCCGAGCATGCCTATCAGCACACGCGCGCGCAACTGCTTGCTCGCGCCGACGTGTTGACGGATGAATTCGCGCAATACGGGATCAAACTTAACCTGCGCGCTCTTGAAGATCCGAGTCGTAAATTGCTGCCAACAGCGCGCCGTTTTTCACGCGGCGAAGCGGGCGCCGCAGCGTCAAAACTGATCCAAGCGCTCGACGAACTGGAATTAGCGCTGTTGCGCTGATGCACACACAACTTTTAGGTGAAACCAGCACGCAGTATGGGTCAGAAGCCTTAAAGCGCGATTATCGACTTTAAGCGATTTACAGGTTTATCCGAACGAGTGCATGCGATTAGCGAAAAAGCTGCTACTGCGACTCTAATTTCTTGCGCTGCTTTGGCACTTCCTCCACAATAGGCGCAGAGGCAGAAAAAAGGATGGAGTCCATGAATGGAGCGTAAGGCCCCAAGGCGAACTAAAGAGCGCATTCTTGAAGTGTCGCTCAGCATGTTCAATTCGTTCGGTGAGCCGAATGTGACCACCAATGCGATTGCCGACGAAATGAACATCTCGCCGGGTAATTTGTACTATCACTACCGCAGTAAAGACGAAATCGTCACCAAGATTTTTGCGCAGTTTGAGCGCGAACTCGATGAGCTGTTTGCGATCGGTAAAGACCGGCAAGCCAACGTCGAGGACACCTGGTTCTGGTTGCATTTGTTGTTCGAAAAAATCTGGAAGTATCGTTTCATCTATCGCGATTTGAACGACCTGCTGTCGAAAAATCGCATCATCGAAACGCACTTCAAAACCATCCTGCAAAACGCGCAAAAGAACACCGTTCGCCTGATGACTGAGATGCGCTCAATCAACGAACTCAAGGCCACCGACGGCGAGATTCAGGCGGTCTCTACCAACTTAGTGATGCTCGCCACCTACTGGCATTCGTACTCGTACGTGATGAATCCGAGGAAGCTGGATGAGGCTAACGCGATGGGACAGGGCGTGTTTCAGGTCATGGTGCTGCTTGCGCCCTACTTGCATGGCGACGCGCGTTTGCTGTTTGAAAAACTCGCAGCCGAGTATCGCTAGCGAGTCACATTAATCGCGTTGGCCCTGAGCATAGCGAAGGGTATGAATTCGCGAGATTCAAACCCTTCGCTGCGCTCAGGGCGAACGGGATTGGAGGGGTTGCAAACGGCTGTGATGGATCAGCTGCATAGCGCGGTGGATCAGCTGCACAGCTTGAAAAGCTCGCAGCCGAGTATCGCTCGCGAGTGGCAGTTTTTCTCCGTTCGCCCTGAGCAGAGCGAAGGGTATGAATTCGCGAGATTCAAACCCTTCGCTGCGCTCAGGGCGAACGGGATTGAGCGGTTGCGCACGGTTGTGATGGATCAGATGCATAGCGTGGTGGATCAGCAGTTTGAAAAGCTTGCAGCGGAGTATTGCTCGCGAGTGGCAGTTTTTCACCGTTCGCCCTGAGCTTGTCGAAGGGTCTGAATTGGCGAGGATCACACCCCTCGCTGCGCTCAGGGCGAACGGGATTGAGCGGTTGCGCACGGTTGTGGTGGATCAGCTGCATGGCGCGGTGGATCAGCTGCATAGTTTGAAAAGCTCGCGGCCGAGTATCGCTCGCGAGTGGCAGTTTTTCTCCGTTCGCCCTGAGCTTGTCGAAGGGTTTGAATTCGCGAGGTTCAAACCCGTCGCTGCGCTCAGGGCGAACGGTATTAATAGATTAGTTACATATTTAGAGGCAACGAAAATGGCAAAAAAAGGCGGCTGGGCCACATTTCCACACGACAACGCAGCGTTTGTTTACGAAGCCGCAGCACTCAAGAAAAACTGGGCACGCCTGCACAAAGGCGACGCGGAACCCTTCCCCTCAGGTGATTCCGCGAAAGCGGTGGAAAACGCGTGGCGGCTCTTTCACGCTGGCGACTTTCAGGGCGCGTATGAGGCGGGGATCGCTGCAGGTCTCGACGGCTATAACGTCGCCAACAAAGCCGCGTGTATCTTTAACAACTACCTCGAAACCAGTGACGCGAAAAAGCAAAAAGCTTACGAAGAAATCGCTGCCCGCTGCGAAGAATTGCAAGCCGCGCAACAGAAAAATGCCAATGCGTACTACCTCGCAGCCTACGCGTTAGGCCGCTATGGCCAACTCATCGGTGTCGCTAAAGCGCTGGCGCAGGGCATCGGCGGCAAGGTCAGCAAAGCGCTCGAGAACGCGTTGAAACTGGAGCCGAAACATGCTGACGCGCACATTGCAGTCGGCACCTTCAACGCTGAAGTCATCGAAAAAGTAGGCGGCATGATCGGCAAGATGACCTACGGCGTTAGCAAAGAGGCTGCCGTCGAAAATTACGAAAAGGCGCTCAAACTCAATCCTGATTCAGCGGTCGCGCGCACCGAAATGGCGGATGGGTTGTACAAGCTGTTTGGCGACAAGAAGATGAAGGATGTGGAGCGGTTGTACGCTGAGGCTGCGGCGTGTGAGCCAAAAGACGCAATGGAGTGCCTTGATGTAGAGGCGGCCAAGGCGGAGATGGAAGACTAGCGAACCTTGTGGCGCTGCAAGCCGCTGCGACCAAGCAAGTCGTCCTGAGTCGCCTAAACCTGCAAATTGCAGCGCAATGAAAGGGCGCCCTACGTTTGTTAGGCGAGCTTTGCGACGCGTGCCTGTAGGCGCTGAACGTCAATGCGCAATCGTTGAATGTCGGACGCAAACTGCGACACATCATCGCGCTCCGCAATCAGTTGCGCTTCGTCGTGCAGATAGCGTTTGCCTGCTTCATGCAGACTCGACTGAGCGTTGTCGCCGAGCGCCTTGAGCGCTTTGAAAAAACGTACTGCCTCCGTCGCCAGAATCGGCCCCACCACGCGCTCCAGCTCTGCTTCAGCGGCCAGCGGTAGTGACGCAAATGCCTTCGAAACATCTTGCAAAATCGCCGCTTGCCCGGAAATTTTTGCGCTGCGTAATGCGGCCTCTTTGCCCTGCGCAATGAGTGGCAACGAGGTCAGCGGAAATTCGACGCTGACCGACAAGTCCTTTTCACTCAGCGATGTATCGCCCGCGACGAAATCACCTGTTTCGCTTATTTTCAGTGTGGTGGAAAACGGTGGCATGCGCACTTGCATGGTTTCGCCGGCATGCGTGGCGAGCAGCTTGCGCGCTGCGTCGTCGTGCGAGAGAAGTTTGGACAGTGCGCGGGCGATAAGTGATGAAGGAAGCATTTAGACATTTTGGCAGGTTCAAAAATATCGGTGCAACAATCGGTAGGTTTCCGCCCCGTCGAGCGAGCGCTTGATTCAAGCGGCGAGTCCGGTGGCAATAAAAAAGCCGACGCTAGGTCGGCTTTTTTGGAGCGTTGGCAACTACGCTTGTTGGATTCCCGCCAGCAACCAGCCTTTGCTGCCATCTACTGGTTTGGTCAGGTTCCATGTTTCGCGGAAGTCTGACGCCATCATCATGCCGTCTTCGCGCATTTTGCCGGTGAACTGCACGCTGGCCCAGTATTGCCCGCGTTCGGTTTCTATTCCGGTCAGTTCTGCGTGCAGCTCGTCGACGTGGGTTGCGTCTTTGTTACCGCCCGCTACGTCTTTGGCGATCTGGTTGTAAAAGTCATCGGTCGCGAAGTCGCGCACAGCGTCTAAGTCACCCTTGTCATTGGCAGCTTGCAACGCCATGAACTGGCTTTTCGCATTGGCTTCGAAGCCCGCTTTGTCGAAATCTGCGGGAATCCCGAAGCTAGACGCTGCGGCGGCTAAAGGCACTGCTGCGCCGCTCGCTGCGCCCGTGCCGGCATAGGAAGTGTGCTCAACACGCTGTTGCGGTGCGCCATACGGACTTGGTGTGATCGATCCGCCAGGGGATGCCATGCCGGGATTCTGTTTGCGCATGAACATGCGCGCCACGAGGAACAGGCCGCCAATAGCCAGCCCCGCTAAAAGCACCATCATCAGCATGCTCGATGCGCCGCCGCCCATTTGCGAGAACAGGTAGCCCAAGCCCAAACCAGCAGCGATGCCGGCGAGTGGGCCTGCCCATTTAGCCATGCCAGTTTTTGGTGCTGCTGCAGCGGCAGCGGGCGCTGCAGTTGCTGCTGACGCGGGAACGGCAGACGTCGGTGACGCCGACGGCGAGGTGGTGGGCGCGCTGCGCTGCGTGCCTACGGACTTGCCGCCACCAAATTTTTTGGCTTCAACCGAAGCGGCGCCGCCGAGAGCGAGAGCCACTGCGATGATCGCAATAGAAATACTTTTAAACATAAATCCTCCAAAGGGGTGTTTTGTGTCGTAACAGTGAAAATGTGGGGGCGTTGCGCCGAAATTTCAACCGAATCGTATCAGGCTTTTAGCTGAATACGCCACCGCAGTAACCCTAAAGCTAGGGTCAAAAACGGTACCCGCGATGCACGGCGACCACGCCGCCGGTCAAATTGAAATAGTCGACGCGCTTAAAGCCCGCTGTCTCAAACATGGCTTTGAGCTCCTCCTGCGGCGGATGCATGCGGATGCTTTCCGCCAGATACTGATAGCTGGCTTCATCGCCCGCGATCTTCGCGCCGAGTTTGGGCAGGACATTGAACGAATACCAGTCGTAAGGTACTTTTAGCAGTGGGTTGGGGCGCGAAAACTCTAGCACCAGCGCCCGACCGCCGATTTTCAGCACGCGATGCATTTCTGCGAGCGCTAGATCTTTGTGGGTGACGTTGCGCAGACCGAAGGCGATGGTTACGGCGTCAAAGCTGCGATCGGCAAACGGCAGTGCCTCGGCGTTGCACTGGGTGGTTGGCGTCATCACGCCGTGGTCAAGTAACGCGCTGCGGCCTTCGGCCAGCATCGCCGCGTTAATGTCAGTGTGCAACACCATCCCGGTCGCGCCCACTTGCGGTTGCATTAGGCGAATCAGGTCGCCGGTACCGCTGGCTAGATCGAGCACCCGCTCGCCTTTGCGCAGTTGCAGTTGCGCCACCGCGAAGCGTTTCCAGATGCGGTGTAGACCGCCCGACATGGCGTCGTTCATCAGGTCGTATTTCGATGCGACGGAATCGAATACGCCGCGCACTTTGCCCTGTTTTTCGGCATCGAGCACGGTCTCATAACCGAAGTGAGTTTGACCTTGCTCAGTCACGCGAGGCTCCCGCGCGCTCCATGCGGCCCAAATATTCAGCCCACAGAAGATCTTTTTCTAGGCACAGCTTGTTCAAATAATCCCACGAAAAAATGCCGGAATTGTGACCGTCACTGAAGCTGGGTCGCACCGCGTACATGCCTACAGGTTCAAGCTCGGTGATGTCCACCGCACGCTTGCCAACTTGCAGCACTTCTTGTCCGGGCCCATGACCGCGCACCTCGGCTGAGGGCGAGTAGACGCGCAACATCTCGAAACTCAGCTCGTGCGAGGTTTCGCCATAGGCCAAAGCGAGCACGTGGCGTTTGCGATCGAGCGTGATTTCGGTGGGAATCGGCGTATCGTGTTCAAGACCGGGCATGGGGGCTACGTCAGAAAGGGTAAAACGCTATTTTCGCTTTTTTTGCTTAATTAGAAGCGGTAGCAGTGGTTGGCCACGTTGCCAGCACCACGCCGGCCATCGCGCAAGCAAATGCCAGCGCATGGGCGAGGGTGAAAGCTTCTCCGAGAAAAGCCACGCCCACCAGCGCCGATGTGATGGGCAAAAACACGGTGAACATACCGGCTTTTGCTGCGGGTACGGTTTTCAGTCCCGTCATCCAAAGCCACACCGTCCACATACTCGCAGCCAGCGCGTACAGCACTAATCCGCCCCAGATGCCGGCGCTGACCGTAGCAAAATTAAATGACCATGCTGCGTAAATGCCAAATGGGGTGACCAGCAACAACCCCCAAAGGTTAATCAATGCGCTGATGCGCTTTGGCGACAATTGGCCGGTGAGACGTTTGCCAATCACCACATAGCTTGCCTCGCAAAACACCGCGCCCACCAGCAGTAATGTGCCCAGCAACGAGGTCGCGCCGTCGTCGTTTCCGCCGCGCGACACAGCTAGAACCGCAATGCCGGCGACTCCCAGCGCGATGGCAGTAATCATGCGCAGCGACAGCCGCTCGTTTAAGAACAGGCGCGACAGCAGCGCGACCGCCGCTGGAATGCCCGCCATGATTACGCCTGCCGAGATCGCCGTGGCGTGCAGCATGCCAAATAGCATGCAGATCGAAAACAGAAAGTTGCCGAGAAACGATTCGAGGAAAACCAGATAGCGCGTCCGGGTGTCGAGCGGCGGACTGTCCGGGGCTTTTTTTAACCAGGTGGCCATCAACACAGTGGCAATGCCGAAGCGCAGCCACGCGAGCAAAAAGACGGGGAATACGGCGACCAGGAGTTTCGAGAATCCAACGTAGGCGCCGACAATCATCATGGCGCTGGCAAGGCTTAAATAGGCGAGCAAACTGGGTTCTTAGGTAGAGTCGCGCGGCGGTTGTCGAACCGGTTCCGCGCTTGAACAAGGATACGGCGATGGTTGCCGTCAGCGTGCCGCGCACTCGCGGCAAAATCGAACCCGCGTCACTTCATCATGTCGAGATGCTCAAGTCCTGCCAGCAGGTTGCGGCCTTGGGATTCGTGCCCTTCGAGCTTGATGCGCAAGCGCACATCATTCACGCTGTCCGCGTTGCGCAGCGCGTCTTCGTAGCTGATGTGCCCGCCTTCGTGCAGTTGAAACAGCGCTTGGTCGAAGGTCTGCATGCCGAGTTCGTTGGACTTTTTCATGATCTCCTTGATCTCGGTGACTTCGCCCTTAAAGATCAGATCGGCGATCAACGGAGAATTAAGCAACACCTCCACCGCCGGCACGCGGCCCTTACCATCGCGCTTGACGATCAAACGCTGCGAGATGAACGAGCGTAGGTTCAGCGACAAGTCCATTAGCAGCTGCTGGCGGCGCTCTTCTGGGAAGAAGTTGATGATGCGATCTAGCGCCTGGTTAGTGTTGTTCGCATGCAAAGTTGCCAGACACAAGTGACCGGTTTCGGCAAATGCGATGGCGTGATCCATGGTCTCGCGTTCGCGAATTTCGCCGATCATGATGACGTCCGGCGCTTGACGCAGGGTGTTTTTCAGCGCCACCGCCCAGCTCTCGGTGTCACTGCCGATTTCGCGTTGTGTGATGATGCAATTGCGATGCTCGTGTACGAATTCGATAGGGTCTTCGATGGTGATAATGTGACCGCGCGAATTGCGATTGCGATGGTCGACCATCGCAGCCATCGATGTGGTTTTGCCGCTTCCCGTTGCGCCAACAAAAATGACCAGACCTCGCTTGGCCATGATGATGTCGCGCAGGATCGGCGGCAACATCAATTCTTCGAAGCGCGGAATGGTGGTGTTGATGGTTCGGATAACCATGCCGACGCTGTTCTGCTGCATGAAGGCGCTGCAGCGAAAGCGTCCGGTGCCGGGCGGATTGATCGCGAAGTTGCACTCACTGGTGCGTTCAAACTCCGCCGCCTGCTTGTCGTTCATGATCGAACGCGCCAGTGTTAGCGTGTGCATCGGCGACAGGATAGTTTTTGAGATTGGCGTGATCTCGCCATCCACCTTCAGCGCCGGCGGAAAGCCCGCGGTCAGGAAAAGATCAGATGATTTTCGCTGCACCATCATCACTAGCAGCGAGTTCATGAAGGTCGTGGCTTGTTCGCGTTCCATGGATAACTTTCCTTGCGCGGTGTGCCGACGATGCGGCTCCCGAAATTTAAGCTTAGGCGAACATTTCGCCTTGGCGAGCGGCGAGTTTTGCTTCTTGCGGGCTAATCAAATTGCGCCGGATTAACTCCACCAGGCACTGGTCAAGCGTTTGCATGCCCGCCCCGAGACTGGTTTGAATCACCGAATACATCTGCGCGATTTTGTTCTCACGAATCAAATTGCGAATCGCCGGGGTGCCGATCATGATTTCATGCGCAGCAACGCGACCCGTGCCGTCCTTGCGCTTGAGTAGCGACTGCGAGATCACGGCGACCAGTGATTCGGACAGCATCGATCGCGTCATGTCTTTTTCCGCCGCTGGAAACACGTCAACAATGCGGTCGATCGTTTTTGCGGCAGATGAGGTGTGCACCGTGCCGAACACCAAGTGACCCGTTTCGGCCGCAGTCAGCGCGAGGCGAATGGTTTCCAGATCGCGCATTTCGCCAATCAGGATGATGTCTGGGTCTTCGCGCAGCGCCGAGCGCAGCGCGTTTGAAAAGGACAGCGTTTGCTCGCCGAGCTCACGCTGGTTAATCAAACATTTTTTGCTTTCATGGACAAACTCAATCGGGTCTTCAACCGTGAGGATGTGTCCCATAAGGTTTTCGTTGGCATGATTGACCATCGCCGCGAGCGTGGTCGATTTACCAGAGCCGGTCGGTCCGGTCACCAGCACCAAGCCTCGCGGCTTCAATGCGAGATCAGCAAAAATTTTCGGCGTCGCCAATTCTTCAAGCGTCAACACGCGTGACGGAATGGTCCGAAACACCGCCGCCGCGCCACGTTCTTGATTGAAAGCGTTTACGCGAAAGCGCGCCAGATTCGGGATTTCAAATGAGAAATCAACTTCAAGGTTTTCCTCATAAATCTTTCGCTGCGAGTCGGACATAATGTCATACACCAGACTATGTACGTCTTTATGCTCCATCGCGGGCAGATTGATGCGGCGCACGTCACCGTCCACCCGGAGCATCGGCGGCAAACCGGCAGACAGATGCAAGTCCGATGCTTTGTTTTTCACCGAAAACGCCAAAAGCTCCGAAATATCCATCCGTATAATTCCTTTGTTTCCCGCCACGCGGCGCACCGTAGCGCCTGCGCCTTGAGTAAGAACCAGTTGATTGCAAGACACTGCCATTATGACCGCAAGCTTTGACTCACCGCAAGCCTGCGTAAATCTGGCGCGCGTTCAATCGCGGATTGATTTAGCCACCGCGCATGCGGGCCGGCAACGCGCCGATGTCTCGTTGCTGGCGGTGAGTAAGCTGCAATCGGCGGACAAAATCGAAGCGCTGTACGCCGCGGGTCAGCGAGCGTTTGGCGAAAACTACGTGCAGGAAGGCGTAGACAAAATCGCCGAATTCGCCGCCAACCCGCGCTATGCCGACATCGTGTGGCATCTGATTGGCCCCCTGCAATCGAACAAAACACGTGTCGTCGCCGAAAGCTTTCACTGGGTGCAGTCGGTGGATCGATTGAAAATTGCGCAGCGGTTGTCAGCACAACGCCCGGCGCATTTGCCGCCGCTCAATGTCTGTATTCAGGTGAATGTCAGCGCTGAAGCGTCAAAAAGCGGCTGTCCGCCGGACGAAGCGCTCGCGCTGATGGTCGCAGCGAGCGCGTTGCCGCAATTGTCGGTTCGCGGACTGATGGGCATGCCGCAACCGGGGATTGGCGAGCAGGCGACACAGCAACAATTTTTGATGCTAACGGAGCTATATGCTGCGGCCCGGTCAAAAATTACGTCGGTCGACACGTTATCCATCGGCATGTCGGACGATCTTGAAATTGCCGTGGCCTGCGGGTCAACGATGCTGCGCATCGGAACTGCGCTATTCGGTGCACGACCCGCCGCCTAACGCAACACCGGTTAAAAAGACAGGAAAAATCGTGAAAAAAATCTGCTTTGTGGGCGGTGGCAATATGGCCAGCGCCATGCTCGCCGGGTTGCGTAAAAAGCACCCGACACTGGCCTGCCACATCATCGAGCCGTTCGCCGACGCGCGCGAAAAGCTCGCGGCAATGACGCCGGATGTGACGCTGTACCCAGCTGCTGATCGCGACGCTATTTCAGGGGCGGACGCGGTGGTGCTGGCGGTGAAGCCGCAGGTGCTTGGGCAGGTGTGTGGCGAACTGCTGCCGTTGCTCGACGGCGAGCTGATCGTGAGCATTGCAGCGGGCATACGCATCAATACGCTCACCCGTTGGCTGGGTGGACACTCGCGCATCGTGCGCGCCATGCCCAACACGCCTGCACTGATCGGCCAGGGCGTGACAGGGGTGTTTGCGCCCGCTGAATTGGCCGCAACCGATCTGGCCACAGCCACTGTGTTGCTGCAGTCAACGGGCGTGGTGATCAGCGTCGACCACGAGGACATGATTGACGCGGTGACCGCCGTGTCGGGCAGCGGCCCGGCCTATGTCTTCCACTGGATTGAGTCGATGCTGACTGCGGCCGAGGACGCGGGTTTCAACGCTGCAGATGCAAGCACGCTGGTGTTCGGCACGCTCAAGGGCGCGACCGCATTGGCGGAGGCGTCCGACGTTTCACCTGGCGTGTTGCGCGAACGAGTGACGTCAAAAGGCGGCACAACCGCCGCTGCGCTCGCCGTGTTGAACGAGCGCGACGTTGCGGGTGCGATTTTGCACGCCGTGCGCGCGGCGAAAAATCGCGGTGTGGAGCTTGGCGATTTGCTGGATCGCGAATAACGCGCAGCTTCAAGCGCACCGCGTTATCGATAGATATTTCTGGAGACTACGTGGTGTACTGCGAGCAGGGCGGGGGAATTAGGCCCTTTGTCCGCATGGATTATGGGCCGCGCGAGGTGATGTCACGCTTGGCTAATCCCTCGTTTTCGAGCACCGCGTTGGCTGAATCTGTCGATCATTGCGAGCAACGGGATTTGTTTAGGCGCTTTCCGATAGATGGAGAAGTGGCAACTACGGCAAAATAGGGAGCTTGTGCACCATAGCGCAACTTCGAAAACGCCCGGATACTACGCATCATGACCTACGCCGTAAACGACAGCTGCATCAAATGTAAATACACCGACTGTGTGGACGTGTGTCCGGTCGATTGTTTTTACGAGGGGGAGAACATGCTCGTCATTCATCCTGACGAATGTATCGACTGCGGCGTCTGCGAACCGGAATGCCCAGTAGACGCGATCAAACCGGATTCCGACATCGCGGAAAAGTGGATCAAGCTGAACGCAGAATACGCCGTGATCTGGCCGAACATCGCGCGCAAAAAAGCAGCACCTGCAGACGCTGACGACTGGCGCGACAAGCCAAACAAAATCGAATTTTTCTCGGCTGAGCCGGGGAAAAAATAGCGGTTCTGCTGCGCTAACGTCACGCTTTCGCGGTTCCAGCGTCGGGTATCGGCAGCGATTAAACGCGCGCCTGTTGCGTTTCAACGCGGTCGCTGCCACGTCCAAATAATGTCCGCTGAACACGCGAGGTTGCAGCATCAGGGCGCGAGCGACGGTCATTGCACCGCGAGCATCAGTACAAGTCGCAACAGCGAGTCAACCGCATCGGGACGGCTGGCAGCGCAGGCACAAAAATCTGCAACAGCTTTGGTGTGAAACCCATATAAAAATTGGGTTAAACCCAGTAAATATTGTTTATCGACATTAGGCTAAAAAGGTGCCTCAGCGCCCAGCGCATGGTTCTTTGGGCAATAGAGCTGTTGCCGAGAATGCGAAAAATTGCTTTGCCAACTGTGCACCCGCCGTTGATCCCGGTCGCCTCCCATTCGTCGCAGCGTCCGTGCATCATTAAAGCAGCGGTGGCACACTGACCGCAATTCCAATCATTCGATCCGCGCGATGAACCCCACATCCCTTCCACCTGCCGCTGAGCGCGTTGCGCCGATGCCGATCACCGCGCCACCCCCGTTGGGTCAGCGTGTGTGGAAAGGCTTCGGATCTACACCTTGGTGGCGGCTAGTGGTGGGCGGTTTGATCGTGCTGATTTCGGTGGCCTTATTCACAGTGCCATTTGATTCGCTGCGATTGCAGCCGATGCTTCATTCGGCCGCGGCAAAGCAGGCGTTCAAGGTCGCGGTACAAAAGCAGTTCTTGGAGCGCGCGCGATCTGGCCTGTTGAGCTTTCGCGCCATTACCAACGATCCGGTGTCAGTCAAAGAAATTGATGACGCGATCGGTGAGGTTGAACGTGAACTGTCGGTGCCCAAGCGCGAGGTCGTGGTTAAAAGCATCGTTGAATTGCAGACGTTGATCAATGCGCAGCAGGATGACATTAAGAAATCCAGCCGCGCGCTGGAGCAGGTGGCGGGCAAACTGACCGGAGGCATCGATTCGCCCGAGGCGATCAGCAGTATCGAGCAGTTCGCCACCAAGCTCGAAGCAATGCAGGAAAGCGTCTCGCAGTTGCAGGAAATGCAGGGTCGCATCAGCGAATTTGGAGCCACAGCGGACGGCGGCAAAGACAAGGTCATCACCTTCAATGTATTCGGTAAAACAGCGCAGGCGGTGATCAATGTCGAAGATCATCCGGTGCTAGGGGCGATCAATCTCGATCCCGACACACGAGCGCTCATCACCAGCACCGTACACCGTGACGCGCAAAAGCTCATCGCCGGTGGCGTTTCGTTGCTGGTGCTGATGACACTGTTTTTTCTGCTGCTGGTGGCGCGCGCTTTCGCCGGACGCGCCGCCCGTGGCGAGCAGCGCGTGGTGATTGCTGAGTCGCGTGAACGCTCTGAGACGTACGCGCGGCAACTCGCCGAAGCGCGGCTGATGGTGATGCGCGCGCAAGTCGAGCCGCATTTTTTATTCAACACATTGGCTCATGTGCAGGCGTTGCAGGAGATCGATCCGCCGCAAGCCGGCGTCATGCTTGAGCGGCTGATCTCGTATTTGCGCGCGGCGATGCCGACCATGCGCGAAACCACCTCGACGCTAGGCCGCGAAATCGAGGTGGTGCGCGCGTATCTTGATTTGCTGAAAATTCGTATGGGTGACCGGTTGCGCTCAGTGATCAACGTGCCGCTGGCGTTGCACGCGATTGCGCTGCCTCCGACGATGATCGCCACATTGGTGGAGAACGCCATCAAGCACGGGCTGGAGCCAAAAAAAGAGGGCGGCACCATCGCCATCAATGCGCGCGTGCTGCCGGGCATCAATGGCGCGTCAGACACGTTGGAGGTGCTGGTTGCCGACGACGGGCTCGGCCTGGGCGGCGCTGAAACTGGCGGCACCGGCATTGGCATAGCCAACACCCGCGAACGCCTCAAAATGCTCTATGGAACGGCGGGCGAACTGTCGGTGGAGCCCAACGCGCCAAGTGGCGTGCGCGCGATTTTGCGGGTGCCGACGGTGGTGCCAGAAGTGGTTGAGGAGATGACCGAAGCCGAGCAACTCGCCAGCGGCGTGTCTCCGTTCACCATGCAAACTGTGGGGCTGCTGGCGGTGTTTGTTGGTTGGCTTGGCGTGCATCGCTTTTATGTGGGGCGCACGCGTTCGGGCGCATTGCAGACGGTGCTGGGCACGCTGAGTATTTTGTCGGGCGGTGTGCCGGTATTCACCGCACCGCTTTTGATGTGGGTCGTCCTTGATGTGGTGTGGATCGTCACGCGCGAGTTTCGCGACAGTCAGGGGCGCCGCATCGTGCGTTTAAACAGCGACGACCGTCGCCGCTACAACGGTGAAACCGGCACACATGCACACCCTTTGTCGGGCAAGCCGCGCGACGCGACCACCTCGCGCTACTCGCGCGCCATCGCGCTGATTCTGACGCTGCTGCTCGGATTTGTCGGGGCGCATCGGTTTTATGTGGGCCGAACGGGCACCGCTTTGGCTATGCTATTTACTCTGGGTGGCCTCGGTATCTGGTGGCTGATCGATGTCGTCATCGTAGCGAGCGGACAACTCAAAGACAACGAAGGAAAGTGGGTCAACGAATGGGAATGACAATGACGGCGGTGTTGGCGGAGGACGAAGCCGTTCTGCGCCTATTCCTGAAGAAAAAACTGGAAAAATTGTGGCCTGAACTGACCGTGGTCGGCGAGGCAGAGCACGGCCTGGCCGCGGTCGAATTGATCACCACACTCAAACCAACGGTCGCTTTTCTCGACATCCGCATGCCCGAATTGACCGGGCTTGAGGTCGCTTCGCGGATCGCTGCAGAAAGCCCAGACACACATATCGTTTTTGTCACCGCGTATCACGAGTACGCTGTGGCCGCCTTTGATCGCGGCGCGGTTGATTACGTGCTGAAGCCGATTCAGGAAGACCGCTTGATCACCACCATTGAGCGGCTGAAAGAGCGCATCGAAACCGACGATCAGGAGGCGCCATCGCTGCCAGACAATCTGTCGCAACTCATCGCTACGCTCAAACGCGAAATGCGCGGCGCGGCGGCGGGCGGCGCGCCGGTCGAATACATGCGCTGGATTAAGGCTTCGTTGGGCGCAAGCCTTAAGCTGATCGATGTCAAAGACGTGCTGTTTTTCAACTCGGACGAAAAGTACACGCGCGTGGTTACCGCCACCGAAGAAGCACTGATCCGTAAACCATTGCGTGAACTGTTGGACGAGCTGGACTCAAATGTGTTCTGGCAAATTCATCGCGGCACCATTGTTAACGTCAACGCCATTGCCGGCGTCACCCGCGATTTTCGCGGTGATGCCACGGTGAAGGTCAAAGATCACAAAGAGCAACTCAAAGTAAGTCGACCGTTCTCGCATTTGTTCAAGCAGATGTAGGGCTGGATTTGCCTGTTACGATAAGTGTTCCGCGAGTCGTTTAACGTGACGGCTGGCATCGCACTCCAGTTTTAAGTTGTAATTTAGGAAGTATCAAATCATGCGTCGTGCAATTGTTTTTTCGTTGTTGGCGCTGCCGCTGCTCGGTGTGCCCGCATGGGCCGCAGCGGAGGTGACGTTGTCGTCTATCGAGGCGACACGGGTGTTGAAAGCGGGCGGTGTGGGTTTGTTGTTGCGCCATGGGCAGACCGACGCTGGCATCGGAGATCCGCCCGGCTTCACGCTTGACGACTGTAAATCGCAGCGAAATTTGTCGACCGATGGGCGGGCGCAGGTGCGAGCTATGGCGGATCGGGCGAAACGTAGCGGGATACGTTTTGCGCGCGTCTACACCAGCCAGTGGTGTCGTTGCCGTGACACGGCGCGGCTACTTGCAGAATCGAAAGTGTTGCCGCGCGATTGGCCGGTGCTGAATTCGCAGTTTGCCGACAACCCCACTATCGCTGACGCAAACCAGCAAATCGTGACGTTGCTGCGCACCTCGCCAAGCAACGAGTCGTGGTTGCTGGTCACCCATCAAGTCAATATCGCTGCGCTCACCGGCATTTCTCCAGCGTCCGGCGAGGGCGTGTTGGTGCGGGTCACCTCGAGCGGAGTGGCGGTGCTCGGTCGGGTCATGCTCTAAGAATTTTGTGGCACTGCGCTTTGCGTTGTGTGCTGTAGCAAAATAGGACGATGGCAATTGTCAAGTCCTCTCCCGAAATTCCATTCTCCGATGTCAGCAAGCGTGCGACAAAGGCAGAGACAAGCGGCGATCGACCGCTAACGCTCGAATTCATTCTGCGCGAGTTGGAAGCGGACGGCATGCTTGATGCGGAGGTGCTTGAGGGCTTGCGCAGTAGCGCGAAATTTCGCAGCTACGATCATCCGCTCACGCTGATTGCCGAACAAAAATGGCGCAGTAATAAGCCGCCTAAACGCGTGCTCACGCTAGAGGCCGTGTCAGAGTGGTTCGTGGGTCGCATTAATGTGCCCTACTTGCACATCGATCCGCTGAAGGTGGACTTCAACGCAGTCGGTTCGGTGATGAGTACCAGCTACGCCAATCGGTACCGAATCTTGCCGGTGGCGGTGACCCCCGAGACGGTAACCGTGGCGACCTCCGAGCCGTTTGTCCGCTCGTGGATTCCGGAGCTGTCGAGCCTGTTGCGTCGCCGCGTCGAGTTGGTGTTTGCCAATCCGCTGGACGTAAAGCGCTACGTCGCGGAGTTTTTTGCGCTCGCGCAATCGGTGCGTCGCGCGCAAGAAAAAGCCACCGATGACAAAAGCGCGATTTCGTCTTTCGAGCAACTGGTGCAGGTTGGCGCGCAGGGCAACGCAACGCCGGACGCAAGCGACCGGCACATCGTGCGCATCGTCGACTGGTTATGGCAGTACGCCTTCGAGCAGCGCGCCAGCGACATTCATATTGAGCCGCGTCGCGACTTCGGCGCGGTGCGCTTTCGTATTGACGGCGTATTGCATCAGGTCTATCAAATTCCGCAAGCGGTGTTGACCGCAATGGTCAGTCGCGTAAAGCTTTTGGCGCGCATGGAAATCGTCGAGAAGCGGCGTCCGCAGGATGGTCGCATCAAGACGGTGTCGCCGGAGGGCATTGAGGTGGAATTGCGGGTGGCGACGATGCCGACCGCGTTCGGCGAAAAGATCGTGATGCGAATATTTGACCCAGAAGTGTTGTTGCGCGACTTCCGGGATCTGGGTTTCAGCGATGACGATTTGCTGCGCTGGGAGAAGATGATTGCGCGACCCAACGGCATCGTTCTGGTCACCGGGCCGACCGGTTCTGGCAAAACGACGACACTGTATTCAACGCTGAAAACACTGGCCACGCCCGAGGTGAATGTTTGCACCATCGAAGACCCCATCGAAATGGTGGAGCCGGCGTTTAATCAGATGCAGGTGCAAATGCAGATCGGGGTGACTTTTGAAAGCGGCGTGCGCACGCTGATGCGGCAGGATCCAGACATCATTATGGTCGGCGAAATCCGCGATCTGCCT
This sequence comes from Burkholderiales bacterium, assembly GCA_014378555.1. Taxonomy (GTDB): domain Bacteria; phylum Pseudomonadota; class Gammaproteobacteria; order Burkholderiales; family Casimicrobiaceae; genus Casimicrobium. The sequence continues at coordinate 28,728 of JACMNN010000002.1, read as the reverse complement.
ACCGCTGAAATGGCCGTACAGGCTGCGCTCACCGGGCACTTAGTGCTCTCCACCTTGCACACCAATGACGCACCGACGGCGATCACCCGACTGGTTGATTTGGGCGTGCCGCCGTACCTTGTTAACTCCACCATTATTGGTGTGATGGCGCAGCGATTGGTGCGCACCTTATGTTCGACGTGTAAGGTGCCAGCCGATCCGCTCGACGACGAGGTGTGGGCGGCGCTCACCAAACCGTATCGCGCCAGCAAACCCGCTATTACCTACAAAGCGGCAGGCTGTCTTGAATGCCGCATGACTGGCTATCGCGGCCGCGCGGGTTTGTATGAGGTGATGCAAATGACGCCAGAAATGCGCAAATTGGTGGGCGCTGGCGCGGACTTAGACGAAATGCGCGAGCAGGCATTTCGTGATGGTATGAAGCCGTTGCGGGCGTCCGGGGCGCATAAAATTGCCACCGGGCTCACGACCATTGAAGAGGTGGAGCGGGTCGCACCGCCCGTATAGATTGATGTCGGAGGGGCGAAAGTCGTGACCTCCATTAGTTGAATTTTTCGCGGTTTTCGCCGCTTCTACAACACGAAATCAGGAGCACAAGTTTTGCAAATCATATTAAGCGGCCTCGGTCGCATGGGCGCAAACATGGCGCGACGTTGGGCACGTAGCGGTGTGCAGGTGGTCGCCTTTGACCGGAACGCAGAGGCGCGCGCAGCCGTTGCTGAGGCGAACATCACGCCGGTGGCGTCGCTTGCTGATGGCTTGCAAGCAATGCCAGCGCCGCGCGTGGTGTGGCTTATGTTGCCGGCGGGCGAAATCACCGAAGCCACGATTGATGGACTGTTGCCATTGCTCAGCAAAGGCGATTTGCTGGTCGATGGTGGCAACGCCAATTACAAAGACTCGGTGCGTCGCGCAGCGAAAGCAAACGCCGTCGGCATTGACTACGCAGACGTCGGCGTGTCGGGCGGCGTGTGGGGTTTGCAGAACGGCTATTGCGTGATGACCGGCGCGACGCCAGCAAGTTATGAGCGACTTAAACCCTACCTCGAAGTGCTCGCGCCATCGCCCACCCAGGGCATCGTGCATGCGGGCGTGGTGGGTGCGGGTCACTACGCCAAGATGATCCACAACGGCATTGAGTACGGCATGATGCAAGCGCTCGCCGAGGGCTTTGCTTTGATTGAAGCCAAGAAGGAATTTGCGATGCCTCTGGCCGAGATCGCAGAGGCTTGGCGGGACGGTTCGGTGGTCCGTTCGTGGCTGCTGGACCTCACCGCCGCAGCATTGCAAAAGCCGGACGACATCGCGGCGATTGCGCCGTATGTTGCCGACTCCGGTGAGGGGCGTTGGGCGGTCGAGGCGATGATCGATCTGGGCGTGCCCGCCCCGGTGATGGCGCTTGCGCTGACGACCCGTTTCGCCACGCAAGGCAAAGGCGACTACGCCGCCAAGCTGCTCGCGCAAATGCGCGCCGGGTTTGGCGGACATGCGGTGAAAAAACAATAGATAGCCGATGCAAAACGCGTTTGAGGGCGTCGATGCGAATAGTTGGGTTCACGGCAGCGGAGCAGTTTCCCCGGTCATTGTGATGGGGGTTTCAGGCTGTGGAAAAACTACGTTGGGCAGCGCTTTGGCTGAGCGCTTGAACGCAACGTTTCTCGATGCCGACGATTTCCATCCCGAAGCAAACGTCGCCAAAATGCGCGCTGGAATGCCGCTCAGCGACGTCGACCGCGCGCCCTGGCTTTCCGCGTTGAATCGCGAGTTACGAACGCGCAGCGCTGCCGGCGAAGCGGTGGTGCTCGCCTGTTCCGCGCTCAAGAAAAACTATCGTGCTGCGATTAGCGCGGACCTAGCGCAAGCGCATTGGATTTTTCTTGATGGCAGTTTTGAATTGATCGCCGCGCGAATGCGGGCGCGGCCCAATCACTACATGCCAGAGTCGTTGCTGCGCAGTCAGTTTGAGGCGCTCGAGCGGCCCGCGGATGCGATGACGATTTCGATTGCGTTGAGTGCAGCAGAGCAGGTCGATGCGGCGTTGCGCGGCTTGCAGAGGCATTCGCCGGATTGAGTCCGTAGAAGCAGTTGAGCCGCAATTTAGATTCGCATAGGCACGTTGAGCGGCTGTAACGCCGCTGCCACAAGCCACAAAATAAAACTAAGCAGCGCACCCCAACGGCTTGTAAATCCGCTCGATTGATGCGGGAAATTTGCCGAGCTTGCTCGCGGGGCGTCGCGGCCGAACTACCAATTCGCCGCCGCAGTTGGGGCACACATTGCCGAGTTTCGCCGCCGCGCAATTCGCACAAAACGTACATTCAAAAGTGCAAATGCGTGCGTCTGTTGACTCGTTAGGTAAGTCGCGATTGCAGCATTCGCAGTTGGGACGCAGCGCGAGCATGCGAAGCAGGATTTAGCCGAAACGGCGCCGAGCGCGCGGAGCGGCCCCGCCAGCACCACCGCCGGCTCCGCCGCCTGCGCCACCTCGCGAAAAGCCCGAGGGTTTGCCGGTCACGCCATCGCGATTGCCCCAGCCGCCGCCTCCGCCTCCGCCGCCGCTACCCGTGCGCGGCGCGCGGTCTGAGCCGCCGCCCGCATCACTACCGCGGCTGTAAGTAGAGCGCGGCGCAGGAGCGCCCCGGTCATTACCGAAGTTGCTGCCCGAATTGCCGCCGCCGCCACCGTATCCGCCACCACCGCCGCCGCCACCCTGAGAAGGTTCACGCCGCTCGCCCCAACGCGCACGCGGTGCGCCGTCGCCTTGACCGCCGTAACTGCTCGAGCCGCCGCGGCCGCCATAGCTCGATCCACCGCCGCCACCGCCCGATGCGCCACGGTTATCGCCACCGTAGCTGCCGCCACCGGTATTGCCGCCGTAGCCACTGCGGCTACCGGAAGGCGCGGCGCCACGATAGCCTTCGCCACCACCCCCGCCCGATGCGCCGCCCGAACCCGACGAGCCAGACGAACCCGCGTAACCACCTGGCGTACGTGGACGCGGTGCGCCGTAGCTTGAACCGCTATCGCGACGCCGTGAATCGTCACCGCCTTCACCAAAGCGTGCTGCGCCACGACGATCTTTTGGTGCCCAGCCTTCACGACGCGGGGCGTCCGGTGGCGTTTCACCATAACGCCAACGCGGACCGGTTGCACTGTCGCTGCGACCGCCCGAGGGCGCGCCTCGCCCACCCGAGGGGGCACCGCGATTGCCGGACGGTGGACCGCCGCGAGAGGCATATCCGCCGCTCCGAGCAGCGGGCGCCGCGTTGGCGCGCTCCGCTGCGCGTTCGCTCGGCAATTTGCTACGTGGCCCGCGTTCCTTGACGGCATGCGGGTCGTTGCTGGCTTTAACCGCAGCGGCGTCCTGTTCGGCCGATTTGTCTGGGTTCCCTGCACCATCAGCGTTGCGCCAAAGAACGAACAATTTGCCTAGGTGCTGCACGCTTTCGCAGCTTAATTTTTCGCAAATTTCGGCAAGTAAGCCATCGCGAATTTCGCGCTCATCGCTTCCGGCGCGTACTTTGATCAACGCATGTGCGGTCAGCGCCAAATCTATTTCGTGCAGCACCGCGGGCGTCAGCCCGTGCTGGCCCATCATCACGACAGGATCGAGGTGATGCGCAGCGGCGCGCAGCGCGCGACGGGCGCTGGAGGACAGGGAGGAGGTCGGGGACGCGGACATGAGGTAGCTTTCTTATTTTTGCGTTCAAGGCGAAATTAACTTAATTATCTCGCGCTTGAGCTCGATAAAGCGCGAGTCGAGGGTCTAATCAACGCAAAACGGGGCTCAACGTCGATAATTTGTCACTCAACTCACCGTTTTCATAGCCCTTTAACTTCAACCCATGCTCAACCCCAGTGGCAAACGTCATAAATCCAATCAAGTCTGGCTTGACGAGCACGTCAACGATCCGTACGTGCAAAAAGCGAAAATCGATGGTTATCGCTCGCGTGCCGCCTACAAACTGATCGAAATCGACCAGAAAGATCGCTTAATCAAGCCGGGCAGCGTGATCGTAGACCTGGGGTCCGCCCCCGGTAGTTGGTGTCAAGTAGCGAGCAAAAAAATTGGCACTGGTACAAGTCCAGGAAAAATCATCGCCATTGACCTGCTCGAGATGCAGGGCATGGCCCACGTCGACTTCATTCAGGGCGATTTCAGCGAGGCGGGGCCACTGAACTTGATCGCGGAAAAACTCGCTGGAGTCAAGGTGGACTTGGTGATGAGCGACATGCTGCCGAACATGACCGGTGTGGCCGCCATTGATTCGCCGCGCGCAATTTATTTATGTGAACTCGCCGCTGAATTTGCGCTGGAGCATTTAAAACCCGAGGGCAAATTTCTCACCAAGGCCTATCAAGGGCCTGGTTTTGAAGCGTTTTTCAGCCAGCTAAAGCTACAGTTCAAGACTGTCGTCAGCAGAAAACCAGATGCATCCAGAGACCGCAGCGCCGAAGTGTTTTTATTGGCGTCGGGGCTGCGTTAGGATTTACAGCTTTTCGCGGAAAGCCACGTCCGCGCTGGGTCGAAATGCCATTTTTCGTATTTATCGATAAACGATTTTATGCGCAGCAAAGGGTCACGCTATAACCCCATTGGGGCAAAAGTTGGTGCGTAATTTCGCGGTTTTTAGTTTGCAAATCGCGTCAAATTGTCTGCATTCAGCGACATAAACGAGCTCAATTTGAGAACTATCATCGTTGCACCTTGAAAAACCGTATTCACCCTTAAAATCGTAACAAGTGTGGCTGCCGTGTTCCGCCTGTTGCGGGGCAAGTGGCTTCAGGAGTTCGTGCGTGAACAACATGCTCAAAAACATTGGTATCTGGGTCGTCATCGGCCTAGTGGTGCTCACCGTAGTTCAACAATTCGACAAGTCGAGTCGCAAGAGTGACGCGGTCGCATACTCGTCGTTCATCGAAGAGCTGCGTGGTGGCAAGGTAAGCGAGGCGTCCATTGAAGGCCGCAACATCGAATACCGCACCAGCGATGGCAAAAAAGCGACCTACGTGCCTGGCGGGTATGACAAAGATTTGATCAACGACTTGATCAAAAACAACGTCAAGTTTTCGGGCAAACCTGAAGAACAGCAGTCGTTTCTGTCATCGATGCTGTTTTCGTTTGGCCCGATATTGCTGCTGATCGGCGCGTGGATATTCATGATGCGGCAGATGCAGGGCGGCGGCAAAGGCGGCGCGTTCAGCTTCGGCAAGAGCCGCGCGCGGTTGCTCGACGACACCAACAACACCACCATGTTCTCCGACGTCGCCGGGTGTGACGAGGCCAAAGAGGAGGTCACCGAGGTCGTCGACTTCCTAAAAGACCCGAGCAAATTTCAGAAGCTGGGCGGACGCATTCCGCGCGGTGTTTTGCTGGTGGGCTCGCCAGGCACCGGCAAAACGTTGCTTGCTAAGGCGATTGCTGGCGAAGCGAAGGTGCCGTTTTTCTCGATTTCAGGCTCTGACTTCGTCGAAATGTTTGTCGGCGTGGGCGCGTCTCGCGTTCGCGACATGTTTGAGCAGGCGAAGAAAAATGCGCCCTGCATTATTTTTATCGACGAAATCGACGCGGTAGGACGCCAGCGCGGCGCAGGTGTCGGTGGCGGCAATGACGAGCGCGAGCAAACGTTGAATCAGATGCTTGTCGAAATGGACGGCTTTGAAGGCTCGCAAGGCGTAATTGTTATCGCTGCGACCAACCGGCCTGATGTGCTTGACCCAGCGCTGTTGCGCCCCGGTCGCTTCGATCGTCAGGTAGTGGTGCCACTGCCGGATATTCGTGGTCGCGAGCAGATTTTGCAAGTCCACATGCGTAAAGTGCCAATTGCAGCTGACGTTAAGGCGCACGTCATTGCACGCGGCTGCCCCGGCTTCTCGGGTGCTGACATTGCCAACTTAGTCAACGAAGCTGCATTGTTCGCTGCACGCGGTAACAAGCGTCTCGTCGATATGGACGATTTCGAGCGCGCCAAAGACAAAATATTTATGGGTGCCGAACGCAAGTCGATGGTGCTGTCTGAAGACGAAAAGCGCGCCACGGCCTACCATGAGTCGGGCCATGCGATTGTCGCCACGGTAATGCCTAAGGCTGACCCAGTGCATAAGGTCACCATCATCCCGCGCGGTCGCGCACTGGGTGTGACATGGCAGTTGCCGGAACGGGACCGCATCTCGCTGTACAAAGACCAAATGCTTACTGAAATCGCCGTGTTGTTCGGTGGTCGTATCGCCGAAGATTTGTTTGTCAAAAACATCTCCACCGGCGCCTCAAACGACTTTGAGCGGGCAACCAAAATTGCTCGCGACATGGTCACCCGTTACGGTATGAGCGAGGTGCTCGGCCCAATGGTTTATGCCGACAACGAAGGCGAAGTGTTCTTGGGCCGCAGTGTTACGCAAACACGCACCATGTCTGAAACCACCATGCAAACGGTGGATCGAGAAATTCGCCGCATCATCGACGAGCAATATGCTGTGTCAACGAAAATCCTCACGGATTACGCGCCTCAGGTTGAGGCGATGACCGCCGCGCTGATGGAGTACGAAACGATCGACGCTGATCAGATCTCCGACATCATGGCGGGTCGCACGGTGCGGGCAGTCAAAACCTACAACACGCCGGGTAGCGGCGGCAACGATTCGTCATCTGACACCCCGGCTCCGGTTGTTGCGGGCGACACCACCTCGGCGGATACGACCACGCCAGCTTCGGTGACGCAAAAAGCTACGGCTTCGGCGGCTACGCCGAAAGCCGCGCCTGACTCGCTGTAGCGGGGCGGCGGGGTGCAGCCGCAGCAACTGTGCGGGGTGCAGCGGCTTTCAGCGCTGCGCTCGGCACCCCGGAACCGCGGCGCAATCCTTCGCGTGAGTTTGGCGACCTTGCTGGTCGCCACTGCGCCACTAGTAGTATCGGCGCAGAGCGCAGCGACACTTCCCGCGAATGATGTCGCTGAGCTGATCGTAAACATCGCGCGTTACAGCTCGTGGCCCAAAATGGTCTCCCTTAAATCGTTAACCGTGTGCTACGCGCACGGCGGCGCTGCGCCGGTCATGGCGCCAATTGCGGCGAACGACTGGGTGGTGAAGGGAATGACCGTTAACTGGCTGGCGATATCGTCGCCAAAGCAGATCGTGGGCTGCAACATTGTCTGGCTCAACTTTGACGTCAGGCCTTCGCCGCGCGCATGGATCGCAGCGGTCACCGATCAACCGATCTTGACCTTGAGTAACTACGCCGACTTCGCCGCGGATGGTGGCATTATCGGGGCGTATCGTGTGGGGCCCGACTGGCGCTTTGAAGTCAACTTGGAAGCCTTGCAGCGTTCCCAGATCAACATCTCCGCCGTCGCGCTGCGTCTCGGCCAAAAGCCGCGCTCAAGTGCTGCCCTCGGCGCGCCGCGATGATGCCCCTGAGGCAGTACTTTTCCAGTTATTCGCTGGCGCGCCGCGCCACTTTCGCATCGGTTGCCGCACTTGTGAGCATGCTATTGGTGGCTGGGCTCACGCTCGCTGCCTTGTTCGCCAAGGACCAAATTGAGCAGAGCCGGGTCGCGGCGCTCACGCAGGCGAGCGTGGCGTCAAGCACCGTGTCGGCCGCGCTACGGTTTGGCGGCTCCGAGGTGATTGCTGAATCCCTCTACGTTTTTGACAGTGGCCCCAACCCTGATTCCGCCGCGGTTTACAACCGGCAAGGGCGCCTACTCGGTGAATTCGTCGCTCACGGTGAACCTAAATTTCCGCCTACGTTGGCATTGGTGACTGGCCGTGAAATTGGCCTGCTCAGTGCAAAACCGATTCAACTTGCGTTGGGCGATGAGCCGAAAAGCGGCGCGCCTGTCACGTTGGGCACGCTGGTGGTCAATCCGAATCAACGCTCGCTCAACGCTACTTTTTTGCGCGCGTTGACGGTGTTGAGTCTGGTGCTCGCCATTACTTCATTATTAGGCATGTGGATTGCGCGGCTTTTAAGTCAGGCCATGCTGCGACCTGTTTCCGATTTGACTGCATGGGCCGAAGCGGTGTCGAAATCGCAAAACTTGCAAGCCGCTGCGCCGCGCGTGGGTGGCCTGGAAGTGAGTCGTTTAACCACCAGTTTTGAGTCGCTCATCGCGCAGCTCGCCGAACAAAATCGAGAACTCAAACGGAAGCAATACGAACTCAAAACGCACAATGAGCATTTGGAGACGATGGCGTTTTCCGATGCCTTGACTGGGTTGCCGAATCGAGCCTCATTTGAGGCCACCCTCAATATCGAAATTGCTGCTGCTACGGTGTCGAACACGCCTCTCACCGTTATTGTCGTGGATATGGATGACCTGGAACATATCAACGATAGGCAGGGGCGCACGCAGGGCGATGCCGCGGTGCTTGCCACCGCAGCGCGGGTGCGACGAGCGCTGCGAAGCTCGGATTTTTTAGCGCGTTTGGCGGGCGCCGAATTTGTAGTAATTTCTGCGAATGTGGGAAACGCTTTTGACGCGGTTCAACTGGGCGAGCGGCTCGCGGTTTGGCTTGGTATTTCGTCGCCCGATGACGAATGGACACAACCGATTCGCGCCAGCATTGGTGTTACCGTCTTCCCGTATCATGGAACCGATGCGAAAAGCCTGATGCATGCCGCTGATCAAGCGATGTACCGCGCAAAAGCACTACCTCCTGACGATTCAATACGAGTCGTGCAGGCCAACGTTTCGTCGCGCGCGTCACCACGTAAACCGGGTGCGGAGTCCAACGTATTTCACTTGTCCGCTTAGCGGTACAAAATCTAGAATGGAGCAAGCTAATGCTCAAGCGTTTTTTTTCATGCGACCACGCACTCCGTTGCCTGCTTTCGTCAGTGGTGGCCGCATTGCTCGCTGGGTGCGCGAGCGCGCCGCTGCCATCGCCGCCTTCGGTCGCGCCGCCGGTGCCCACACGAACCACTGCGCTGTTGGATTTGGGGTTTGAAAAAACCGATGATGGCTATGTGCTCAACTTGCCAGGCCCGTTAATTTTCGACACTGGCAGCGACACGTTAAGCGACAGCGCGAAGGCCGTGCTCACTACACTTGCTACCCAGTTGCGGGCGCTTAATATCGAGTCGCTTCGCTTATTCGGACACACCGACAATGTCGGCACAGCTGATTTCAATCTCAACTTGTCCAGCAAACGCGCCGAAGCAATAGCTGTCGCGATGGTTAGTCAAGGATTTTCCACTGACAACCTCGAACGACGCGGCTTCGGGTTCAGTCGACCGCTTGCCAGCAATGAAACGCCTGAAGGGCGCGCGCAAAACCGGCGAGTTGCAGTGATCGTGCCATTTGAATAGTGTTGCGACCGAGCTCAGGCAGGCGGGGTGTTTTTTACCGCGTAGGTGCTGAGAAATACGGGTAAGCCACTTTGCTCGAACGTTGTCTCGTTCCAATCGGTATCAGTGAGCAAATCTATATCGGCTGCAAGATAGGCGTGCGCCGCTGTTGCGATGCCCTCGACGGTCGCCGCCAGCAAAACGCGTTCGTAGTTGCGAGTCTCAAAATAATCAAGCCGCGCCATGTCCTCCTCACTGACGGCAAAATATAAGCGCCCCATGATCGGGGCTGCGCGTGGCGCGATGATGAGCGCCGGATAGTTGCCGTCGCGAACGCATACCCGCCTAAATCCTTGAATGGATGCCGCCGACGAGCGATAGTCGCCGCGCACTACTTGGCGCCACACCGCCGGAAACATCAGCGAGCCGTAGGTGAAAACGTTCATCTCATCAGCCATTGCGGCAATCTTTCAGAATAAGTTGCGCCGCATTTTCGCCTGAAAGCACCGCCGCCTCAAGCGTGGCCGGCAGCGCTGGAAAACACCAGTCGCCAGCAAAGTAAAGCTTGCCAATTTGCTTGCACAAACCTGAAAGCAGCCCGCGCTGCGCAGGGGTACAGGCATAGGTTGCGCGCTTTTCAGTGATGACTAAATGCCACGTTGGCACCGGCAGCGCGTAGCTGCGTTGAAGCTGTGCCAATGTCTGTGCGGTTAATTCATGCTCAGACTGCGATCGGTGATGCGCGCTGATAACCACGCTCGCGCGCCACTGCCCATTGCCTAGCTGTTGCCAAAACAACCATTGGCCGGGATCGCCATCGAGCATCAACATCCCGGTTGTTACCGTGGGCGCGACGCACACAAATTCGAAATGCAGCGTTGTAATAGGCTCATACTGCAGTGTGCTCAAGGCGACTGCTAGCTGTTGTGAAAGGGGATCCTCGCCTAACAACCGCGCCACATTTTGCGGCGCGGTTGCAATCACCACTCGGTCAAATTCCAGTGCTTCGTCACGCGTGGAGACGGTCATCATTGTTTTGTTTTGAACGATTGACACCACTGGCTGCCCGACCTTGATTTCACCTCCGAGTCGGGTCACTTCCGCCAACGCGGGCACGGGCAACAACTGCGACAAGTCAACCCGCGGAATGATCAGGTCGGAAGCCCGCGAGTCGGCCATAAACGTGAGCCGCAACACGTCGATAAAAACTCGAGCGGACGCCGTTTCAGGTGGCGTATTTAGCGCGGCGATGCACAGTGGCTCCCACAGCAAGCGGCGCACCGCCTCGGGTTGCGAAGCTAGGACGTCGGACACGGTGCCGCCGTCCGTCACCCGACCCAGTGGCGTCGGCGTGCGCAAGTGATTGACCGACCACAGCAACGTTAAAAATTTGTCTGATAGCGACAGGCCCTGCGCCATGACAATCGCTGCAAGCAGATGCAGCGGTGCTGTTACGCGTGGCGCACGTAGCCTTAATGGCGCGTTGATGGCGGGTGCTGTACTGAGCGCAAGGGGTAGGCGAAGCAACACCGCGTCAACGTCTGCGTGCAGGCTTTCAATCATCGAAATGGATCGTTGGTACGCTCCGAGCAACAGGTGCTGGCCGTTATCGAAATTGCGCCCGTCTTTGACGATGCCGCGTGCGCGGCCACCGACGGTTTTGGCTGCTTCAAAGACGGTCACTTGCGTGCCAGCACGAGCGAGCGTCAGCGCCGCAGCCGCGCCCGCCCAGCCCGCGCCGATGACGGCAACTTTCATCATGCGAAGGTCACGGTCTTCCACACAATCCAGAGTTTGCGAATTGGGGTCAGCGCCACGCGGTGTTCAAGTACCCGGTAGCCGTCACGGCGAATCTCTTCGAGCAATGCCCGATAAATTGCGCCCATCGCCAAGCCAGCGCGCTGGGTGCGTTTGTCTTCAGCGGGAAGCAGCGCCAACGCGCGGTCATGCAACTGAATCACGCGCTCATACTGAAACGCCATCAGCGCCACGAATTTTTCATCCGGTTCGCATCGCAGCACGGCACTTGACGACACGCCAAAGCGTGCCAGCTCGTCTTGAGGCAGATAAATGCGACCGCGGCGCGCGTCTTCGCCTACGTCGCGAATGATGTTGGTGAGCTGCAGGGCTTCGCCCAAGGTGCGGGCGTACTCAAGCGTGTTGGGGTTATCAGGCACTTTCATGCCGAATATCCGCGCGCTGACTTCGCCCACCACCCCCGCTGCCTTGTAGCAGTACGCCGACAACTCAGCAATGTTCAGATATCGAGTCTTTTCCAAGTCCTGCTGCATACCGTCAATCACGGTGTGGAATGCCGATTGCGGCAGCCGCATCGGTTCAATGTGCGCTTTCAGCGCTTGCATCACGGGGTGCTGTGCCGTTCCCAAAAACAACGCATCGACCTCGCGCCGCCAGTACATCAACTTGCTGCGAGCGACCGTCGGATCGCTGACCTGATCAACGATATCGTCGACTTCACGGCAGAACGCGTAGAACGCTGTGATTGCAAGGCGTCGCGCCTCGGGCAGCATTCGAAACGCGTAATAAAAACTGGAGCCGGATTGGGCTGCCTTTTTTTGGCAATATTCGTTGGGTGTCATGGAAAATTTTGCTTTGAATTAAGCAAAGCGCGCGTTGCGAGGAAAAGCAGTCGTGGCGCATCGTACCAGCGTAGCGTGGGGCGAATAGACACGTCAAACTGGTTGCGTTCTATTTTTTCGAGAATTCGCAAACCGCCCGCGACGGTGAACGCAATTTCGATGCGGAAACGACCGCGAAGCACCCCGATTAACGAAGCCCCCGCCAACATCATCGCGCGCGTCCGTTCGCACTGAGCCTGCATGAGCGCGCGATGGTCAGGATGACGTGGAAAGTTTTTATCGGACACGTTGAGACGAGCGAAGTCATGTTGCGGCACGTAAATCCTGCCTCGCGAGGCATCAATCGCAGCGTCTTGCCAAAAATTAATGAGTTGCAGAGCGGTGCAAATTTGATCACTTGCCACAATGGACGCTGCGTCTTGCACCGCCACCAAGGCGAGCATTAGCCTTCCGACTGGGTTTGCAGAGCGACGGCAGTAATCGATAAGGTTATCGAACGTTGTGTAACGCTTGACATGAACGTCTTGACTGAACGCCGACAGCAAATCTAGAAAAGGCTGCGCGCTAATCCCCGAGATCGCCGCGTCACGTAACGGGGTCAGCGCCCCGACCACCGGGGTGGTTGTAGTTTCAAAACGAAACAGGGCCTCAACATCGGCATGCAACAAAGCCAACTGCGAAAGCCGACTTTGGTCGCTGGCGTCGCCCTCGTCCGCAATGTCGTCGGCGTAGCGAGCGAACCGATAGATGGCGACTACATGAGCGCGAATCTGATGCGGTACGAAAAACGAGGCGACCGGGAAGTTTTCGTAGTGCTGGTCGACGTTCATGTGGACCTGAGGGTGAAGGCGCGGGCCTTGGTGAAGGGTTGTCTATAATAGAGGGTTACGCGAATGTGGCGGAATTGGTAGACGCACTGGATTTAGGTTCCAGCGCCGTAAGGCGTGGGGGTTCGAGTCCCTTCATTCGCACCAGACTTTTCAGCACACCTGCCGTTGGGCGAAAAACCAACGGAAGCCGCCTCGCGCGGCTGGGTGTGTCGTCTTGTGAGAAAACTTTGAGCGACGCTGTTGATGCGTTCGGATTGAGAGAAAAACATGTCCACCCAGATCGAGCAATTGAGCACGCTTGAGCGTCGCTTCACGATGAGTATTCCGATAGCAGCTATCGAATCGGAAATTGAGACACGCATCAAGCGTTTGGCTCGTACCGTGAAAATGTCAGGCTTTCGGCCCGGTAAAGTGCCGGTGAAAATGGTTGCTTCGTCGTACGGCCCCCAGGTTCGATCCGAGGTGCTGTCAGACCAAGTCAACAAGAGTTTCGGCGCGGTGGTTGACGAAAGTCAGCTGCGCGTTGCGGGATATCCGCAAATCGAACCTAAGTTCGATGAGACGGACACTGCAAATTTCTTGTTCACGGCCACGTTTGAAGTCTTCCCTGACATCAAATCCGCCGATTTGAGTGTGATTTCGATTGATCGTCCGGTCGTTGAGGTGACCGACGAGGACGTCGCGCGCACGCTCGAAACGTTGCGCAAACAACGGGTTCGTTACGAGGCAAAAGACACAGCGTCAGAGGATGGTGATCGTTTGATTGTGGACTTCGACGGCAAAATTGAAGGCGTAGCTTTCGATGGCGGCGCCGCCAAAGATTTCACCATGGTCCTCGGCGAACGGCGCATGCTGCCGGAGTTCGAAGCGGCTGCACACGGCCTCAAAAAGGGCGAAAGCAAATCGTTTGATTTGTCGTTTCCTGCGGATTATTTCGGCAAAGACGTTGCAGGTAAAACCGCGACCTTCTTGATTACAGCCAAAGACGTCGCGATGCCCGTTCTACCACCGGTGGATGCTGAGTTTGCCAAGGCGTTTGGCGTGTCCGGTGGCAGCATAGACGCACTCAAAACCGAAGTGCGCGGCAACCTTGAACTGGAGCGTAAGCGCCGTGTTTTTCAGAGCATGCGCGATCAGGTGTTTAAAGGGCTGCGCGCGCATTCGACGCTCGAAGTGCCCAAAGCGTTGATCGCTGCCGAGGCTCAGCGTATGGCGCAGACCGCGACTGAAGAGATGAAGTCACGCGGAGCCACTGCTGAGGCCGCGCAAATGTCGCCGTCAACCTTCGAGCCAGCGGCAACCGAGCGGGTCGCCATGGGCCTGATCGTCGGCGAACTCGTTCGCGCCAACAATTTGCAAGCCACCCCCGAACAGGTGCGCGCGCTGCTCAATGAGCAGGCGCAAAGCTACGAAAAGCCAGAACAGGTGGTTGCTTGGTATTACCAAGATCAACGCCGCTTATCGGAGTTTGAGGCCGTATCTCTTGAGCAAAACGTGGTTGACCATGTGCTCAAGGCAGCGGTGGTCACTGACAAAAGCCAGCCGTTCGCCGAACTTATTGGGCAACCAGCGGCTTAACTCGACAGAGGCGCCCCCGAAGGGCGCCCTCAAATCTTTGTCCAGCCATTGAATTTGCGCTGATCGACTCAACCCTTCGCTTTATCGGTGCCTCGCTGCATCGGTCTAGCGAATTGCGCGCGCCTCTTAAGTATCAGGAAGATCAGTCATGACAATGTGGACCCCCCCTTTCGTAAACGCCACCTCTGCGCTTGACGCGTATGGCATGGCGGCGCCTCATGGGCTCGGCTTGGTGCCAATGGTCATTGAGCAAAGCGGTCGGGGTGAACGCGCGTTTGATATTTATTCGCGGCTGCTGAAAGAGCGGATCATATTTTTAGTCGGCCCTGTGACCGACGAAACCGCGAATCTGATTGTGGCGCAGCTGCTGTTTCTAGAATCCGAAAATCCCGATAAAGACATCAGTTTCTACATCAACTCACCGGGCGGCTCGGTTTCTGCTGGCATGGCGATATTCGACACGATGTGCTTCATTAAGCCCGACGTAAGCACCATGTGCACCGGTATGGCCGCATCAATGGGCGCGTTTTTGCTAGCAGCTGGTTGCAAAGGCAAGCGCTATGCACTGCCCAATTCAACTGTGATGATTCATCAGCCGTCCGGTGGTTTTTCGGGCCAGGTGTCTGATATTGAGCGGCACGCTAACTACATAGTTCGTTTGAAGCAGCGCTACAACAAGCACATGGCTGACTTCACCGGTAAGTCGGTAGAGGAGATTGATCGCGCGTCAGATCGCGATAATTTCTTGACCGCTGAAGAAGCGCTTGAGTTCGGCATGGTCGACAAAGTGCTCACGACCCGCGTTGAGGCAACCAAGTAGCGCCTGTGCAGCTGATTCTTAGGTCGCAGGCGCGATGCAATGCGAGAAGCGGCGCAAAGCGCTACACTCTTTTGAGCGCGTGCCCGTCACGCTGTAATAAATAGATTTATGGCAGAAAAGTCTACGAGCGACAAGCTCCTTTATTGTTCGTTTTGCGGCAAAAGCCAGCACGAAGTGCGCAAGCTTATTGCTGGCCCATCGGTATTCATTTGTGATGAATGCATTGACTTGTGCAACGACATCATCAAGGAAGAGGTTCAAGCCGAAACCCCAGATCGTGTTGTCGGCAAACACCTACCTACGCCGCATGAAATTCGCGAAAAGCTCGACCAGTACGTTATTGGTCAGGAACAGGCGAAAAAAATTCTTTCTGTGGCGGTTTACAACCACTTTAAGCGGATCGACGCAAATCTTAAAGACAACGATGTTGAGCTGGCCAAGAGCAATATCTTGTTGGTTGGGCCGACGGGCTCCGGCAAGACACTGCTTGCTCAGACCCTAGCGAAGTTACTTGACGTTCCCTTCGTCATCGCCGATGCAACTACGCTGACGGAGGCGGGCTACGTGGGCGAGGATGTAGAAAACATCATCCAGAAACTCTTGCAAACGTGCGACTACGACGTCGAGCGAGCGCAGCGCGGTATCGTCTACATCGATGAAATCGACAAAATTTCTCGAAAAGGCGAAAACCCATCGATAACCAGAGACGTTTCTGGTGAAGGAGTGCAGCAAGCGCTGTTAAAACTTATTGAGGGAACCAATGCGTCAGTGCCACCGCAGGGCGGACGTAAACACCCCAATCAAGAGTTTGTGACCGTCAATACAGCGAACATTCTGTTCATCGTAGGCGGCGCGTTTGAGGGTTTGGACCGAATTATTCGCCAGCGCTCGACCAAAACCGGAATTGGCTTTGGCGCGCAAGTGATTTCACCTGATGACCGTGGCACGATCAGCGCGTTGCTTCGCGATACCGAGCCCGACGATTTAATTCGATTCGGACTGATTCCGGAATTGGTTGGACGTTTGCCGGTACTGGCGACGCTCGATGAACTTGATGAGCCGGCGCTGATCGATATTTTGGTGCGTCCAAAAAACGCACTTATCAAGCAATATCAAAAGATGTTCCGCATGGAGAACGTGGACCTCGAAGTGCGCGACAGTGGGCTTGCGGCAATCGCCCGTAAGGCCATTAAACGGCGCACGGGTGCTCGTGGTTTACGATCCATAGTTGAATCTCTGCTGCTTGACATCATGTACGACTTACCGTCGCTAAATAACTTGCAACGCGTGGTGGTCGATGAAACGACGGTCGAAACCAGCGCCCGTCCCCTACTGATTTACAGCGAACCCAGCAAAGCCGCCTGATCCATCAGCGGCATACTGCATGCGCGGTTCGCACGATGATATGAAAGCTTGCTATGTCTGATACCAATCTTGATACTGAAGCCGGGAACGGCACGCTGAGTTATCCTCTTTTGCCGTTGCGCGATGTAGTGGTATTTCCGCACATGGTGATTCCGCTTTTTGTGGGTCGCCCCAAGTCGATTAAAGCGCTTGAAGTGGCGATGGAAAGCGGCAAGCACATCCTGCTAGTTGCTCAAAAATCCGCAGCCAAAGATGACCCCAATCCTGAGGATTTGTATGACACGGGTTGCGTTGCAACGGTGTTGCAGATGCTCAAATTGCCGGACGGTACGGTCAAGGTGCTGGTCGAGGGTTTGCACCGTGCGCTGCTCACCGCGCTGACCAACAACGGCGAATTTTTCTCCGGCGAGGCGCACGCGATTCCGCCGAGCGAAGACGGCACTGCCGAGGTTGAGGCGCTACGTCGCGCCCTGCTTGCGAATTTCGATCAATTCGTCAAGCTAAACAAAAAAATTCCGGCTGAAATTCTCACTTCAATGGCGGGCATTGACGATGGCGGCCGGCTCGCTGATTCCATCGCCGCGCATTTGCCCCTCAAACTAGAGCAGAAACAGGAAGTTCTGGAGCTGCCATCGGTGGCTAAGCGTATCGAGCATTTGATGGGTTTGATCGAAGCCGAAATTGACATTCTTCAGGTCGAAAAGCGCATTCGTGGTCGCGTCAAGCGCCAGATGGAAAAGAGTCAGCGCGAGTACTACTTGAACGAGCAGGTTAAGGCCATTCAAAAAGAACTCGGCGAGGGCGAAGACCAAGCGGAGGTCGAAGAGTTATCGAAAAAAATCAAAGCTGCCGGAATGCCTAAAGAGGCGATGGAAAAGGCTGAGACTGAGCTGAAGAAGCTCAAAATGATGTCGCCCATGTCTGCTGAGGCAACCGTTGTGCGTAATTATCTGGACGTGCTCACCGGTCTTCCGTGGAAGAAAAAGAGCAAAGTTTCAAAAGATTTGAGTCGCGCCATCGAGATTCTCGAAGCCGATCATTACGGCCTTGAAAAGGTGAAAGAGCGCATCACGGAATATTTGGCCGTGCATCAACGCGTAGACAAAGTGAAGGCGCCCATACTTTGTCTTGTGGGCCCACCAGGGGTAGGTAAAACATCGTTGGGTCAGTCGATTGCTCGGGCAACCAACCGTAAATATGTGCGTATGTCGCTCGGTGGCGTACGTGATGAATCTGAAATTCGCGGCCACCGCCGTACCTACATTGGTTCTTTACCCGGTAAGGTTTTGACCAATTTGTCGAAAGCTGGTGTTCGTAACCCACTCTTTTTGCTCGACGAAATCGACAAAATGGGGCAAGACTTTCGCGGTGACCCGGCCTCGGCGCTGCTTGAGGTGCTCGATCCTGAGCAAAACCATACTTTTTCCGATCACTACGTCGAGGTCGATTTCGATTTGTCGGACGTGATGTTCGTGGCAACTGCAAATAGTTTTAATTTGCCTGCGCCGTTACTCGATCGCATGGAAATCATTCGTTTATCGGGTTATACCGAAGACGAAAAAGTAAAAATCGCGCAAAAGTATTTGTTACCAAAACAAATCAAGAATAACGGCGTAAAGCCGGGTGAAATCGAGATCGGTGAAGACGCAATTCGCGACATTGTTCGCTATTACACCCGCGAAGCTGGGGTGCGTTCCTTAGAGCGCGAGATCTCCAAACTTTGCCGTAAAACGATTAAGCAAACGTTGACCGATAAGGCGATGAAAGGCGCGGTGATTAGCTCCGCCAATCTCGCCGACTACCTCGGCGTGCAGAAATTCACTTTCGGTATGGCTGAGAAAACCAACCAAGTTGGGCAAGTCAGCGGGCTAGCATGGACTGAAGTGGGTGGCGATTTACTCACCGTCGAGGCCGTTGCGCTCGCAGGTAAAGGCACCGTTAAGCACACGGGCAAACTGGGTGATGTGATGCAAGAGTCGGTTGCGGCGGCCGTGTCCGTAGTGCGCGCGCGGGCACGCATGCTGGGCATCAAACCCGATTTTTATGAAAAGCATGATCTCCATTTGCACTTCCCGGAAGGGGCGGTGCCAAAGGACGGGCCGAGCGCCGGTATTGCAATTACCACTGCCATCGTTTCGGCGCTCACGGGCGTGCCAGTGCGAGCCAACGTCGGAATGACCGGCGAAATCACTTTGCGCGGCGAAGTGCTGCCTATTGGTGGCTTGAAAGAGAAGTTGCTGGCTGCGCATCGAGGCGGTTTAACCACAGTTTTAATCCCAGATCAGAACGTAAAAGATCTCGCAGATATTCCTGACAACGTAAAAAATGTGCTCAACATTTGCCCTGTTAAATGGATCGACGAAGTGTTGGCGATAGCGCTTGAACGCGCGCCGGTTCCGCTGGTAGATGACGTTATTGTTCCGATCGCGGTGCAAAACGATCCCGCTGCCGTTGCTGAGCTTGTCGTCAAGCATTAAATCGGCCTATAGCGAGCATTAACGCCATTACGATTCGTAGTAGACTCGCCCCCTACGTTTTCCAAACCACGCCTTGATCATGCTGTGTTGTACATGGCCTCGGCGCAATATTGTATAAGTCCAATCCATTGCTAGAAGGGGACAAAATAAATGAATAAAGCTGAACTCATTGAGAGCATCGCCAAGACCGCCGACGTATCGAAAGCTGCGGCAACGCGTGCACTCGACGGAACGATCAAGGCAATCTCGCTCGCTCTGAAAAAGGGCGATGTTGTTACGCTCGTCGGTTTCGGCAGCTTTTATGTTGGTAAACGCACCGCGCGCATTGGCCGCAATCCGCGCACTGGCGCAGC
The DNA here is from genome assembly GCA_014378555.1 of Burkholderiales bacterium. Lineage (GTDB taxonomy): Bacteria > Pseudomonadota > Gammaproteobacteria > Burkholderiales > Casimicrobiaceae > Casimicrobium. The sequence goes on along the minus strand of JACMNN010000002.1, from coordinate 9,419 downwards.
CATTAAAATCAAAGCAGCGAAGGTTCCGAAGTTCCGCGCTGGCAAAGCTTTGAAAGATGCGATAAACTAATGGGCTTGGTTAAGTAGTTGTAATAATTACAACGTCTTAATCGAAGTGCCTGAATCCAGCTAGGTATTTAAATGTTGGGTGCTTAGCTCAGTTGGTAGAGCGTCGCCCTTACAAGGCGAATGTCGGGGGTTCGAGCCCCTCAGCACCCACCAGATCAGAATGTGCCCGAAACGGTAAGCAAGATCAAAAGGAGTGGTAGTTCAGTTGGTTAGAATACCGGCCTGTCACGCCGGGGGTCGCGGGTTCGAGTCCCGTCCACTCCGCCAACAAAATGACATAGAAAAGGCGAACGAAAGTTCGCCTTTTTTGTATCCGAGATAGTAACGTAGCACTTGGTTAGATCGCCCACGGTTGGCGGCGCTGCAGTGTTGAATAAACGATGATTACAGAGAGATTCTCATGTTCGATTTCGTTCATAAAAACAAACGCCTTGTTCAGTTCATTCTGGCGCTGTTGGTATTGCCATTTGCGTTCGTCGGTGTCGACAGCTACGTGCGCAGCGCATCGGGCGAAAAAGATGTCGCGACGGTTGGCGGCGAAAGCATCAGCCCGCAAGATTTCGAGAATGCGCTCCGTTCACAGCAGCAGCAAATGCAGCGCGCGCTGGGCAAAAATTTCGACCCAGCCATGTTCGAAAATCCTGAAGTGCGCCAGCAAGTGCTTGACGGCGTGGTCAACCAGCGTTTGCTTCAAGTAACCGCGCAAGACGTCAAGCTCACCGCTCCGGACGCGCAATTGCGTAAGGTCATTCTGGAAATTCCCGACTTTCAGGACGGCGGTAAATTTTCCGAAACCAAGTACGACGAACTGCTCAAGCTGAACGGCCTAAATCGTACGAGCTATGAGCAGCGCCTGCGTGGTGATTTAGCGCAGCAGCCGATGCAAGACGCACTCGGCCGCACCAACTTCGCCAGCGCCGCGCAGACTGCGCTTTTTCAAAAATTAACCGAACAAGCACGTGAGATTCAAGTGGCAGCGGTCGACCCTGCCGCGTTTATGGCGTTAGCTAAAGTTGATGCTGCGCAAATTAAAGCGGAGTACGACAAGAGCCCGGATTCCTATCGCGCTCCAGAGCAAGTGAAAATTGAATATTTGCAACTCAACCAAGCCGCATTATTGGGTGCGGTGACGATTTCATCCGACGAAATCAAGGGCGAATACGATAAACGCCTCAAGGAGTTCTCTGCTCCCGAAGAACGACGCGCAAGCCACATTTTGTTGAGCTTTGAAAAGGACGACAAAGGGCTGCCCAAGGCGGCGTCTAAGGAGGCAGCGAAGATCGAAGCGGATGCCGTCATGAAGTTGGTCACGGGCGTCACCGCTGAAAAATTCGCTGAATTGGCAAAGCAACGATCAAAAGACCCAGGTTCGGCTGCGCAAGGCGGAGACCTTGGGTTTTTCGGCCGGGGCCAGATGGTCAAGCCATTTGAAGAGGCAGTGTTCGCTATGAAGGCAGGCGAAATTCGCGGTCCAGTCGAATCGGACTTTGGCTATCACATCATTCGCCTCACTGAAGTTAAAGCGGAGAAAACACGCGCGCTTGAGGAAGTGCGTGCACAAATCGAGAGCGAACTCAAACAGCAAAGGGCCGGCAAATTGTTTGGCGAAAGCGCGGAAAAATTTCAGAATCGCGTGTACGAGCAAAGCGACAGTTACGCGCGTATCGCTGACGAACTGAAGCTCACTGCAAAAAAAACCGACTGGCTGACACGTTCGCAAGTGCAGGCGTTAGCGGCGGGTAATCCAAAATTTGCGCAGACGGTCTTTGCAGGTGCAAGCATTGCCGCCAAGAAAAATTCAGAAGCAATTGACCTCGGCAACAATAGCCTGATTTCTGCACGCGTGTTGGAACACAAAGCCTCAGCGGTGCGGCCGCTCGATGATGTAACAGCGCAGATTTCGTTGCAGTTGCAACGTCGGTTGGCGTCTGAGCTCGCTGTCAAAGCGGGGATTGAAAACGTGGCCTCCGCCAAGTTGGGTAACGAGGCGGGGCTGACATTCACGCCTGCGCAAAAGTTACTGCGTCAGTCGCCATTGCCCAACGTCAATCAGGCGCTCAGCAAATCGATATTTGCGGTGGATCTGAGCAAGGGCACGGCGATCGCGGGTGGCGCGAATGATGCCGGTGGATACACCGTGGTCAAGGTGCTTAAAGTGATCGAACCAGAAACCGCGACGCCTGAAAAACTTAAGTCACTCAATCAACGGCTTGCGGGACAGGGTGGAGGGGATCTTACTTCCTCCTATCTCAGTGCCCTGAAGGATCGAGTCAAGGTAGTGCTCAAAAAAGGCGCTCTCGCGGAGAAAACTGACAAGTCAGAAAAAGCCGTCGAGCCCAAATAAGGCTGATCGCCAGTCCGACCGGCCTCGCGCCCCGCGCCTCGGCGCGCGTAAAATAGAGCTTTTGGGAATTTCACATGCGCATACGCGCCAAAGCCCTTACCTTTGACGACGTCCTGCTCGTCCCCGGATATTCTGAAGTCCTACCTCGCGACGTAGACTTGGGCAGCCGCCTCACGCGGCTTGTTCGATTACAGTTACCGATCATGTCCGCCCCGATGGATACGGTGACTGAGTCCCGTTTAGCCATCGCAATGGCGCAATCCGGTGGCGTCGGTGTCATTCACAAAAATCTCACGGCCAAAGAGCAAGCGCGCGAAGTCTCACGCGTGAAACGCTATGAATCCGGCGTGGTGAAAGACCCGATTACCGTTTCGCCAGACGCTACCGTGCGTGAAGTGTTGGCAATCACCACGGATCATAAAATTTCTGGCCTACCCGTGGTGCAAGGCAAACGGCTGGTGGGCATTGTCACCAATCGCGATTTGCGCTTTGAAGCAAATCTCGATCAGTCGATCACCGCCATCATGACACCGGCAGATCGCCTCGTTACAGTGCGCGAGGGTGCGAGCATTGAGGAGGCGAAAACGCTGATGCACAAGCACCGCCTTGAGCGCGTGTTGGTGGTCAACGATGCTTTTGAGCTCCGCGGATTGATCACTGTTAAAGACATTCTCAAGTCGAAAGAACATCCGAACGCCTGCAAGGATGAGCAGGGCCAATTGCGCGTAGGTGCGGCCGTCGGTGTTGGTGAAGGCACGGAAGAACGGGTCGAATTGCTGCTGCACGCAGGCGCAGACTTTATCGTGGTCGACACGGCACACGGCCATTCGCGTGGCGTGCTGGATCGCGTGACTTGGGTCAAGCGAACCTATCCCAACGCGCAAGTTATCGGCGGAAATATTGCCAGTGCGGAGGCTGCGAAAGCGCTAGTAGATGCTGGCGCTGATGCGGTCAAAGTCGGCATTGGCCCGGGTTCGATTTGCACTACCCGCATGGTCGCTGGCGTCGGTGTTCCGCAAATCACAGCCGTCGACTTTGTTGCCAATGCGATCCACTCGTCCGGGGTGGGGATTATTGCGGACGGCGGCATTCGCTATTCCGGTGACATCATCAAGGCGCTTGCCGCAGGCGCAGATTGCGTGATGCTGGGTGGATTGTTTGCTGGCACGGAAGAGGCTCCTGGCGAGGTTGTATTGTTTCAGGGCAGGTCCTACAAGTCTTATCGTGGCATGGGCTCGTTGGCGGCTATGCAGGCCGGCTCCCGGGATCGTTACTTTCAGGACGCCGAGAACAATGCCGAAAAGCTTGTGCCGGAGGGCATCGAAGGGCGCGTGCCGTATAAAGGCCCAGTTGGCTCCGTGGTGCATCAGCTCGAAGGCGGCATTCGCTCGGGCATGGGCTATTGTGGTTGTGCGTCGATTGCGGAACTTCACGAGCGCGCGGAGTTCGTACAAATCACTGGTGCGGGAATTCGTGAATCACATGTCCATGACGTGCAGATCACCAAAGAAGCGCCCAACTATCACGCTGACTAATTGTTTATGATGAAAAAAATACTTCTCCTCGCTGCGGCATCGCTCGCGCTTTTCGCCTCGGCGATTCACGCCGATGAACTCACCAGCAGCAAGCGCGCGCAAATCAGGACGCTACTCGACATCACCGGCATCAAAGCCATACCCGAGCAAATTGCCAATAGCACCGTGCAAAGCTGGGTTCCAGGCATTAAGCAGCTCGACTCGAAGTTTCCAGAAAAGGGCTTCATCATCATGCGTGATACCTATCTGGCCGGCCTCAACGCGAAAGTTGAAGGCGGTGGAGGCTTGATAGAGCAGGTCACCCTGGTCTATCACAATCAGTTCACCGCCCCAGAGATCGCCGAGCTGCTCAAGTTCTACCAGGGCACGCTCGGAAAAAAAATGCTTGCCAGCCAGGCCAAGGTTAATGGCGAGACGTTCCAAACCGCAATGAAATGGGCCGATTCGATGTCCGCTGACCTTGATCAACGCATTGATGCGGCGTTGAAAAAAGAGGGCCTTAAATTGCCGGAAGTACCTAAAGATACGGCGAAGCCTGCACCTGCGGCGGTTGGCGCGCCGCTCGCGCAACCTCCCGCCAAGAAATAACTTTCTACGACATCAAGGGGCCTTACGGCCCCTTTAAGTTTCTGCCCTCCCTTATCGGCAATTTCGACATTTCGACACGTTAGGACCCACGCACATGGCTCGCGGCATTCTCATCCTCGATTTCGGCTCTCAAGTCACTCAGCTGATCGCGCGACGCGTTCGTGAACTTGGCGTGTATTGCGAGTTGCATCCCAATGATGTCAGCGACCAATTCATTCGTGACTTTAATCCCGAAGGCATCATCCTATCGGGTAGCCACGCCAGCACGTATGAAGCGCATGATTTGCGCGCGCCAGCGTCGGTTTACACGCAGGGCGTGCCGGTGCTCGGTATCTGCTACGGCATGTTCACCATGGCCGTGCAATTAGGCGGCAAAGTCGAGGCCAGCGAGCACCGCGAATTCGGTCATGCCGAGGTCCGCGCGCGCGGCCACACTAAGCTATTGGAAGGTATTCAAGACGCGCAAAATGCCGAGGGTCACGGCCTACTGCAGGTGTGGATGAGCCACGGCGACAAGGTCACCGAAATGCCGCTCGGCTTCAAGCTCATGGCGTCCACAACGAGCTGCCCAGTCGCCGGCATCGCCGATGAAGCGCGCAACTTCTACGCGGTGCAATTTCATCCTGAAGTCACCCATACAAAACAAGGAAAGGCGATTCTTTCGCGTTTTGTGCTCGACATTTGTGCTGCGGCACCGACGTGGACGATGCCCAATTATGTGGACACTGTGGTCGCGCGGATTCGCGAGCAAGTGGGTGTGGATGAGGTGATACTGGGCCTGTCGGGTGGCGTCGATTCGAGCGTTGCCGCTGCGCTGATTCATCGCGCCATTGCCAATCAGCTGACCTGCGTCTTTGTCGATCACGGGTTGCTTCGATTGAACGAAGCTGAGATGGTGATGGCCATGTTTGCCAAAAATTTGGGCGTAAAAGTGATCCATGTCGATGCCAGCGAACAATTTCTTGGTCATCTGAAAGGCGTCACCGACCCCGAGCAGAAACGCAAAATAATTGGTCGTGAATTCGTCGAAGTATTTCAGGCTCAAGCCAAGAAATTGCCCGCTGCGAAATGGCTCGCACAAGGCACCATTTATCCCGACGTGATTGAGAGCGCGGGCGGCAAAACAGGCAAAGCGAAATCAATCAAGTCGCATCACAACGTGGGCGGTCTACCAGAAACGCTAAATCTTCAGCTGCTCGAACCGCTGCGCGAACTGTTCAAGGACGAAGTGCGCGAATTGGGCGTAGCGCTTGGGTTGCCGCGAGAAATGGTCTATCGCCATCCGTTCCCCGGCCCCGGTTTGGGGGTGCGCATTTTGGGTGAGGTGACGCGAACGGCAGCAGACTTGCTGCGCCGCGCGGATGCCATATTTATTGAAGAGCTGCGCTCAACCAAAAATGCCGACGGTGAAACTTGGTACGACCTAACCGCGCAAGCGTTTGCCGTGTTCCTTCCGATCAAAAGCGTGGGCGTTATGGGCGACGGCCGCACCTACGAAAACGTGGTCGCGCTGCGTGCCGTGCAGACCACTGACTTCATGACCGCGCACTGGGCCGAATTGCCGCATTCGCTGCTTGGCAAAGTGTCAAACCGCATCATCAACGAAGTGCGCGGATTCAATCGCGTGGTTTACGATATTTCCGGAAAACCACCCGCCACCATTGAGTGGGAATAACGTCGAGAGCACGCTTTCTCTAGCTAATTAATAAACCGCCGCTATCGTTGAACACGAATTTTCGGTTGGTAGGCGGGTTCCATCCGAAGCAGCACGTCGTAGTACGCGCGCACTGATTCGACGTACTCAACTGGCATGTTGCAGCGGCAGGGGCCCAGCTTGAATTGGGCTGCCACCTCGGGCTTTGCCAACAGCGGCAAATGGCGGCGAACGTCGGGCCACATGTCCGGGTTTTTGTTGGCGCGTTGGGTCAGTAGGCGGGCATTTTCGACGTGACCAAGACCGATGTTGTAGGCCGCTAGGGCGAGCCAGGTTTTGTCCGGCTCCTGAATTCTTGCCGCGAGCCCATCGCGCTTGAGCACTGATAAATACCGTGCGCCGCCGAGTATTGACGAGCGCGGATCCAGGCGGTCGACTTTGTAGCGGCGCGCGGTGTCCTCGGTGAACTGCATGATGCCACGCACGCCGGTTTCTGAGGTTGCGTCATCGGTCCAATGTGACTCCTGATAAGCGAGCGCGGCGAGCAGTCGCCACTCGATTCCGTAGGTTTCCTGCGCCTGCTGAAACCACGCCCGATAACGCGGCAGCAGGCTACCAATGCGCTCGGCGAACACCTCGGCATCGATGGCCGTCAGGCGCTGCGGAAAGCCGAAGTAACGGTCCAGGACGCGCGTAATTTGTCCGTCGCGGGTGATGCGCGTCAGGAATGCGTTGGCCTCGTCGCGCAGCCGAGCCTCGTCGTGCGCAAATAGCCACACCCGTTGCAGTGCCGGTTGCACCGTGAATGCACGCTGTGCGTCGTAATGAAAATGGCGACTGGCGTTATAGGTATCTTCTTCGACGATGGCGTAGTCCACATCCTCGTCCCCGACGGCGGCAATCAGCGATTCGTCATCGAGTTTCACGTCCTCAACGAACTGGATGGTGGCGTTGCGTTGGCGAAGCTCAATCATGCGTGGGTGCGAAAAAATGCGTGCGCTAACCAGAACGCGTTTTGGCTTCAATTCGGCAAACGATTTCGGCGTAAATTTTCGTGGCGAGTTGAGCAACACCCAACCGCTGTCGTGGTATCTCGCTTTGGTCGGCAGCTCGGCCGCGTTTAGCGAATCCGCAGTGCCACCCATCGCCACAGCGTCTACCTCGTCGCGCAGTAAAGCGAACCGCGCGGCGTCGGGTGTGTCGAACGTTTTAAGTTGCAACTTAAGTTGTTGCGTCTTGGCAAACGCACTGATCAGGTCGTATTCCAGGCCGGCGGGTTCGCCGTTAGGATCAGTGTAGAAAATGGTCGGATGCACCATCACGGCGACACGCAACGTCGGCGTACCGGAAGGGGTGACGGCGGGTGCGCTCACGGTGGCGTCAACGCGTGCGCCCACCCATGTTGCTAGCTTGAGCGGCAGCAACAACGCGGCCGCCGCAACAAGGGCCACCAGCATCGCACGGACAATCAAAATAACCGGCTCATGGGCCGCGCTTTCAATAAGTTGGGCTGGCGAGTATACGAGCCCTCTATAATCAGCAGTGGTGGGTCGCCTCGCATGTCTAACCCGTGAATCTGGTCAGGTCCGGAAGGAAGCAGCCACAGCAGGCCAAGCAGTGCCGGGGGAACGGCTCACCACTTTTACCTCTCATACGGCGCGATTGCTTCGTTGCACGGGTCTTGCCGTACTAATCGTACTGCCCGCGCCCCGTGCGCCTTGCACTCATCGCCGTCTAGACGCAAAAGTTGGCTTTTGTCGCCCGTTGTGTCTGCGCTTCGCTTGACCGGGTCTTGCCGTAGCAATCGTACTGTCTGCGCCCCGTGCGCCTTGCACTCATCGCCGTCTAGACGCAAAAGTTGGCTTTTGTCGCCCGTTGTGTCTGCGCTTCGCTTGACCGGGTCTTGCCGTACTAATCGTACTGTCTGCGCCCCGTGCGCCTTGCACTCATCGCCGTCTAGACGCAAAAATTGGCTTTTGTCGCCTATGGTGTCTGCGCTTCGCTTGACCGAACCTTCGCCCCCGCCGCCTACAATTGAGCCAGTTCCTCACTGGTTTTCTCTGTGGTTGCCCCCTCTCTCGCTCTCGCCCGCAAGTACCGCCCGCGTAATTTCTCCGAACTGGTGGGGCAAGAGCACGTGGTGCGCGCGCTCACCCATGCGCTGACCACCGGACGTCTGCATCAAGCGTATTTGCTCACCGGCACCCGCGGTGTCGGCAAAACCACTATCGCCCGCATCCTCGCCAAAACGCTTAACTGCGAAACCGGCGTAACGGCCACCCCGTGCGGCGTGTGCCAGACGTGCCTTGACATCGACGCGGGTCGCTTTCCCGATTTGCTCGAGCTCGACGCCGCATCCAACACGGGTGTCGACAATATGCGCGAGATCATTGACAACGCACGCTACGCCCCGACCGCAGGACGCTACAAGGTGTATCTCATCGACGAGGTTCACATGCTGTCGAAGAGCGCGTTTAACTCGATGTTGAAGACGCTCGAAGAGCCGCCAGAACACGTCAAGTTCGTGCTCGCCACCACTGATCCGCAGAAAATCCCAGTCACCGTGCTGTCGCGTTGCCTGCAGTTCGCACTCAAGCAATTTCCGCCAGAGCGCGTCGCCGAGCAACTGCACAAAGTGCTCACCGCCGAGAACGTGCCGTTCGACGCGCCTGCGCTGCGCTTGATTGGTGAGGCCGCGCAAGGTTCGATGCGCGACGCGCTGTCGATCACCGATCAGGCCATAGCGTTTGGTCACGGCAAAGTTGAAGAGCTGCAGGTGCGCCAGATGCTCGGCAATGTCGATCGTGATTTTGTGTGGCGGGTGCTCGATGCAGTCGTCGCCCGTGACGCGGCGGCGCTGGCCACTGAGGTCGAGCGTTGCTTTGAGCAGGCGCTGGCGGCAGATGACGCGCTGGCGCAACTTGCCCGCGCGCTGCACCGGATAGCCCTAGCGCAGCCGGTGCCCGCGAGCGTGGACGCAGACGATCCTGATTTCGCGCCCATCACCCGGTTGGCCGCAGCGTTGACGGCGGAAGAGGCGCAACTTTATTATCAAATCGCGCTGCACGGGCGCGACGATTTGCGCCTCGCGCCCGATGAGCAAACGGCGTTGATGATGACGTTTTTGCGGTTATTGGCGTTTGCGCCAAGCAATGGCAATGAGCCGGTACGAGAGCGGGCAATGGCAAATGCTGCGTCTACCGCTGCGCCCGCGCCAACGCCCACCCGC
>JACMNN010000087.1 GCA_014378555.1 Burkholderiales bacterium | reverse complement strand
CGAAAACAAAAAAGCCCGCAGGCTTGCGCCGTGCGGGCTTTCTGTTTTGCGAATCGGGGCTACAGTTTCTGCGTCTGCATAAACCGATCAAATCGCGCCTCGGCGAAGCGGAACCACAGATTCTGGTCGCCGCGGAATTTGATGTAGTCCTCGTAGATTTTTTTCCATCCCGGATTTTTGGCGGACAGCTCACTGTACAGCTCGTTTGAGACCTTGAACGCCGCGTTCATCACGTCATCGGTAAACGGGCGTAACTTGGTACCTTTTGCGACCAATTCTTTCAGCGCGATAGGGTTGCGCGCATCGTACTTTGCCTGCATGTCTACGTGCGCGTGTGACGCGGCGGCCTCGACCATGGCTTTGTATTCAGCGGGCAGTGCATCAAACGCTTTTTGGTTGATGTACAGGTCGACCTGCGGCCCGCCTTCCCACCAGCCGGGGTAATAATAGTTCTCGGCAACCTTGGCGAAACCGAGCTTTTGATCGTCATACGGACCGACCCATTCCACCGCGTCAATGGTGCCTTTTTCCAGCGCCTGATAGACCTCGCCACCGGCGATGCTTTGCGGAACCACGCCCATGCGCTGCATGACCTGTCCCACAAGCGCGCCGCCCAGTCGCATCTTCAGGCCCTTCATGTCGGCGACCGACTTGATTTCTTTACGAAACCAGCCACCCATTTGCGCACCGGTGTTGCCGCAGGCGAAGTTGATGATGTTGTACTTGGCGTAGAACTCGCGCATTAGCTTGAGCCCGTTACCTTCGTAGGTCCATGCGGTCATCTGGCGCGAGTTCAAACCGAACGGAATGGCCGAGCCGATAGCAAACGTTTCGTCCTTACCCGCAAAGTAGTAGGGGGCGGTGTGACAAATCTCAACGGTTGCATTTTGAACGGCATCGACCACGCCAAACGGCGGCACAATTTCGCCACCCGCATGCACGGAAATTTGGAATTTGCCACCTGACATTTTTGACACGGTGTTCGCGAAAACCTCAGCGGCACCATAAATCGTGTCCAACGATTTCGGGAAGCTGGAGGCTAGACGCCAGCGAACGTTTGGCGTCTGGCCAATGACGGCGGGCGCACCCAGAATCGCCCCGCCTGTGGCTGCGGTGGCGGCGGCTTTGGTAAGAAAATCACGACGTTGCACTATGTTTCCTTCAAAAAAACAAATTACATCACGATGATGCGAAAAATGGTGCAGGGTTTCTGCCCTTGCACCGTTGATTTTAATAAGGAGCGAGCCGTTTGTGTTGTGCCTGCGACCAAATATTTGTGCCCACCGTGCCAACAGTATTTGGGGCACCCATAGCGGCGCACAAAAAAGCTCGAAAGGCTTGCGCCCTGCGGGCTTGAACAGCGCGTAAAACCGCAGTCGCCCAAATATCAAACGTTGCAAAGTTTGCACCACTCTGACCAAGCCGCTGCGCTCCTGCGGTCCGGTCGACGTAGACTGCGCAGAATGAACCCTACCGCCGTCCAAACTATTGGCGCTGCGCTCTTCGCGCTGGCCGTCATCCACACCTTCTCAGTTGCTTATTTCGAGCGTCTCGCGCACCACTATCCGGCGCACGCAGGCGCCTTGCATTTTCTCGGTGAAATTGAGGCCGTGTTCGGCTTCTGGGCGTTCGTACTAGTCGTGTTCATGTTGTTGCTGACCGGTAAATCGGCGACAGTCGAATATCTTGAAGCGCGCAACTTTACCGAGCCGTTATTCGTGTTCGTGGTGATGGTGATCGCCGCCAGCAAACCCGTAGTCGAACTCGCAAGCTTTGTTGTGCGCGGACTCACGCGCGCAGCCCCGCTGCCTCCGCGGGCGAAGCCTTTGGCGTTTTATTTCATGCTGCTTGCACTGGTGCCGATGATGGGTTCCTTCATCACCGAGCCAGCTGCAATGACGCTTGCCGCGCTGCTGCTACGCGAGCATTTTTTCGTGAAGAACATTTCAACGCGCCTGAAATACGCAACCGTTGGCGTGCTGTTTGTGAACGTCTCGATTGGCGGCACGCTGACCGCATACGCGGCGCCGCCGGTGCTCATGGTTGCCACCACCTGGCAATGGGACACGGCGTTCATGATGGCCAATTTTGGCTGGCGGGCGGCGCTCGCGGTGGTCATCAACGCCCTCGCCATCACGCTAATTTTCGGCAAACAGCTGCGGCACGTCCCTTATCAAGGTTCAGCAGAGACGAAGATGTCGATGCCGTGGTCGATCATCTTCGTCAGCCTCGCGTTTCTTGCTCTAGTAGTGGTGTTTGCCCATCACCCGGTGGTGTTTCTGGCAATCTTTTGCTTCTTCCTCGGCTTCGCGACTGCGTATAAAAAATTTCAGAGCGAGCTAATCCTGCGACAGGCGCTGCTGGTGGGCTTTTTCCTCGGCGGACTGGTCGTACTGGGCGCGCAGCAGCAGTGGTGGTTGCAGCCGCTACTGACCCAGCTCTCGCCGGACGCCGCGTTCTTCGGCGCGGCTGCACTGACCGCCCTTACTGACAATGCAGCCCTGACTTATCTTGCTTCGCTGGTGCCCGGCTTGAGCGACGAATTTAAATACATGGTTGTGGCTGGGGCTGTCACCGGCGGCGGCCTCACCGTCATCGCTAACGCACCGAATCCGGCGGGCTACGCCATGCTCAAGGGAAGCTTTGCAGGCAACGCCATTGGCGCAGGTGGTTTGCTGCTGGCTTCGCTGCCACCGACGCTGGTGGCGGCGTTTTGCCTATGGGCGTTGCGCTGACACGTCGACGCTAACCTGCCGCCTATAATTCAGCCAAGCGTGTAACTGGCGTAAGCGTCGCCCCAAATGGGTGCGATGTCTGAGAGGGAGCCACCCTCAGGAAGCTCGCTTTTCGCCTCGGTATTTTTCGTCGCGAACCCGCCGTCCGCCTGGTCATGCGCTTGTTTTTGCCGGCGCAACATCCGCTCCAAAGGAAACTGCCTCATGTCGTCGAATAGCGCGCGTCCCGAATTTTTTGTCTCGTCACTGGCCTCGGTCGACCCTGAAATCGCAGCCGTCGTGGCGTCGGAAAACCAGCGTCAGGAAGACCACATCGAGCTCATCGCCTCGGAAAACTACACCTCCAAAGCCGTAATGGAAGCGCAGGGCTCACAGCTCACCAACAAATACGCCGAGGGCTATCCGGGCCGTCGCTACTACGGCGGATGCGAATACGTGGATGTGGCCGAAACCATCGCCATCGAGCGCCTTAAAACGTTGTTCGGGGCCAAGTTTGCCAACGTGCAACCGCACTCCGGCGCGCAGGCTAACGCCGCCGTGTACTTCGTGCTGATGCAACCGGGTGAGTCGTTCCTTGGCCTCTCGCTCGCTGAAGGCGGCCACCTCACGCACGGCATGGCGCTCAACATGAGCGGCAAATGGTTTAAGGCCCACGCTTACGGCCTTACGGCAGACGAGACCATCGACTACGACCAGATGCGCGCCAAAGCACACGAGTGCAAACCGAAGATGATCATCGGTGGCGGCTCAGCTTATTCGCTCAAATGGGACTGGGCAAAGATGCGAGAAATCGCAGACGAAGTGGGCGCGAAATTGTGGGTTGATATGGCGCACTACGCCGGCCTAATTGCCGCTGGTGTGTACCCCAACCCGGTGCCGTACGCCCACGTCATCACCAGCACCACGCACAAAACGCTGCGTGGCCCGCGCGGTGGCATCATCCTGACCAACGACGAAGACCTCGCCAAAAAGCTCAACAGCGCGATCTTTCCCGGCCTGCAGGGCGGCCCGCTGATGCACATCATCGCCGCCAAAGCCGTGGCCTTTGGCGAAGCGCTCAAGCCTGAATTCAAAATCTATCAGGCGCAAGTCCTCAAGAACGCCGACGTGCTGGCGAAAACGCTGATTGAGCGCGGCCTGCGCATCGTCGGTGGCGGTACCGAATCGCACCTGATGCTGGTGGACTTACGTGCCAAAAAAATCAGCGGTAAAGATGCCGAAAACGTGCTGCACAAAGCGCACATGACCTGCAACAAAAACGCCATTCCAAACGACCCAGAAAAGCCCATGGTCACCAGCGGCATTCGCCTCGGCTCCCCAGCGTTCACCACGCGCGGGTTCAAGGAAGTCGAAGCCAAAATGGTCGGTAACTTCATCGCCGACGTGCTGGATGCGCCGAATGATGAGGCCGTGATTGCGCGAGTGCGCGGAGAAGTTGCAGCGCTTTGTGCGCGGTTTCCGGTTTATCGGTGACACGTGTTCGGTAGTGCCGAAGGATCGTAGGGCAGAACGCTTGCGGTTCTGCCGGATGCGCGGATGTCACGCATTGCGGCCGGCTAGCCTTCGGCGGCGGCACGAGGTGGAACCGCAAGCGTTCCACCCTACTTTGATTGCCTAACCGCGCTTCGACTCTCACGGCTGCGGATTCACGCGGTGCCGTCGGATAGTATGGCGGAACGCTTGCGGTTCCGCCGAATGCGCGGAAATGACGCGCTGCGGCTGCATGGCCTTCGGCGCGGGCACGAGGCGGAACCGCGAGCGTTCCGCCCTACACATGTTGTTCATTACCCCGACATTGCATCCAACACCGGCTGCCGGTGATCGTCGTAGTCGCCGTTGTAAGGCAGCGCTCGGCGGAACAGATGCGGATCGTTGGCGTTCAGCAGCGTCGCGTCAGAGAGCACGCGACGCCATGATTTGCCGCCGACTTGTCCGGTAAATAGGCCGAGCATGTGGCGGGCGACGTCGCGTACGCGGGTAGGGTGTGGCTGTCCCTGGGTGAGGGCGATTTCGCGCTCGGCGTAGGCGAGCATTTGCTCGACGATTTCTTCGCGCGACGGGAGGGGCGTGTTGAATAAGGCGCTTTGCGTTTGCGCGAGAACGTAGCTGTCGTGATAAGCGGTGCGGCCCAGCATGATGCCTTCGAATTGCGACGCGAGGTCTACGCATTGCGCAACGCTTGCGATGCCGCCGTTCAACACCAACGTTAGCGCCGGAAAGTCTGCTCGCAGCTTTGCGACCACGTCGTAGCGCAACGGAGGAATTTCGCGATTTGCCTTCGGGCTCAAGCCCTTGAGCACAGCGTTTCGGGCATGCACAATAAACACATTACAGCCCGCTTCGGCGACGGTACCAACGAAGTCGCGCACGAATTCGTAACTGTCGTTGTAGTCGAGGCCGATGCGGTGTTTGACGGTGACCGGCACGTGCGAGGGCACAACATCCAGCATCGCTTTGACGCAATCTGCAACCAGCGTTGGCTCGGCCATCAAACAGGCGCCAAATGCGCCGCGCTGCACACGCTCAGACGGACAACCGCAGTTGAGATTGATCTCGTCGTAGCCCCAATCGACGCCGATCTTGGCGGCCCGAGCAAGGTCATCGCGTTCACTGCCACCAAGCTGCAACGCAACCGGATGTTCGACCTCTGAGAATCGCAGATGGCGACGATGTTGCTCTTCGCCGCCGAAGATCAACGGGCCGGTAGTGACCATCTCGGTGTACAGCCGGGCGTTCGGCGCGAGCAGGCGAAATAGCACGCGACAATGTCGGTCCGACCAATCCATCATTGGAGCAGTTGTCAGCCGCCAGGGGCTTGATGCGGTGTGTGCATTGTTAAAAGTGTCGATCATGATGCTATTTTCGCAGGATGCATCGAGAGTGGTGGCGCGGCGGTCATTCAGCGCCATTTTGCTGGCAAAAATGACCATTGTTATCGACGATGCAATAAGTGGGCTAGCACCGCGAATAAACGCCGGGCGGCTGGTAGAGTCAGGCAACTGACGCGCTGCAAAACCAGCAGACATATTTTTTAAAAACCCGTTTCCTATCCAAGGTGAGCCTGTGTCCAAAATCGAGTCTCTGCAGACTGACTTGTACCGCATTCCATTGCGTAATACGCTCTCGGACAGCACGCATGGGGTCATGATCGACTTCGAGCTAGTCACGGTTCGGGTACGCGACAGCGATGGGGTTGAAGGCGTCGGTTACACCTACACCGTGCACGCGGGTGGGGCCGCCATTGCGGTGATGATCTCTAAGTACCTCAGCGATCTGGTGATTGGTCAAGATCCCGATCTGACCGAAAAGATATGGCACGACATGTGGTGGCGCCTGCACTACGCTGGGCGCGGCGGTCATCAAACTTCGGCGATCTCTGCGGTGGACATCGCGCTGTGGGACTTGCGCGCTAAAAAGGTAGGACTTCCGCTGTGGCGCTACTTCGGTGGGTTCGATCCGGCAGTGCCGGTCTACGCCGGTGGCATCGACCTGATGTTTTCGATCGAGCAGTTGCTGGAGCAGGCCGATTCGTTCGTCGCACAGGGCTTCCGCGCGATCAAAATGAAGGTCGGTCGGCCACGCCTGCGTGAGGATCTAGAGCGGATTGCGCGGATGCGCGAGCACCTCGGCGTTGACTTTGCGTTGATGGTTGATGCCAACATGAAGTGGACCGCCGATCAGGCAGTGGCTGCGGCGCGCCAGATGCAGCAGTTTGGCTTGGTGTGGCTTGAAGAGCCGACGATTCCCGACGACAT
>JACMNN010000086.1 GCA_014378555.1 Burkholderiales bacterium | reverse complement strand
TACAGCGTGCTTGAACGACCCGAATCCACCATGTCTGACCGTTAGGACGCGCACCTCATGTTGAAGATCCTGTTTCTCGTATTGATGTCGAGCGGACTGCCGGTGGCCATCGCCATGGCCGGCGCGTCCCTGCTCTACATACTTATCAGTGGCGATTTACCTGGCTATGCGGTTGTGCACCGCATGATCGGCGGCATCGACAGCTTTCCGCTGCTCGCGGTGCCATTCTTCATCCTCGCTGGCAATCTGATGAACAACGCCGGCATCACCAACCGAATCTACAACTACGCGCTGGCGCTGGTGGGCTGGATGAAGGGCGGTCTCGGCCACGTCAACGTCATCGGCTCAGTCATTTTTTCCGGGATGAGCGGCACCGCGATTGCCGACGCGGCGGGCCTGGGCACCATCGAAATCAAGGCCATGAAAGATCATGGCTACGACATTGAATTTGCCGTCGGCGTGACGGCCGCGTCGGCGACGCTGGGACCGATTATTCCGCCATCACTGCCGTTTGTGATTTACGCCATGATGGCCAACGTCTCGGTGGGCGCGCTGTTCCTTGCGGGCATTCTGCCCGGCGTGCTGATGGCGTTTCTGATGATGTTAACGGTGGCTTACTTCGCACACAAAAATGGCTGGGGTGGTGACATCAAATTTGAATGGGCACGGTTCAATGGTGCCTTGATCGAAACCGCAATTGTTGTGATTTGGCCGGTCGCGCTTTATTACGCCGTGCTAGCTGGCGCCCCGGTGCAAATTACGGTGCTGGCTGCGCTGGTGGTGCTGTTTGCCGCTGACTGGAAGTTCAAGTTTCAGGCGGTGTTGCCGATCATGACGCCGGTCATTCTGATTGGCGGCATGACCACCGGGCTATTTACCGCAACCGAAGGCGCGATTGCGGCCTGCGTGTGGGCCATGGCGCTTGGCCTGCTGTGGTATCGCACCCTCACGTGGCGCATGTTTGTGCGCGTTTGCTTAGACACCGTGGAATCCACAGCAACGGTGATGTTTATCGTCGCTGCGGCATCGATTTTTGGCTGGATGCTGACCGCCACGGGGGTCACAGCGGCGATTGCCGATTGGGTGCTCGGCTTCACTAAAGAGCCGTGGATTTTTTTGCTGCTTGCCAATTTGTTAATGCTGTTCGTGGGCTGCTTTCTGGAAACAACGGCAGCGATTACGATCCTGGTGCCGATACTGTTGCCGATCGCCCGCCAGCTTGGCGTTGATCCGGTGCATTTCGGGTTGGTCATGGTGCTGAACCTAATGATCGGACTGTTGCATCCGCCGATGGGCATGGTACTTTTTGTTCTGGCGCGAATCGCCAAGCTCAGCGTGGAGCGCACCACGGCGGCGATTTTGCCGTGGCTGGTGCCGCTGCTGATCAGCCTAGCCATATTGACCTACGTTCCCTCGATCAGCTTGTGGCTGCCGAGATACGTGGGCATGTAGGCAAAGGAAGCTTTATGCCGCGCATCGTTAAAGTTGAGCTGTGGCAGGTGAACCTTGCGCCACCGGTGCCGCGCTCCGACGCGATCCAATCGTTCGTGGTGCAGGAAACGCCGATGCTGCGCATCAGCTGCGACGACGGCTTGCAGGGCACCGGTTACAGCTACACCATTGGTACCGGCGGCTCGTCGGTCATGGCGCTGCTGGAACACCATTTAGCGCCAAAACTGATCGGTCGTGACCCCGACGACATTGAGGCGATCTGGAAAGATTTGTTTTTCTACACCCACGCCACCGCGGTTGGCGCGATCACCGCACTGGCGCTGGCAGCGATTGATACCGCGCTGTGGGATGTGCGTTGCAAGCGAACCCAGCTGCCGCTGCACAAAGCCGCTGGCGGCGCGCAGGAGCGCGTGGCGATGTATTCGACCGAAGGCGGCTGGCTGCATCTGTCGCCCGAGCAACTGGTCAGGCAATCACTCGAAGCCAAGGCGCAGGGTTTCAAAGGCGTAAAAATCAAGGTCGGGCGCCCGCACGTGTCTGAGGACATGGCGCGGCTGTCGGCGGTGCGCGCAGCGGTGGGCGACGCGTTCGAGATCATGATTGATGCCAATCAATGCTTCACGGTCGGTGAGGCCATCCGCCGGGCGCGACATTACGAGCGACTTGACATCGCGTGGTTCGAAGAGCCACTGCCCGCAGAAGATTTGGCCGGTCACCAACGGCTCGCACAAAGCACGAGTTTGCCGATTGCGGTCGGTGAATCGATCTACAGCTTGCAACATTTCCGCGAATATTTGCAGCGCGGCGCGTGCTCAATTGTGCAGGCCGATGTGGCGCGCATCGGCGGCATCACGCCGTGGCTCAAAGTCGCGCACTTGGCTGAGAGCTTCAACGTGCCGATCTGCCCGCATTTTTTGATGGAGCTGCACCTCGGCTTGTGCGCCGCCGTGCCCAACGCGCCGTGGGTGGAATACATCCCGCAACTAGATTCAATCACGACGTCCGGCATGGCGAGTGACGGCGGTTTCGCAATTCCATCCGATGCGCCGGGCTTGGGCATTGCCTGGGATTGGGCGGCCATCGAAAGTTTGGCGTTGCGGAGTGCGGTAATTTAGCCGGTTAATGGCGCGGTGAATGGGGCCTGCCGAGCGCCGCAAACCGTTACAGCTTGCTACGGAGCGCACCTTGTTCCTTGTTCCTTGTTGTTCGCGCTTTGCCTACTTCTGGCATCTTATCGACTTATCGGCTAAACAGGCATTTAGCCCTTAAAAAACAGGTGTTTCGCAGAAAAGCTGTTGGCTTTCACACTTGCTAAAGCGGCGAATTGATGTCGATGAACTGATACGTTAGGCCAAACTTTTGCACTAGGCGTGACGCAAGCGCTGCCACACCGTCGCGCTCGGTTGAGTGATGACCCGCTCCGATCAGCGTGATGTTTGACTCGCGCGCTTGGTGCACATGTTGCTCGCTAATTTCACCGGTGATAAAGGCGTCGGCCCCAGCATCAATGGCCTCGCCCAGCAACGATCCGCCCGCCCCCGTACACCAGGCGATGGTTTTGATCAAGCGCTCGGGCTTGCTGTAGAGCGTGACCCGGCGACCGTAATGGCGAGCGACGTAGGCTGCGAGCACAGTGGAGCGCACCGGCGCGCTCACGCTCAGCTCGCCGAGCATCACCAGGCCTGATTCGCCAACCACCCGTTTTGGTATCAACGCCAGGCGTCGCCCCATGCAGGCGTTGTTGCCCACCTCGGCATGCACGTCAAGCGGCAGGTGATACGCGTAGAGATTAATGTTGGCCGCGAGCAGCGCGTTGATGCGTTCTCGGTGATAGCCGACCATACGCGGGTCGTCACCCTTCCAGAACACGCCGTGATGCACAATCAGCGCGTCAGCTTTAGCTTCGACAGCGGCATCTATCAGGGCCTTGTTTGCGGTGACGCCCACCACAATATGGGCTATTGTTGGGCGCCCGGAAACCTGCAAGCCGTTGACCGAGACGTCTTTAATCCGGCGGCTGTCGAGAAAGGTGTCAAGATCAAGCGTTAACTCATCACGCGACACCTTGCCGAAAGTTGGCGTGTTCAAGGTCTGCGTTTCAAGATCTTGAATAAAATTGTGAAGTTCAACGGTGCTCACGGACGTCCCTCGGTAGTTTTTTTTAGCGATCAGCTTCACCACGGCATGTATGATTTTTTGCCTCACCTATTACGGGTAACACCATCACTATGCTGAAGCGATTATGGCTGGTATTTGCACAGGTCTGCACGATCTGTGTCGCAATTCTCTTTACGGTGAGCACGTTGCGGCCCGAGTGGCTGGCGCGCGGCTCGAGCGGGGTTGCGGGGGTGGCAGTGATGCCACTGGTACCGAGTATTGCCAGCGCAAGCCTCGCGCCCGCCACGGCCGACGCCGCAACCGCCCGGCCGCAAGCAACTTCGTATCACGAGGCGGCCAAGCGCGCCTTACCGTCCATCGTCAAAATCGCCACCAGTGCCCAGCGGCGCACCCGTAATCCACTGGCAGACGACCCTACGTTTCAGCGCTTTTTTGGACGCCAGCGCGACGAAAGCAACGCCCAGCAGCTGGTTGGGGAAGGCTCAGGCGTGATCGTGCGTGCCGATGGCTACATCCTGACCAATAATCACGTTGTGGAGGGTGCGCAACAGATTCAGGTGGAACTGACCGACAAACGGGTGTTGTCGGCGAGGGTGATCGGCATTGATCCCGACAGCGATCTCGCCGTGATTAAGATTGAAGGCACAGGCTTTCCGGCGATCACACTCGCTGATTCGCAGACGCTGCAAGTGGCCGACGTGGTGCTAGCCATCGGCAATCCGTTCGGCGTGTTCGGCAACACGGTCACCATGGGCATTGTCAGCGCGCTGGGACGCACTCAGCTTTCAGAAACTAATGTGTTCGAGAGCTTTATTCAGACCGATGCCGCGATTAACCAGGGCAACTCCGGCGGCGCGCTGGTCAACACCAACGGCGATCTGGTCGGCATCAACTCCAGTATCTTCACGCGTACCGGCGACTTCTCAGGCATTGGCTTTGCCATTCCCACGGCGCTGGCCAAACCGATCATGGAACAGCTCATTGCCACTGGCGAAGTCAAGCGCGGCTATCTCGGTGTAAATCTCGGCACGGTCACCACTGAAATTGCCGAACGACTGGCGCTCAAGGACGCCAAAGGCGCGTTCGTCGGTGCCGTGCTCGACGGCGCGCCCGGCAGCCGTGCGGGGTTGCGCGTCAACGACGTGATCGTGGAAATTAACGGCAAAGCGACAACGGATCGTACCGAAGCGGTGAACAGCATCGCGATGGTTGCCCCCGAGCAAACGATACCGCTTAAGGTGGTGCGTCAGGGCGAGCTGGTGGAGCTTAAAGTGACGTTGGGAACACGCCCTAGGGCGAAGCGATAGCGCTGTCTTCCCACGCAGGCGTGGCGAGCGCCACGACATCCCGATTGCAGCAACACTTTTTCGCGCGGGTCTCGCGATGCCTAAAACAACCTAAGCCGTCGCCTCGTCCGCTGCGGCGCGCGACCGTGGCGTAATGAAGCGGCTGACGACGATGCCAACCTCATACAACACCACCAACGGAATTGCCAGAAACAGCTGCGACAACACGTCCGGCGGAGTCACCACCGCCGCAATAACGAACGCGGCGACGATGAAATAGCCACGAAATTCGGCCAGCTGCTTCACCGTCACGATGCCCGCGCGCGTCAGCACGGCGAGCACCACGGGCGTCTCGAAGGTGATGCCAAACGCGATGAACATGGTCAGCGCAAAGCTCCAGTATTTATCGATATCCGGCGTCATGTTGACACCCGCTGGCGTGAAGCCAACGAAGGTGCCGAAAATCGACGGAAACACCACGAAATAAGCGAATGCCATGCCGCAGAAAAACAGCAGGGTCGAGGACACGATGATCGGCATCGCCATCTTTTTTTCGTGTTTGTACAGCCCCGGCGCGACGAATGCCCACATTTGATACAGCACCACCGGCAACGAGATCAAAAAGCCCGCCATCAGCGTGACTTTGAGGGGAATAAAGAAAGTGCCGGTCACGTCGGTGGCGATCATGGAGGTGCCGGCGGGCAACACTTTGAGCATGGGCGCCGCCACCAATGCGTAAAGCTCCTTCATGCCGGGATACGCCATCAGCGCGAAGGTGACAACCAGCACGGCAATCACCGACTTGACTAACCGCTCGCGCAGCTCGACCAAGTGCGAGATAAAAGTTTCTTGTACGGATTCAGTGGACATGGGTGAACATCAAATGGTTGGGAGGGGCTTCATCCCGTGAGATGCTCGCATAGACAGGCCGTAGCGGTGAGATTGCTCCCCCAGCTTCGCAACCGCACCTACGCCGCCTTCTGCGCTGAATCGACCGGTACAGAGGCGGTGGAGACGGGGGCAGGTGCGGGGGGCGCTGGCGAAGGCGTGAGCGTCGCCGCCATCTGCTCCGCAGAGATCATCGGCTTAATCTCTGCCATCTGCTCAGTGGCCTGCTCAGCGATCGATTTTTCAAGCGCCGCGACTTCATCCTGAGCGGTCAGCGCGGTCGCCGCCACCGGTGCCGCGATGCTGTTTTCAATCGCTGCGGCGTCGAGTTTTGTTTTGTAGTCGGATTCAATGTCGTTGAAAACTTTGGATGCGCTTGAAGCTTCCTGTTCCACGCTGCGTCCGGCATCGTTCACCGCTGATTCAAAACTGCGTGCGGCGTCCTTGGCCTGTTCCTGCAATTTACGCAGCTCATCCATTTGCATTTCACGGTCAATATCCTGCTTGACCTGATTGGCGTAACCGCGCGCGCGCCCGAGCAAGTGGCCGAGCGTTCGGGCCACCTTGGGCAGTCTTTCCGGCCCCAGAACGATCAAAGCGACTATCGCAATGATCATCATCTTGCCGAAGGAAAGTTCAAACATGGATCACTACCCGGTGCAGCACAGACATCATGGACAGGCCTGAATCAGACCTTGTCGCGCCTGGCTTCGCCTTCGATCACGTTGGGCGCGGCAACAGGCGGCGCTTCGGTGGCGCCTTTGGCGGCCTCTTCGCCACCTTTCATACCGCTTTTGAAATCATTCACGGCACCACCCAGATCCTTACCTACGCCGCGAAGTTTTTTGGTGCCGAACACCATCACCACGATCAGCAGAACAATCAGCCAGTGCCAAATTGAAAATGAACCCATTGCCGTCTCCTAAATTCTATTAATCGGTTTTTTCGTCGCGCGAGATCATTCGACCCAGCGGTGTGGGGCCGCCCAGTACATGCATGTGCAAGTGCAAAACGTCCTGCCGACCCACGCGCCCGTCGTTGATGATAGTGCGAAAGCCGTCGGTTGAGCCCGCCTCACGCGCTACCTGCGAGGCAACCACCATCATTTTACCGAGCACTTGCTGATCCGCCGCCGTTACCGCCGAAAGGCCGGGGATGTGGCGCTTGGGAATCACCAGAAGATGCACCGGGGCCGAGGGGTGAATGTCCTTGAACACCAAAACGTCTTCATCTTCGTAGACCCGGCTTGACGGAATAACGTTCTGAATGATTTTGCAGAAAATACAGTCGGGGTCTGTGCTCATGGTCGATTGTTTGCGATAGCGTAGATGTAGCGAAATGCGCGATCCGCTGCCGTTGCAACGCCGTATCGCGGCGTTCGCCGCTGCAGAACCTAATTATCCGAGGCGCGAAGCCTTCTCGTCAATGCCAGACATACCCTCGCGCTTGGCGAGTTCTGCCAACACGTCATCGCCCGACGCATCGTAGCGCGACAATGCGACAAGCATATGAAACCACACGTCTGCGGCCTCGCTAATTACTTTGGCGCGCGCGGCGACTACCTCGGCCGACGCCGCCACTTCGCAGTCTTTGCAGGCCATGATGAATTCAGCCGTTTCTTCGCCCACTTTTTTTAGCGCGGCATCAGGCGCTTTCGAGAGCAGCTTCGCTACGTAAGAAAGGGCGGGATCGGTGCCACGCCGATCGGCGAAAGTTTGCGCCAACCGAGCAAACACGGCCAAAGCATCAGCGTTCACCATACATCTCCGCTTGCGACTTAATCGGCGCGAACTCTGTCACCCAAGCGCCGTTTTCTAATTTACGGAAAAAACAGTTGCGCCGCCCCGTGTGGCAAGCGATGCCACCCAATTGTTCGACCTTGAGCAGCACCACATCACCATCGCAATCAATGCGCATTTCGCGCAGAATTTGCAGGTGGCCGGACGATTCGCCTTTCATCCACGCCGCTTTTCGCGAGCGCGAGTAATAGCAGGCTTTGCCGGTTTCAAGGGTGCGCAAAACCGCGGCCCGATCCATCCACGCGAACATCAAAATTTCATGGGTTACGGCGTCCTGCGCGATGGCTGGCACGAGGCCGTTGGCATCAAAAACGATCTGGTCGAGCACGTGGG
>JACMNN010000085.1 GCA_014378555.1 Burkholderiales bacterium | reverse complement strand
CGCTTTTCTATGTGCCGAACGACGGCGAGCAATTCGGGCGCGTTGATTTCGGCAATCGGTCGCCCGCCCATTTTCGGGAATATGTCGCGATCAAAGCGGGCGATGATTCGGTCGCCGTGGCTCGGTACCCAGGTTGCCGAAAACTTGCCCAACCATTCGCGGGCGATCACTTCGAAGCTGTTGGCGTCGCGTTCCACCTTCGCCGCTTTGGTTGCCTTGCGGTTTTCGCTGGGGTCAACCCCATTCGCCACCAGTTTGAGCCCGGCGGTGCGAAGCGCCCGCGCTTCCTTCAATCCGATTTTTGGATAGGTGCCTAAGGACAACAATTTTTCTTTGTCCGCGAAACGGTACTTCAACCGCCACCACTTGCCGCCGCTGGGCGTGACTTGCAAATACAGGCCCTCGCCGTCGTAGACCTTGAAGGGCTTTTCCCTAGGTTTGGCGTTGCGAATCGACGTGTCAGAAAGTGACATAGCAAAACTACAAGGTAGAACTACATGAAACACCGCTGAAATTGGGGTAGCAGGCTTTGGGGTATTAGCTGTTACCCCGTGAACTTACCCCAAAGATTTGCCGGGTGCTGTCAGACCATGCTAGCCCGTCAAAGACAAAAAGGCTATAAAAAACCGGCACTTAGGCCGGTTAATGAACTTCTAGAGACTATCTTGTATTGGTAAATGGTGGACCCGGCGGGAATTGAACCCGCGTCCGAAAGCCATTAGTGGTCGGGACTACATGTTTAGCTCACTGATTTGATCTTGCTGATGACACGAGCATGAGCACCCTTGCCGCCAACCAGTCCGCTTGATTTCGGATGTGTGTCACAGACACTCACACACCCTACCCGTGGGAAAATGATGTTGCTGCTTTACCAGTTGCCCGGCTTGGCCCGAGGTCCACGTCCCTCGGTGCAACACACGCGACCTAGTGTTTAATTAGGCTGCGAGACGGCTTTCGCCGTAGAAGCTATCGTTTGCAATTAGATTGCGTTGCAGCGGTTTTACGAGGAGCTACCCCTCGACATGCCCCAATCGCACCTCAGAACTCCCGTCGAAACCAGGTCGGGCCCGGTAATCGTGGTGAGCGCATCGTCGCGTTCAGTAATCAGTATTTTAGTCCTTTGCGCTAGATTGCAAGCGGATTTAAGAGGTTTAGTAGAAAATTGACTTCTTGATTAACACCATAAAGTAGGTCTAACCGTCGTGCGGCATGGCCTTGCAAGGTGATAACAGCTGAGGCATCCTGCACTTTGGCGCAGCCTGACTGCCAACAAAACCGACATTTCTGGGATATACTAACGGGCTCTGCTCCACGGCACATACGCACTGCGGCGACATTGCTTTTTATCGAGCTATGTCATCAACAGCGCGCAATCAACAAACGCCGGGAGTCAGTTAAGTGTGTGTTCTATGATTTTGCAGGACACGCGTTTTCTGTCCATAGATCAAAAGGAAAATGACATGCGTCATTACGAGATCGTTTTTATTGTCCATCCGGACCAAAGCGAGCAAGTGCCTACGATGGTTGAGCGTTATCGCTCCCTCGTCACCGGCAAGGGCGGCAAGATTCATCGCCTCGAAGATTGGGGCCGCCGTCAACTGGCCTACCCAATTAATAAAATCTACAAAGCGCACTATGTGTGCATGAACGTTGAGATCGATCGCGACACGCTGATCGAGATCGAAACCGCGTTCAAATTCAACGATGCCGTGCTGCGTCACCTAACGGTGAAAAAAGACGGCGCTGAAATTGGTCCGTCACCCATGATGACTGGCGAAAAAGCCCGCAACATGAACTCACCTGAAGCCGCTGAAGCGGTTGCAGACTAAGGAGCACACACATGGCATTCGGCAAACCAAAATTCGGTCAAAAGCCCCGCAAGGCTCGCGAACCTAGTCTCTTCAAACGCAAAAAATTCTGCCGCTTCACCGCAGCAGGCGTTAAAGAAATCGACTACAAAGACATCGACACGCTCAAGGATTTCATCCAAGAGAACGGCAAGATCATGCCGGGTCGTGTAACGGGCACCAAGGCTCGCTACCAGCGTCAACTCACCACCGCAATCAATCGCGCACGCTTCCTAGCGCTCGTGCCGTATTGCGACCTGCACCCTTAATCTAGGAAGGACCTTATTATGCAAATCATCCTTCTGGAAAAAGTATTAAACGTTGGCCTTCTCGGCGACATCGTTAAAGTCAAAGACGGCTACGCACGCAACTTTTTGATCCCGCAGGGCAAGGCCAAGCGCGCGACTGAAAAGAACATTGCCGACATGTCGCTGCGTCGCGCTGATCTCGAAAAACTCGCTGACAATAAGCTCGCCGTGCAAAACACGTTGGGCGAAAAACTCAACGGCGTTGAGCTGAAAATGGCCCAAAAAGCGGGCGTTGACGGCCGTTTGTTCGGCTCAGTAAACAACGTGGACATCGCCGAGGCGCTTAAAGCGTTGGGCTATGACATCACTAAAGCTATGGTGCAAATGCCAAACGGTCCGATCAAAATGATCGGCGAATCGGCAGTTAAGCTTCAGCTACACACCGATGTCACGACCGAAATCAAGGTCATCATCGTCGCAGAAAAAGACTAAGCGTCTCTAGCTGTAAATCAGCCCGCTCGCAGTTGCCTCACGGCAACTCTGGCGGGTTTTTTGTTGCCTGGCGCTTTACCGTCATGCGGATGAAGCGGCACGTTTGAATGGCTCGCTCGACCGGACAAACATAAGATCAAACTCATGAAATTGTTAACACCCACGTCAGCCGAGCGATGAAACCCGCGCTGCACATCACCTTTCTGCACGCCAACGGTTATCCGTCGGGTGTCTATCGCCAATTTTTGGCAGCGCTGCGCCCACACGCTACGGTGCATGCGCCGGCGATACTTGAAACTGCGCCGGGCAGCGCTGCGCAACAGCGCTGGCCGATGATGCTCGACCAGGTGCTGGACGCATTGCAAACGTTGCCGACGACTGACTCAGAAAAGCCGGGCGCCGCACCGCAGCACGCCTTAGTCGGACATTCGATGGGCGGCTACATTGCCTTACAGGCTGCGGCACGACACATGGACACCGTTCGCGATGTGGTGCTGATTGATTCGCCCCTCCCGACCGGTTGGCGCGCCAACGCGTTGTCGTTCGCGCAACTCACCGGACTCGCGTTTAAATCCGGGCCTGCGCCGATTGCGGCGCGACGACGCGACACTTGGCCGTCACGTACGGCGGCGCGTGAATTTTTCGCGGGTAAGGCGTTTGTGCAAGCGTGGGCCGACGGTGTGCTCGATGATTTCATTGAACACGCAATCATCGATAGCGCAGAGGGCGTGACGCTTAAAGTGCCGCGTGATACCGAGCGCGATATTTATGCGCATATCGTGCACCGCTCTGCACTCAAAGCGCTGCGTTGCCTGCAGCGTGGTGGCGTCAACGTGAGCTTTATTGCCGGCGACCGATCTAAGGAGATGCAGCTAGCGGGATTTGACGACAACCAACGTTTATTTGCGCCGCGGTTTCAACGCATCGCGACCGGGCATTTGGTGCCGATGGAGGCACCCCATGCCTGCGCCAGCGCCGTGCTTAGCGCACTGAAAATCTGAGCGCAATTACTGCGAAAGTTAGTCTTTCGCAGCCTCAACCGCAGGCGGTACGCGTAACTGCCATGCCGCCACCATCGCCAGTGCGCACAGCAGTGCGAGCATCACAAACACCTCATCAAACGCATCAAGCCGTGCGGCGCTGCTGGTTACTGTTGACAACGAGTCGCCGTGCGCTGCGAGCCGCCATTCAAGCATGATCCCGCACAGACTGACGCCGGTCGCGCCGCCCAGCATCCGCACAAAGTTGATTACGCTAGAACCCTGCGGGATTAGCAATTTGTCGACGCCGCGCATTGAACCCAAGTTCAGCGACGGCAAAATGAAGCCCAGTCCGATACGTCCCAAAATCGCGAACACGACGAGCCATATCAATGGCGTGCCAAGATTCACCGCGATCATTAACGCGAACGACGCGGCCAATAGCGCCAAACCAATACTCACCAGCCGGTGCGTTGGCTGCACATCAGCAAGTCGTCCAACCATCGCTATGGTGACGGCCAATACCAGCCCGGCCGGCAGCAAAATGGTGCCGACGTAAGACGGCGAAAGCCCGAGCCCGCGTTGCATGAATACCGGCAACAAATAAGTTGAGCCGAACAACGCGGTGCCATAAATAAAGGCAACGATGCTACCCATCATGAACTGGCGGTAGCGAAATAGATCGAAGTTCATCAGCGGCGCTACTTGGTCAGTCACGCCGTCGGCGAGGAACTGCAACAAACGCTTGCCCACCCGGCGCTGCCACATCACAAACGCGATCAACGCGGCAGTGGACACGGCAAGCAGGGTCGCAGCAGACGCGGCTGTCCCGCTGTGCAGCTCGACCAGTCCGTTGAGCAAACATAGCGTGCTGATGGTGGCCAGCGCCAGCCCGCCCCAATCAAGCGGCGCGCCGTGACGATTGGCCGCCGCGCC
This sequence comes from Burkholderiales bacterium, assembly GCA_014378555.1. Taxonomy (GTDB): domain Bacteria; phylum Pseudomonadota; class Gammaproteobacteria; order Burkholderiales; family Casimicrobiaceae; genus Casimicrobium. The sequence goes on along the minus strand of JACMNN010000085.1, from coordinate 10,011 downwards.
GCCCGGTGCGGTGACCGGCACAAACTTGTACGCCAACCAGATTGACACCAGACAAAACGGCACCACCATAAAAAAGATCGAGCGCCAACCAAACAAATCGACCAGCACGCCGCCGATGCTCGGCCCGATTGCCGGTGCCAACACCACGCCCATGCCAAACAAGCCGCTCGCCCGACCCTGCTCGTTGCGCTCGAACGCGCGCAAAATGATGATCGCGGGAATCGGCTGCACCACACCCGCAGCCAGTCCCTCCACCACCCGTGCCGCCAACACCAGAGCGTAATCGTTGGACGCGCCGCCAGCGATTCCGCCGATCATCAGCAACCACATGCAAGCCAGATAAGTTTGCCGATAGCCGTAGCGCGCCAACAGCCACGGGGTGGTCAGCATCGACACCGTCATCGCCACCATAAAGCTTGAGCTGACCCATTGCGCCCGTTCTTGGCCGAGCGTGAAGTGTTGGCTCATATCCGGAATGGCGACGTTAACGATGGTCGACGACATGATCGACGCCATCGTGCCCACCATCACCGCCAGCAGCAAGTACCAGCGATGCTTCTCGCCATAGCGCGCTTGAAGCGCAGCTAGCGTTCCGGGGAGGGCAGGGGTGCTTGGCTCTAGCATCGCGTTGAGTTTACTTGGGGCGGCTGACATGCAGCTTCTGTGGGACCGGTTCAACAGCAAATGTCGCCCAGCGGTTGGGTGAAAATCGCGATGCAATTACGTCAACCGATATCCGCAGCATGCAAGCGTTGCCGTCACACGATCAAGAGCAAAACAGACCCGCTCAACAGCAACCTTGTGACTGACGGGCAATGCGCGTCTGAGATAAAGCCACAGTAATAACAACGCCAACAAATTGTTGCAAGTTAGAACCTGATGCGATGTTTAGAAGTGCCGTCACGGGCTTGTTGAATCCTGAACCGCGTGTCGTTCTCAACACAGTGTTTAGTTGTACTCAACCGTCACTGTGATGTCGCCCGAATAGGTGCCTGGAGCCTGGTTTGGAGCCACCGCGATGGTGCCGCCCACGTAAATTTTCTGCGTGCCTGGTGCGCCAGCGCTCGGGGCCGCACCCAGCGTACCGATGCTGACTTGGCCCGAGACCACGTTTTTACCCGTAAAGTCGCTGGTCTTGCTCAACGCGATGCCGGCTCCTCCAGTAGGCGCTGTTAGTACCGTAGCACCGCCGTGCGTGATGCTGTATGTGGCGTTTGCTTGGCCGCTGACAGTAAATACCGCTGCACTTGATGCGGCTTGAGTGTTGCTCAGAACGATGCCGCCGGTGCCACTACGAACGCCGCTATTGCTGATGGTGACTGTGGTGGCACTACCGGATGGCACAAACCGGCCGAAGGAAAGAATGCTTGTTGACGCAATGGTGATCGGGGCCATCGACGTTGCGACGGCTGTGGAACTGGAGCCTGCAGCAAAGGCATCGGCAGTGGTGACCAACGCAAGCAACATAAACGCTGAGGCAAGTGGCGAATTTGGTAGCAGCTGAGCAGGGCGCTTAATCAATATGTCCATACAAACGCTAATTGGCAAAATTTAGCAAAAAACCACATATGCCGACATCATATCAAAATAAATCGTCCTTCTCACCAAACCTATCCGAGGACGAGATAAACATAAGTCCACGCCTGCTGTCATTGGCGTGGCACGCACGCGCTGCCCTGCGGTGAGGTCGGTTGCAGCACCAATTGACGCCTTGCCGCGGCTAATACGCGCTTTCAAACAAGCCGCCTAAAATTAAGATGTTTTTGTAAGTCGGCAAAGCGCCACCATGATTCCTGAACTTGGTCACTTTTCTTTAATACTCGCGTTTTTTGTCGCCCTCACCAGCGCTTGCGTCGCGGGCGTGGCCAACTTGCGGCGCGGCGTCGCCATGGCAGCTTTCACGCGCAGCAGCACCATTGCGATGTTCGGCTTGGTTGCCGTCGCGTTCGCTTGTTTAATGACCGCCTTTATTCAAGGCGACTTCAGTGTGTTGAACGTTGCGACCAACTCCAACTCGTTGTTGCCGATGCAGTACCGAGTGTCGGCAACATGGGGCTCGCACGAAGGCTCGATGCTATTGTGGGTGGTGATGTTGACCGGTTGGAGTGCAGCCGTGGCGCTGTTTTCAAAGCAGTTGCCAGACGTGCTGGTGACGCGGGTATTGGTGGTGTTGGCGAGCATCACAGCGGTGTTTATTGCGTTTACGCTGCTCACCTCCAATCCGTTTGAACGACTGCTGCCGGCGGCCGCCGAAGGTCGCGATTTAAACCCGTTGCTGCAAGATGCCGGTATGATTTTTCATCCGCCGCTGCTGTACATGGGCTATGTCGGCATGTCGGTGGTGTTCGCGTTCGCGATTGCAGCTTTGTGGGCTGGACGGCTCGATTCCACTTGGGCGCGCTGGAGCCGACCGTGGACGATTGCGGCATGGATTTTTCTCACCTGCGGCATCGCGTTGGGCAGCTTTTGGGCTTATTACGAACTAGGCTGGGGCGGCTGGTGGTTTTGGGATCCAGTGGAAAACGCGTCATTCATGCCGTGGCTCATTGGCACGGCGTTAATTCATTCGCTCGCAGTCACTGAGAAACGTGGCGCTTTTAAAGCGTGGACCGTATTGCTCGCGATCGCAGCGTTTTCGTTGTCGTTGCTCGGCACCTTTCTCGTGCGCTCAGGCGTGTTGACCAGTGTGCACGCGTTCGCTACCGACCCGAAACGTGGCGTGTTTATCCTTGCGTTTTTGGTGGTGATCATTGGCGGCTCGCTGACGCTCTACGCTTTCCGAGCGCCCAAGGTGAATGACGGCGGGCGCTTTAGTGTGCTGTCGCGCGAATCGTTTTTGCTGGGCAACAATTTGCTGCTGGTGGTGGCCGCGGGGGCGGTGTTGCTGGGCACGTTGTACCCCTTATTTGCCGATGCATTTGGCATGGGTAAAGTGAGTGTTGGCCCGCCGTATTTTGAGATCGTGTTTGTGCCGCTGATGTTGCCGCTGATCTTTTTGATGGGCGTCGGCCCGCTCGCACGATGGAAAGATGACGAGGGCCAATCGATCGTGCGCCGCATGCGAGTGCCTGCGGTCATCGCTGTGATTGCGTTTGTGTTGTGCGCGACCTTGGCGCCGCGTTTTTCACCGTTGGCTTGCGTCGGCGTTGCGTTTGCGGCGTGGCTGTTGTGTGCGATTGTGAACGGCTATCGTGACCGGCTGCGCCACGCGTCTGGCATGGCCAGTACCGCCACCAAATGGCGGCAAATTCCGATCGCTTATCACGGCATGCAAGTGGCACATTTCGGCATCGTCGCGTTCATCGTGGGCGTAACAGCGGTGAAGGCGTTTGAGCAGGAATATGACGTGGCACTGGCCGTTGGGCAGACCAAACCGATTGCCGGTTATGAGATTAAATTTTTAGGTGTCAGCGATGAGGTGGGGCCGAATTACAGCGCCAAGCGCGGCAATTTTGAACTGTCCAAACCCGGCGAAACGGCGCGTTTGCTGACGCCAGAGCGCCGAGCGTATGTGTCCAATCGGGCAACGCCGATGACTGAAGCGGCCATTGACCGCGGCTTGACCCGCGACCTGTATGTGTCGCTCGGCGACGATTTGGGCAACGGGGGTTGGACCGTGCGGGTGCACTACAAACCCTTCGTGAACTGGATCTGGCTGGGCTGCGTGATCATGGCGTTTGGCGGGTTGTTGGGGGCACTTGACCCACGGTATCGGCGGGCGCGGAAGGTGGCGAGCATTGCCTCGTCAGCGGCAGTGGTTGATGCGCGATGAAGTCGGCAGCGCTTTCGCCAGCGTGCGGCCCCCTCTCTCTGGGGGAGGTGGCGTCCTATTTAAACTGGGACGCAGGAGTTGCACCCTCTCCCCTAGCCCCTCCCCCCCGGGGGGAGGGGAACAGAACCGGCCTGGTTTGCGCGCTGATTGCGGTTGTCACGCTTAGCGGCTCGTTTGCACACGCACAGTCTTCGAACGACCCTGGCCTCGAAGCCCGAGTAAAGGCCCTTTCCGCTGAATTGCGCTGCCTCGTCTGCCAAAACCAAACGGTTGAAGACAGCACCTCACCGGTGGCGCGCGACATGAAAAATCAGGTGCGCTCGCAGCTGGCCGCGGGAAAAAGCGAGGCTGAAGTTAAGCGCTACATGACTGATCGCTTTGGTGATTTCGTGCTTTACAAACCACCGCTTAAGGCGACCACGTTGGTATTGTGGGGCGGGCCGTTTATTGCGCTCGCCTTTGCTGCTTGGTTGTTGCTGCGGCGGCTGCGGCGTACATCGTCGATCGTCACCCCAACCCCACTTAACGACCTTGACCGTGCTCGCGCTCGTGCGCTGCTAAACGACACTCCCACGCCATGAATCCAGCCATCCTCTTTTTAAGTCTTGTTGCCGTGATCACCGTGGTCGTTGTCTGGATTGTGTTGCGGCCTTTGCTCGCAAAGCGCGCGGGTGCAAATAGCGCCGCGAATTCCAGCGGCCAATCGAACGTGGACGCCCTACGCATTGAGCTCAGCGAAGCGCGTCGCGACCAGCGCTTGGGCCTGCTGTCGGAGGCGTCACTGTTTGAGGCTGAACGTGAACTCGAAGCGCGGGTGCTCGCCGAGTCGCAGCAGGCATCGAGCCCCACCGCGCCCCGCTACAAGCGCACCGCGATCGCGCTTGGGGTGTTGTTACCCGTGCTCGCGGTGGGCGGTTATGCAGCAGTCGGCAATCCGGCGGCGGTGGTGCCAGACATTGCGCGCACGGCAGCCGTGGCGCCAGTGGCGCAGACCGACGCAGCCAAGCAAATGGACGAGTTGTTTACGCTGGCCGAAGAGCGCTTGAACAAAGAGCCGAATGACGTCAAAGGCTGGTTGTTGCTCGCGCGTGCCAAGGCGTCAGTCGGCATGTTTGACGGCGCGATGAAGGCCTACGAAAAAGCGGCGGCGCTCGACCCTAAAGACAGTGAAATGTGGTCCGACTATGCCGATTCGGCGGCGGGCATGTCGCAAGGCAAGATGGACGGCAAGCCCATCGAGCTGATCAACAAATCGCTCGCGCTGGACGGCAAAAACATCAAGGCGTTGCTGCTGCGTGGAACGTGGGAGCTACAGAAAAACGATCTCGTCGCTGCCGAAAAATCATTCACCCTCGCGAAGTCTGTGTCGGAGCCGAACTCCGGTTTCGCGCAAATTGCCGATAACGCGCTGGGTGACATCACGTCCCGCCGGGGTGGCACGCCTGCTGCCGTGGCTCCGCCGGTTGGAGCGCCGGCAGCTAACGTGTCGGACGCAGTGCTGGCGACGGTGACCTTGCAACTGGGGCCCGAGGCGCGCAAAGCCGCCAGCCAAAACTCCGCAGTGTTCCTGATTGTGCGCGCAGCGGGCGCGGATCGCGGCCCGCCGTTGGCGGCGAAAAAGTTAGCACTCGCTGACGCAGACAAACCCATCGTTCTGACGGCCGCCGACGCGATGATTGGCGGAGCAGGGCTTAAGCCTGGAGCGCCGGTGGTGTTGCAGGCGCGCTTGTCGATCGCCGGACAACCCATGGCGCAACCAGGCGATTGGGAAAGCGCGAAAGCAAACGTGACGTTGCCGGTAGGGGCGCTGACGCTAGCAGTTGATCAGCCAGTGAGAAACTGACCGGTTCTACATCGGCTCGGACGCGCGTCGCGGTGAGAAAATGTACGCACTGCTTTGGTGCGTCTGCAGAAGCGCTCTTTTTTGGAGCAATTGGCACAAACGCACCAAACTAGCGCAATTGCACCTTGCACTCGGTCCACTTCATCATACGGCCGGCAAGTGGCCGCCAGAAAAAACGCCACCAGATCAATGCGTCAGAGGCGGCCGTCAGCCCCGCGCTAATCGCTCCCAGCTCACTATTTACAGGGGCGTTTGATTGCGTCATCCACGACGCGCTAGCATTGGCGATTGGCCAACCGTTTGGTGGCATGTTTTCTGCATTAACAGCAGCAAATAATGTAGAGCGCAACGCGCAGGGTCTGCCCCGCGCTACCGATTTCTTACTGTTCGACCCTCAATTAAATTTACTCAAGCCCTAGGAGATACTGGTATGGCCACAAGCGCCGACGTCCTCAAACGAATTAAAGACGAAGACATTAAATTCGTCGATCTCCGCTTTACCGACTTCCGCGGCAAAGAGCAGCACGTTCAAGTGCCGGAAGACCATTTCGACGCCGAAAAATTTACTGAAGGACACGCCTTCGACGGTTCGTCGATCGCCGGCTGGAAGGGCATTGAAGCCTCCGACATGCTGCTGATGCCGGACCCGAACACCGCCGTCATCGACCCGTTCATCGAAGAGACCACGCTCAACATCACCTGTGACGTGATCGAGCCGTCCACTGGAAAAGGCTACGACCGTGATCCACGCTCGCTGGCCCGCCGCGCTGAGGCCTACCTCAAAGCCAGCGGCATCGGCGACACAGCTTACTTCGGTCCAGAGCCTGAATTCTTCATTTTCGACTCAGTTGAGTGGAAAACCGACATGTCGGGCAGCTACTCGAAGATCTACTCGGAAGAAGCCGCGTGGGAATCAGACGCCAAGCACGAAGGTGGCAACAAGGGCCATCGCCCAGTGGTCAAAGGCGGTTATTTCCCAGTGCCGCCAGTCGATCAGTTGCAAGATATTCGCAACGCGATGGTGCTTGCCACCAAAGAAATGGGCGTTCCAGTTGAAGTGTTTCACCACGAAGTGGCCAACGCCGGCCAGTGCGAAATCGGCACCCGTTTCAGCTCGTTGGTGCAACGCGCCGACTGGACCCAGCTGCTGAAATACGCGGTCTGGAATACAGCGGCCCTGTACGGCAAAACGGCGACCTTCATGCCAAAGCCAATCGTTGGCGACAACGGCTCAGGCATGCACGTTCACCAGTCGATCTGGAAAGACGGCAAAAACCTGTTTGCCGGTAACGGCTACGCAGGTTTGTCGGAAATGGCGTTGTTCTACATTGGTGGCATCATCAAGCATGCACGCGCGCTAAACGCCATCACCAATCCAGGCACCAACTCGTACAAACGTCTGGTTCCGCATTACGAAGCACCGGTCAAACTCGCCTACTCGGCGCGTAACCGTTCCGCATCGATTCGCATTCCGTATGTGCAGTCGGACAAAGCGCGTCGCATCGAAGTGCGCTTCCCGGATCCGTTGGCCAACAGCTATCTCGCGTTCTCGGCGATGATGCTGGCCGGTATGGACGGCATCCAGAACAAAATTCATCCGGGCGAGCCCGCTGACAAAAACCTCTACGACTTGTCGCCAGAGGAAGATGCCAAGATCCCAACCGTATGCTCGTCACTCGATCAGGCGCTTGAATATCTAGACAAAGACCGCGAGTTCCTGACCCGTGGCGGCGTGTTCAGCAACGACATGATCGACGCCTACATTACCCTCAAAATGGAAGAAGTCACGCGGTTCCGCGCGACCACGCATCCCATTGAGTTTGAGATGTACTACTCGCTGTAACCAGCGAAAAGTAGGCAAGCAACGGAACCAGTTTCGTCGCCAAGACTCCAAAAAGGCAGGGAAACCTGCCTTTTTGCGTTCTAAGTTGCCGTATTTTTTTGTTTTGATTACACTTTGCTTATGAAATTTGCTGTTTTTTCTGCCTTCTGTGTCGCGCTTCCGCTACTTGCGTCGGCGTCCGCATATGCTGAAATTTACAAATACGTAGATCCACTGACCGGTGCTGTCGAATACACCAATCAGTCGAGAAAGGGCGCGTCGCGGATGAATCCGAGCAGCGACTTGTCCGAGATCCCGACCGGGAATAAAGCCAACCGAGGCGCAACGGTGAAGGTCAGCACCAGCAGTAATTTGAACTCTGGCAGCGCGGCAGCATCAGTTGATTCAGGCACGCAACGAAGCCGCGATAGCACCCGGCGCCAAGTACTCGTTGAGGAGTTGGCGACTGAAGAAAAAATGCTTAACGACGCGCGCAGCAGCCACAACAACGGCAAGCCGCTACCCATGGCCGACGAGGGCTTGGGTTCGCCGAAATATATTGACCGTTCGAAACAACTCGAAAAGACGCTGCGCCATCATGAGCGCAATGTGGCGTCGCTTAAACAAGAGCTGTCGAACATACGAATGTAGGGCGGTTCCCGGGCAATTTTTTGCTTGTTTGCACACATTTCGCGTGCGCTGGTTTGCTTCTTGCTAAAACCGGTCTATGGTTGAAACAGCAGGACTTGAACTCATCTCTACGGCAGTGCTACTGCTCGGTCAGGGATATCGGATTAGCTACGCCAATCCTGCGGCGGAAAATCTGTTCGATCAATCGCGTCGGCAGTTACTCGCCACACGTCTGACCGACCTGTTCCGCGACAGCGAACGGCTCACCCCCGCACTTGAACTCGCACTGGCCCACAAGGCAAGCTACACCGAGCAAGAGCTTGAGCTTCACCTGCGCGGCAAGGGCGACGGCGTGTCGCGCTTGGTGGTCAATTGCACCGCCAGTTTTCTCGAGTCCGCATCAACTGACGACCCGCAACTAATCGTTGAATTCCGGCACATCGATCAGCAATTAAAGATCGCGCGCGAAGCGAAAATCGCCGAGCAAAATCAGGCCAATCGCGAACTGGTTCGTAACCTCGCACACGAAATTAAAAATCCGCTTGGCGGACTGCGCGGTGCGGCGCAGTTACTCGAAGCTGAGCTGTCGTCGCCGAGCTTGGTCGAGTACACGCAGGTCATCATCAGCGAAGCCGATCGCCTGCAAAACCTCGTGAACAAGCTGCTCGCCCCGCACAAACTGCCGCGCTATGCGCGCGTCGATATTCATCGTCTGCTTAATCGAGTGTTGCAACTGCTCAGCAACGAGTTTGGCACCACGCACGCCCTTGAGGCGGACTTTGACGTCAGCCTGCCCGAGGTGGAATGTGACGCAGAGCAAATCACCCAAGTGCTGCTCAATATTGCCCGCAACGCCTGTCAATCAACCGCCAATCAGCGAAATGCACACATCAAATTGCGTTCACGAGTGACCCGACAGGTGGTGTTGGCAAAGCGCCGCTACCGCATGGCGCTTGAGCTGTCGGTGATCGACAACGGCCCCGGCATTGACCCGGCCATTCTCGACCGAATTTTCTATCCACTGTTCACCACGCGCAACGATGGCACCGGCTCCGGCCTCGGCCTGTCGATTGCGCAGACCTTCGTCGCCCAGCACTTTGGCGTGATCGAAGTGGACAGCCAGCCGGGGCGCACCCTGTTCCGGATCATCCTGCCCTTTGCGCATCCTGCCGAGCACTTATTAGAGGCTGACCGAGCCGAAAGAAGCACTGTATGAAAAATGTTTGGATCGTCGATGATGATCGCTCAATTCGCTGGGTGTTGGAGAAAGCGCTCACCCGCGAAGGGCTGCCGTATCGCAGCTTCGAAAATGCCCGCGATGTGCAGGACGCTTTGGACGACGAGACGCCCTCGGTGCTGGTCAGCGACGTGCGTATGCCCGGTGAATCGGGTCTGTCCCTGTTGAAGAAAATCAAGGCTGCGCATCCGCAAGTGCCGGTGATTGTGATGACTGCGTTTTCTGATCTTGACACCGCCGTGCAGGCGTTTCAAGGCGGCGCATTTGAATATTTGCCGAAGCCGTTTGACGTCGATCAGGCTCTGGCTTTGATCCGTCGCGCCGTGGTGGTAGCGGAGCCGATTCCGGCAGCACAGACGCAAGCGTCGGGCGAACGTGAAATGCTTGGCAAGGCCGCGGCGATGCAGGACGTTTTCCGCGCGATCGGTCGCCTGTCGCAGTCCCATGTCACCGTGCTCATTACGGGCGAATCCGGCACCGGCAAAGAGCTGGTCGCCCGCGCACTGCACGAACACAGCCTGCGCAAAGGCAAACCGTTCATCGCGATTAACACTGCCGCGATCCCAAAAGATTTGCTGGAATCCGAGTTGTTCGGGCACGAACGCGGTTCGTTCACCGGCGCCCAAGCCACGCGGCAAGGGCGCTTTCAACAGGCCGAGGGCGGCACGTTGTTTCTTGATGAAATCGGCGACATGCCGTCCGACCTG
>JACMNN010000084.1 GCA_014378555.1 Burkholderiales bacterium | reverse complement strand
GGCAATGGCACGAAACTAGACAGCCTCCTGCCCGTGGCAGTGGCCGGGCTCTCGGGTGTTACCGCTGTAACGCTTGGTCGGCTGCACACATGCGCGCTGATGGCTTCCGGACGGGTGTCTTGCTGGGGCATCAACACGCTCTACCAGCTCGGCAACGGTTCGCGGGTCGAAAGCAGCGTGCCCACGCCGGTCACCGGCATCGCCGACGCGACGTTGCTTGCAGCCGGCACACTTCACACCTGTGCGTTGCGCCGCACTGGCGACGTTGTCTGCTGGGGTGACAATCGGTCGGGGCAGGGCGGTAACGGCAGTCTGACGCTCACGGGGTTGCCGGTCAGTGTGACGCAGATTGCTACTGCCGTCGCCATTTCCAGCGGCGGCAAATATGTCTGCGCGTTGCTGAGTGATGGATCCGTCGCTTGTTGGGGTATCGGCACCTATGATTCGCCCACGGTGGCCAACGCGACACCTCGGGCTGTTGACGGCGTGACCGGTGCAGCCGCCATCGCGGTGGGCGGCGCGCACGCGTGCGCGTTAGGCGGCGCGGGCGGCGTGTCGTGCTGGGGCAATATCCAGGTCGGCGGTGTCGGCATCCTCAGCGCTGTGCCCGTCGCGGTTAGCGGTCTTACCAACGCCACTAGTATTTCATCCCAGTACCAACACTCGTGCGCGGTACTCGCCGGCGGCGCGGTGTCCTGCTGGGGGGATAACGGCGCTGGCCAGCTCGGTAGTGGCACGCTGCTCTTGGGCGGATTGCCTAGCGTTGTGACTGGGCTGAACGACGTTTCGGTCGTGGGTACGGGGGTGGCGCATACGTGCGCGCTGCGGCGCAGTGGCCGCGTTGCGTGTTGGGGGAAAAACGATCAAGGCCAGTTGGGAACGGGTAACGCGACGTCCAGTGCAGTGCCGGTCGACGTTATCGGCGTGGCCGGCGCCACCGCGCTCGCCGTGGGTGGCAATCGTGCATGTGTTGTAGGCGCCGGAGGCAGCGTCGCCTGCTGGGGTGCGTTTGGCAACGGTAGCAGTAACACGGCCACCTTGATCGGCGGCCTTACCGGCGTGACACAGATCGCCGCAGGGAACACCCACACCTGCGCCTTGTTGAGTGCCGGCACTGTTTCGTGCTGGGGATATAACGGGTCCGGTCAACTGGGCAATGGAAGCGTCGGCGACAGCTTTTTCCCTCCGGGCGCGGTGGTAGGGCTCGTGGACATCACCGCTATCACAGCAGGTGGCGCGCATAGCTGTGCGGTGGGACTGGGCGGCTTGGTGTGGTGTTGGGGCTATAACGACTACGGGCAACTGGGTAACGGCATGGCCCCGGTGGCGAGTAGTGTTCCGGTGGCCGTGACGGGCCTGACCGGTGCCTCCGCCGTGAGCGCGGGCCAATCCCACACCTGCGCGCTGCTGATGAGTGGCGAGATTTCCTGTTGGGGAAACAATCAATATGGCACGCTGGGAGACGGCGGAGTTAAACGCAGCGCAGTTCCGGTTGCCGTCGACATCGTTGGTGCCACGGCAATTGCCACCGGCGCAAAACATACCTGTGCCCTGATGATCAGCGGTATGGTTCAATGTTGGGGCTATAGCGAGTTTGGTCAGCTTGGCAATGGTTCGCAAGCGTACTATTTAATGCCACAAACCGTACTGTCCGCCGGTGCTCGTGGTGCGAGCAAAACGATGATCGAGTTTCGCTATGTCCCGCTTGATTATTACTTCATCACATCGCGAGAGTCGGATAAAACACTGCTGGACGGTCTGCCTGGGTGGGCACGCACCGGACAATCGTTTACGGTGCTTGCAAGCAGTGGCGACCAGGCCACCGGCGTCGCTCGCTTTTATTTCGATCAAGTAGCGCGCGGCGGCAGCCGAGGCTCGCACTTCTATACGTTGAACAATTTTGAGACGGCGTTGCTTCATGCGCAAAACCGAAGCAATGCTGCGCTGCCGAAAAAGCCGGTCGACGAAGGTGTTGATTCCTACGCGTATTCGCCCGTTATTGGGGGCAGTGTTGCGGGGGCTTGTGCGGCGGGGCTCGCGCCGGTGTATCGGCTATTTCGCGGCAATTTGCGCTTCCCGGATGATCCGAATCATCGCTTCACCACGGATCGCGCCCTGTACGACAACTTTGTCGCGCAGGGCTGGGACGGAGAGGGCGTAAAGTTTTGCGTGCCGCCGATGCCTTGATCCGAACGTTGCAGGTAACCTGCGGGCGCATCGCCTGCGAAGTAGAGCCAGGGACCTGTGCGCTGACTTGCATGGATGGCAAACTTGGGCGCCTTCGATGCGTCGTTCCGGGTGAGGAAAAAGCGTATCGCAGGCCTTGTTCATTTGGCGATGACTGGTGTTTTGATTGACTGTCAACATCAGCGCGGCACGACTGGCGCAACGGTAGATAAATAAAGAAAAAGCACCCGAAGGTGCTTTCCAGTCGAACGTTAAATACGACTTAGGAGCCTGCGCCCGACACCCGCGCAAACCGCGCTTCTGGGCGATCATCCGAACGGTGCAGCGTGGTGACTTCCTTCTTCATCGCCCAAGGACGAATCTGGTGGTGAAGCGTGACGTAGTAGCTTTCTTCCTTGGTACGCTCGAGCGCACGGCGGATGAGGGCATTGCGCTTTACCGTGTCCGGTTCTGTTTTGAGCTGATCGATAATGGCGTCCAAGCGTGTGTCGTTGATGCGACCTAGATTGAAGTTGCCGTCAGCGCCCGTCGTTTTGGTGCGCACGAGGGATTGCAACGAATACAGCGAGTCGTAAGTTGCAACACCCCAGCCGAGCATGTAGACGCTCGTGTCAAAGTTTTGGATTTTCGCGATATACGGCGCGAAGTTCATCGAATTCAACTTCGGTTTCATGCCAATTTTGGCCCACATGGCCACGATTGCCTGACAGACTTTTTCGTCGTTCACGTAGCGGTTGTTCGGGCAGTCAAGCGTCAGCCCGAAGCCGTTCGGGTAACCCGCTTCCGCTAGCAGTTTCTTGGCTTTTTCCGGGTTGTATTCGCTTTTGTCGATGTCGGTGCCGTAGCCGTTCACGCCCGGAGCCACAATAATGCCCGCAGGCACTGAAAGGCCGCGCATGATGGCTTTTTTGATTCCTTCGCGGTCTACAGCGAGTGACAAAGCCTCACGAACACGCTTGTCTTTGAACGGGTTTTTGCCTTTGACGTCGGTGTATTTCGCCTCGTCGCTGAACTGATCCATGCCGAGAAAGATGGTGCGAACTTCAATGCCTTCTAGCGCACGCAGCTTAGGGTCTTTTTTCAGGCGCTCAACGTCTTGCGGGGGCACTTCTGTCACCAGATCGACGTCACCCGCAATCAACGCAGAGATACGTGTGGCATCAGCCTTGATCGGAAGGTAGGTGAAATTGGTGATGTTGCCATCTTTTTTATCCCACCAGTTGGTGTTTTCGGTGAATTCGATCTTCTGCTCTGGCGCCCAGCCCTTCCACACGTAAGGCCCTGTGCCCATCGCGTTGCGCGAGGCGTAGGTGTCCTCTTTCGCCTTGTAATCCTGAATGTTGGTGACCTTGTTTTTTTCCGCCCACGATTTGCTCATGATGCGGAAATCGATGATGTTGCGCAGCAGAATCGGGTTAGGCGCGGGCATGATGAAGTCGACCGTGTAGTCGTCAATCTTCTTGATCTCGGTAATGCCTGCAATGTAGATCTGCATCGTGCCTTGCGGCTGCTTGATACGGTTGAAGCTGAACACCACGTCGTCAGCCGTCATCGGCGAACCGTCGTGAAATTTAACGCCCTTGCGCAGGTCGAAACGCACCTGAGTCGGCGAGATGTAGGTCCATTTGGTGGCCAGTGCTGGCTCAACTTCGTATTTCTTGCCATATCGAGTCAAGCCCTCGTAGACGTGCATCAAAATCGCGTTGGTAGTCGCATGGTTTTGCGAATGCGGGTCGGCGCTGAGAATGTCGTTTTGCGCGGCGGCTTTAAGCGTGGCGGCGCTAGGGCTATTAACTGCAAAACCCATGGCAAGGGCCAAACTAAACGCGCTAAGTCGCTTGAAGGTAAATATTGAACGGGGCATGAACGTCTCCTAGTAGCTAAGCCCTCTAATTTACTGCAAGCGGCGTTCGGATGCCGTCGGTAGTGTTCAAGATAGCGTGACCGCGGTCAAGAAATAGCCTTCAGAAAGCGGCTACACTGGCATCGGTCAAAAAATAAAGGAGGTGCCTTGTGCAGATCGGCATCATCAAAGAAACGGCAGCGGGGGAAACACGCGTCGCCGCCACACCGGAAACAGTCAAAAAAATGGCTGCCATTCCCGGCATTACGGTTGTTATTGAATCGGGCGCGGGCGCGGCCTCTAGCCTGCTCGATGCGGCCTATGCAGCAGCCGGTGCGACCATCAGCGCCAGCGCGCACGACGTGCTCGCCAGCAGCGACATCGTGTTCAAGGTGCGCGGCCCGAATGACGCAGAACTCGCCGCGATCAAAAGCGGCGCAAACGTAGTCGGATTGCTCAATCCGTTTAATGCGGACGGCATCGCGGCGATCAAAGCGCGCGGCGTTAATGGCTTTTCTATGGACAAAGCGCCGCGCACCTCGCGCGCGCAGAGTATGGACGTGCTGTCGTCGCAGGCCAATATCGCGGGCTACAAGTCGGTAATTGTTGCGGCGAACCACTACCCTAAATTTTTCCCGATGCTGATGACGGCGGCGGGAACGGTGAAAGCCGCGCGCGTGGTGATTCTTGGCGTCGGCGTTGCCGGCTTGCAGGCGATTGCTACGGCTAAACGGCTGGGCGCGGTCATTGAAGCCTCTGACGTTCGGCCCTCAGTAAAAGAGCAGGTGGAATCGCTCGGCGCGAAGTTCATCGACGTGCCGTATGAAACCGACGAAGAGCGCGAAGCTGCGGTGGGTGTTGGCGGATACGCCAAGCCGATGCCAGCAGGCTGGATGGATCGGCAACGCGCCGAGGTTGCCAAAAAAGTGGCGCTCGCCGATATCGTGATTACCACCGCGTTGATTCCGGGACGTCCGGCGCCGGTGCTGGTTACCGAAGATATGGTTAAGGCAATGAAGCCGGGCTCGGTCATCGTGGACCTCGCTGCAGAACAGGGTGGCAATTGCCCGCTCACCGTAAAAGACGAAGTGGTGGTGAAACACGGCGTGACGCTGGTTGGCCACACCAATCTAGCGGCCCTGTTGCCGCAGGACGCCAGCGCGCTTTACTCGCGCAATTTGCTGGACTTTTTGAAGTTACTTGTTGATTTTAAAACGGGTGCGTTTGCGATCAATTTAGAGGATGACATCGTGGCAGCCACGCTAGTGACCGGAGAAAAGAAATGAGCGGCGTCGACCACATTGTCATTAACCTGATCATCTTCGTGCTCGCCATTTACGTTGGCTATCACGTGGTTTGGAATGTCACGCCAGCGCTGCACACGCCGCTGATGGCCGTGACCAACGCCATCTCGGCGATCATTATTGTGGGAGCCATGCTCGCCGCTGCGCTGACTGAAACTACGCTCGGTAAAACGATGGGCGTGCTGGCCGTGGCGCTAGCCGCAGTCAACATATTTGGCGGATTTTTGGTCACCAAGCGCATGTTGGAAATGTTTAAAAAGAAAGAGAAAAAAACTGAGGTCGCCAAATGAGCATGAATCTCGTCGTTCTTCTTTATCTCGTTGCCTCGGTCTTTTTCATTCAGGCACTTAAGGGTCTGTCGCATCCGACGACCTCGATCAAAGGTAATCGTTTTGGCATGCTTGGTATGGCCATTGCGGCTGTTACCACCTGCGCGTTGATTTTTGAGCTTTCAAAGGGCTCGATCACCGGCTTGGCTTACGTGCTCGCAGGACTTGTCATTGGTGGTGGCGTCGGTGCGGTCATGGCCAAACGCGTCGAGATGACCAAGATGCCGGAACTGGTGGCGTTCATGCACAGCATGATCGGCTTAGCCGCGGTGTTCATCTCGATCGCGGCCGTGGCTGAGCCGTGGGCGTTCGCCATCACCGAAAAAGGCGGCATGATTCCCGGCGGTAACCGGATTGAGCTCGCACTCGGCGCGTTCATTGGTGCCATCACCTTTACCGGCTCGGTGATCGCGTTTGGCAAGCTTTCAGGCAAGTACAAATTTCGGCTGTTTCAAGGTGCGCCGGTCACATTTAAAGGCCAGCACCCGCTCAATGCAGTGCTTGGTTTGGCCGTGTTGTACTTCATTTTCAGCTTCTGGAACGCGCAGTCGTTCACTGATTTCATGGCGATCTGCGCGCTGGGCTTTTTGCTCGGCGTACTCATCATCATCCCGATCGGCGGCGCGGATATGCCAGTGGTGGTGTCGATGCTCAATAGCTACTCCGGTTGGGCTGCCGCCGGCATTGGCTTCTCGCTGAATAATCCGATGTTGATCATTGCCGGTTCACTGGTGGGATCAAGTGGCGCGATCCTGAGCTACATCATGTGCAAAGCGATGAATCGCTCGTTTATCAGCGTGATTCTCGGTGGCTTTGGCGGCGAAGGCGGCACTGTGACCGGCTCGAAAGAGCAACGGCCGGTCAAGAGCGGCAGCGCAGACGACGCCGCGTTTATGCTCTCGAACGCCGACAGTGTGGTGATCGTGCCGGGCTACGGCTTGGCGGTCGCCCGCGCACAGCACGTGACAAAAGAACTGGCGCAAAAGCTTATCGCTAAAGGCATCAACGTCAAATACGCGATTCACCCGGTTGCTGGGCGCATGCCAGGCCACATGAACGTGCTGCTTGCAGAGGCCGAAGTGCCGTACGATCAGGTGCACGAGATGGAAGACATCAACTCCGATTTCTCGCAAACCGACGTGGTGCTGGTGCTCGGCGCCAACGACGTGGTGAACCCATTAGCGCTCGAAAAAGGCAGCCCGATTTACGGCATGCCGATTCTCGAGGCATACAAAGCGCGCACCATTATCGTCAACAAGCGATCCATGGCAGCGGGCTATGCTGGTCTCGATAACGAACTCTTCTACATGGACAAAACCATGATGGTGTTTGGCGATGCTAAGGGCGTGGTTGAGGCGATGCTTAAAGCGGTTGAGTAGATTTTGGTGTGATGGTGGCTCGGCTCCCGATTGCCGCCGTCAGCTGAGTGCGCGTCGCGGGACGCCGAGAGGTTCGGGCACCGCAGCGACCGTCACGGTTCCGCGTTTGTCCTGCGAAAAAACAAGCGCTTGATTCGCTCGCTGCTGCACAACACGGCTGTTGTGCAAACGCCTAGGGATACGCAGATTAACGTCATCCTGAACGCAGCGAATGATCTGCTCGCATGCGAGGGCGGTTGTAAATCACGGAAATCATTGCATGTCGTATGATCCCTCGCTTTTCGCTCAGGATGACGAGTTGATAAATCCGTATTTCCCTAGATCGGCCACGGGTGATACTGCGTTATTAGCTGTTCACCACTCAATATCTAAATGCCCCTCCGCCACAGCCTACTTGCCCTAGCCATCGCAACGATCTGGGGGCTCACCTTCGTCTCGATCAAGATTTCGTTGCAGACGCTGCCGCCCTTTACGCTTTCGGGCTGGAGATTTTTAATGGCTGCCGTACCGTTGGTTTTTTTCGTGGGAAAGCCGCAGGTCGCGTGGCGTTGGCTGATCATGTACGGCATGTTCATCGCGGTGGGACAATTTGCCGTGCTGTTCATCGCGTTGAACTTGGGCATGCCAGCGGGACTCATGTCGCTGGTGGTGCAGATGCAGGTGTTTTTCACCATCGCGTTAGCGGTTGCGTTCTACGGCGAAAAAGTCCAGCGGCCGCAGTTGTGGGGTGCGTTGATCGCCGCTGTCGGCTTGGTGGTTATCGGAGCCAGCAAAGTCGGCGCGGGTTTAGGCGTGGCTTTCTTTCTGGTGCTGCTTGGCGCGTTTTTCTGGGGCGCAGGCAACACGGTCGCCAAACACGTGGCGCGTCGATCGCTGTCAGGCAAGGTCGATGCCATGAATTTTATTGCCTGGACGAGCGTGGCTGCGGTACCGCCGCTAATCGTAATTTCGCTCGTTGCAGAGCCCGCGAATTCGTTGTTGTTGCCGATAACGAGCGCAAGTGGGGCGTTGACTTTCCACCTTTGCGTGTTGGCGTACGCCGCGCAGGTGTTCGGCTACGGTTTGTGGTCAAACCTGCTGACCCGTTACCCCGCTTCTGCGGTGTCGCCGTTTGCACTGTGGGTGCCCGTGGCGGGCATGTCGGCGACGGCGTTAGCGTTCGGTGAGATTTTATCGGGCTCGCAAATTATCGGTGCGGTGGTGGTGATGGTTGGTTTGGCGGTGGCCGTATTTGGTGCGACCCTGATGCAGCGGCTTACGCGTCAGCGCTCATAACGCAATCGGGGTGCCGCAGCGACTGGTGTCGTGCGCATGCACAGCATTTCCGGTCTCCACCTGAATGGTGGCGTGGTCAATGCCGTGCGTGTCGTGCAGTTCGTCGCAAACGCGTGCCAGCCACGCATCTCCCGGATGTCCTCTCGGACACACCACATGCGCTGTAAGCGCCACAGCCTCGGTGGACAGCGCCCAGATGTGCAAGTCGTGCAGGTCTTTCACTTGCGGATCCGACGCTAGATAACGCCCTATGGCCTCAGCATTGATATGCGGCGGTACTGCGTCAAGCGACAAATGCAGTGAATCGACCAATAATTGCCATGAGCTCCATGCGATGACCGCGGCGATCGCGAGGCTGGTGAGCGAGTCGAGCCACAACCATCCGGTGATCCCCATCACCAGCGCGCTGACCACCACACCGGCAGAAACGGCCGCATCTGCCACCATGTGCAGGTACGCGCTGCGCACATTCAAATCGCTTTTGCTACCGCGCATGAACAGCCAAGCGGTGAACCCATTCACCGCAATCCCGATGCTGGCGATCCACATTACGGGCCCGGTCGCGATGAGCTGCGGATTGGAAAAACGTGACGCAGCTTCCCATGCGATCACAGTAATGGCCACCAGCAACAGCATGGCATTGGCCAAGGCTGCAAGGATGGAGCTGCGGCCCAAGCCGTAGGAGTGCCGGGCCGAGGGCTTACGACGTGACAACCACACCGCTGCCCAGGCGAGTAGCAAGCCGATTACATCCGACAAATTGTGCCCGGCATCGGCCACTAGCGCCAACGAGTTGAGCCAAAAGCCAGCAACTGCTTCGATCAG
>JACMNN010000083.1 GCA_014378555.1 Burkholderiales bacterium | reverse complement strand
GATATCGTGGTGACTCAACACTTTGTCCGAGACCTGCAACTCTATTGTTTCGACATCGTTGCCGTCGAAGCCACGCTCTTGCATCAAAGTGCGAAGTGATTCGATGGCAGTATGCGCGGTGATGTGACAGGCATACGCTTTGATGCAGATACGCCGCGTCTCCCAGCGTGAACCGAGCCCCGAGGTCAGTCGGTGCGGCTCACTGCGCTGGCAATACGCCTCGAGAAAACCGAAGCGACCTTCGAATACGGTTTCTGGGCCCGCGTAACCGGCCAGCGCCAAGCGTGCGGCAAGCACGCCGGACTCGCAGGCACGCCCAAGGTGCAGCCGTTTGACCTCGGCGCCGCGCTTGGCCTGAGCAAAGGCCAATAGACCGCCCGACAATGAACCGGCAATGCCGAGCGCATCTTGCAGTTGCTGCGCGTCAAGCCCCAGCACCATGCCCGCAGCCACCGCGGCGCCGTAAGGCCCGGTCAAACCGGGCGCATGAAAACCGCGTCCTTCGCTCGAATGCAGCGACGCATCGCCGATTCTGAACATCACTTCACAGCCGGCGATGAAAGCAAGCAATAGGCGCGCACCAGAAACGTTCTGTTCCTGCGCCAGGGCCAACGCAGGTGGCAGCAGCGCTGCACCCGGATGCACGCCAGCGCCGGGTTTGCGCAAACTGTCTTGCTCAAACGCGTGCGCGAAGGCGCCGTTGGCGAGCGCGGCATAGGGCGCATGTACGCGCACATTACCGGCGCCCAACAGCCGACAGGGGCCGCCTGCGCCGTAGCGCTGCGCATAGTCGGCGACGGTGCGGCTCCATGGCATCGCACTGCCGTAGGTTGCCACGGCCACGGTGTCGGCAATGCAGGTTTTGGCCATCGCCACCACGTCATCCGGAATGTCCTGCAGCCGGAGATTGACGCAGAACTCAGCCAAGGTTTGGCTAGCAAAGCCACCAAGGGGTGGCATTAATGGGGCAGGGTGCGACCGGGCTGCGTCAGTGTTGGTTGCGGAGGTGTAGATCACGGCTGAAGCGCAAATAATCAGGACAATTGCATCAAATCCACGAGGTGGCCCGCATCCGGCAACTGCTCAAGGTTGAGTACGGCGTCACGCAGTTGCGCAACCCTTGCTGCGGGCAAGGTGTGTGCCGCCAGTTGTTCAAACTTTTTCACCACGTCATCCGTGGTGGCGAAATTGTGTTCACTGCCGCGCGGCGCTTCGACCTCGGTGTTTAGTCGCGTACCGTCATTGAGTTCAACTTCTACCCGCACCATGTGCCGGAATTGTGAGCCGCGCGCGGTGATCTGGGCATCGTGCCGGACCTCGACTTTTTCGGCTAGTGCCATGCGTGCGGGGTCGGCCACCATGGCCTCGGTGAATTGATCGACAAAGCAATCACCATCGAGCAGCAGCGTTGCCACGCAATAGGGCAGGTTGAGCTGCGCCGCAGTCAGCCCGTCTGGCCGGTATTTCCAGCCGACATGATCCATGGTGACCTGTGAGCCCGACACCAGAACTCGCTTCACGTCGTGGGCTGTAAAGGGACGCTCAGCCTGCAGCCGTCGTAGCGCATCGAGCGTGGTGTGGTTGCTGCCGACGCAGGAATAGAACTTCAGCGCCACGCCCATCGTCTGCCAGGTGCTGCCAAATCCGGCGGTGAGTTGGGCCAGATCAAAACGATCCTGTGAGCGTGAAAAGGTGGAACAAAATCCGCCGTATTCGCTTTCGAGTACGTTTTCGATGCCGGTGAAGCCGCGCTCTGCGAGCATCGCGCCGTACAGCCCGCTTTGCGAAGATCGCCCGGCGTGCATGCGTTTGACCATGGAGCCGTATTGCGCCGCCATCAACCCCGCAGCCTGGGTGCCGGCAATTCCCAACGCATGCACGGTCTGGTCTCGGTCAAGGCGCAGGCCGCGTGCGGCGCCAGCAGCCGCCGAAAAAACGCCCAGCGTAGCGCCGGAATGCCAGCCCTGGGCAATGTGTTCTGGACCCATGCACAGACCGACACGCGGGCCGATTTCGTAGCCCGCCACCGCCGCTGCCAAAAACTCCGAACCGTTCAGGTTGCGGCGCATTTCGGCGATTGCCAGCAGTGCCGGCAGCACCACTGCGCCGACGTGCAACACGCCCTGACGGTGCACGTCGTCAAGCTCAAACCCTTGCACTTGGGTACCATTCACGAGCGCCGCGTGTGGCGCACTCAGGCGTGTGCTGGTGCCCCACACCAGCGCCCGATTGCCGCTATCCATCGCGGCCAGCGTGTCGCGCAAAATGCCGCTCCATTGCAGCTTTGCGCCATACAAGGCGCAGCCCAAAGAATCAAGAATGAGCAGCTTGATTCGCGCGATCACCTCGGGCGGTATGGCCGCAGGCGTCAGTCCGGTGACGAAGTCTGCAATGCTGCGGGTGTGGGGATTGTCGCGAATGGAGTGGCTCATGAAAATACTGATGTCGTTAGAAAAAATTATTCGGGCCGCAGGCCGATTCGCTGCGCCAGATTGCGCACCCGATTCAGTTCAGCGCGGATGTGGGCGGCGAACACGTCTGGTCCGCCGCCCATGGCCTCGGCGCCGTCGTTGATCAACTGCGTCTTGACCTCGGCACGGCCCAGCGAGGTCTGGATTGCAGTGCTGACTTTGGCGATGATGGGTGCTGCCGTATGGGCGGGCGCGAGGATGCCGTACCACGACGACGCGCTGTAGCCCGGCAGCCCTGATTCGTTGACGGTGCTGACCGCTGGCAGCAACGGCGAGCGCGTCATTCCGGTGACGGCAAGCGCGGTTAAGCGGCCTGCCTGCACGAATGGAAGTATGGCAATGACGCTACTGAACATCAGTTTGACTTGACCAGACAACAAATCAACCATTGCCGGGCCAAGGCCTTTGTACGGAATGTGGGTCATGGCAACTCCGGCCGAGGTTGCAAAAAGCTCTGCCGCCAGATGCGACGAGCTGCCCACGCCATTGGATGCGTACTCAAGCTGGCCGGGATGCCGTCTGGCCCAAGCGAGCAGCTCGGAAATGGTGCGAATACCCAGCGCCGGGTGCGCGACCACCACCAGTGGTGCGGTGGCAATCAGGCTGATCGGCAAAAAATCGCGCACCGGGTCGTACGACAGTTTGGCGCGGATGACCGGATTAATCGCGTGGCTGCCCACGCCCCCCAGAAACAGGGTGTAGCCGTCGGCGTCCGCTCGTGCGGCGATTTCGGCGCCGACCACACCACCAGCACCGCCCCGGTTGTCCACGATCACGCGCTGGCCCAAGACCTGCGATAGGTTCTCAGCGATCAGCCGAGCCAGCGTGTCGTTGCCTCCACCTGCCGCGAACGGGACAATCAGACGGATCGGGCGGGTCGGCCACGACGCTTCGGCGGCATTGGCGGCATTGGCGCGGGTGAGCCAAGGTGAAAGCGCCAAACTGTGCAGCAAGATGCGTCGTCGTAGTTGCATAATTTTATTGTATACAACTGCATGCAATTAACACAGACGCGGTTTCACGGTGACGACAGGGGCTGGATAAGCGGTGAAAAATCGCGGTCGCCGAACGCCCTAGTTGCGCTGCGGCTCCCGGCAAGTTGGTGTTTGCCGCCAACGGTGACACGAGCACCGCTGGAATTTAAATGGCTTGGCGTGCGCGGCGCTAAACCTTGCGAATAGAACAAACCGTGTCATACCAACCCTGCATGCCCACCAACGGCGCTGGCTGAATGGGCAGGATGGCGTTGATGTTGAAACCAGCGCCGGTGCCGCCGTTTCGGGTGTCCCACCAAATGTCGTCGCGCACGTCCTGGTCTTCAGCGATCACGCTGTCCGACCATGCCGGAATGTCCTGTCGCGGGCCATTGGTCGCGGTGGCGGCGCGCCCTGCAAACAGGTTGCCTAACGTGTTGGACACGGCCAGTACGCGCGGGTGAATGCCCTCGGTGACCCACACTGGAATCAACGCGGTGCCGAGCACCTCGCCGGCGCCCGGTCCCATGGCGTGACCGTGTGGACGGTAGGTGGTGATCTCAACCAGATCGCCGGTTTTCAGGCCGCGATCGGCCGCGGTTTTAGCGTTGATCCACATCGGGTTGTGATGCACGATTTCGGTCAGAAATTTTTGTGACTGAGTTCGACCTTGCGTGTGCACGTTCCACTTAAAACTCACCAGATGCAAGTGCTCCGACTTCATCTTGGCGATGCTTGGCACCGGGAAGTACTCCGGCATGCCCTTGCCGCCGTCTTCATCAAACTTTCGGTCTTTCGCGGCGGCCTCGATGTCCTCGTGATACACCGAGAATTTGCGTGACGGCGTGGCAAAACCGCGACGCGCTTTGCCGTCAACCATCAGACCGATTTTTGCTTCTTTACCTGCTGCGTTGGCTCTGAAGATGTCACCCGTCTTTTCGTCGACACGCGCGCCTTTCATCTGCGCGGCGGTAAGTTCCCACGAGTACAACGCGTAGTACTTCGGCTTGGTCATGTCTTGCCACACGCCGTGCTTCTTCATGTATTCAAAGCCGTCCTCGCCCACGCGTGGGGTGAGCCCCGCACAGCGAATCTTCATCCACTCTTCGTGGTCTTTGAAGGCGAAATATTTTGCTGTTTCTGGGCTAATGCGTTTGCCGATTTCGATCATTGAATCGACGAAACTTACACATTCGCCGGGCGGTGGAATCATCGGCTGGCGCAACGTTACGTAGTCGCGCAGCTCCATGTTGTTACGTGTGTCAAGGCCCCAGCGCTCCATGTAGCTGGCGTCTGGCAAGATCAAATCAGCGTAATGCGCCTGCTCGGAATACACGACGTCGCTGCAGGCATGAAACGGCACCAGCTTCTCGTCCTTAAGCACGCCCACCGTGAGGCTTCGGCCCTCGGGCCAGGTCATCGGGGTGGCGACCGTGTAGCTGATGTAGACCTGTACTTTGCCGCGACCTTCTTTTAAGCCGCTGTACACAATCTGCCCAACTTTCATGCGCTGCCATTTGTTGGCAAGCGGCCATTCGACCGGATCTTCAATCGCGCTTTTGGCCTTGGGTGATGGCGGCGTCGGCAACGGGTTCGGGAACACGCGCCCTGGCACACGGGTCGGTTCTTCACCGTAGCAATAGCCACCCACCGCACCGATGGAGCCGACCACGGCATTGAGCAGAATGACTGCGCGGTCGTTGTTGAAGCCGTTGTAATGCGCTGCTGATCCGCGATTGGTGAAGGCAATCGCGGCCGGCGCGGCGGCAGCGAAATCAAGCGCGATGCGGCGAATGGTTGCCGCAGCAATGCCGGTGACCCCTTCGCCCCATTCCGGCGTGTATTTTGCGATCCAGACTTTCATCTGCGCAGCGTTAACGTTGCTCCAGGTGTCGAGCCACTTGGCGTCGTGCTTGCCCGCCATGATGATGGCGTTGCACATCGCCAGCGCGAGCGCGCCCTCGCTGCCTGGATTGGCGCACAGCCAGTCGTCAGAGCGGCCTGCGGTATTGCTGCAGCGCACATCGACCGTGACCAGTTTTGCGCCGTTGTCGAACCGGCCACGAATGATGCGTTTGGCCACGTGAATGGCGCCCTGATGCGCTTCGTAAAAGTTTGATCCGAAGTTGAGGATGTATTTACTGTTGGCGAAGTCGCCGGTTTCCCAATCGGTATCGCCAAAGCACGCGTAATTGGCGGCGCGTTTGTTCGACGAGCACAGCGCCCGATGATTAAACAGCGACGGCGATCCGATGGCGTTGAGAAAGCGCGTCATTTCCTCGGGGATGCGTGAGCGACCGATTTGGATGGCGACCTCTTCGGGCTTGCCTTCGTCCATGGCCTTCCTAATGCGCGTTGCGATGTCGGTGTAGGCCTCGTCCCAGGTGATGCGCTTCCATTTGCCTTCGCCGCGTGCGCCGACGCGTTTGAGCGGGAACAGAATGCGCTCGGCGTTGGTGTTGATGGTGGGGCCTGATTGCCCTTTGGCACACAGGCTTTTGCCGTTATTCGGGTCTTCCGGATTGCCGCCCACTTTCACCAGTTTGCCGTCAATCACGTAGCCCTGAATGCCGCAGACGGTGGAGCAGTTCAGGCAGACGCCTTTGATAATCTTGGCTTTTTTGTAATCGTTTTTGCGCCGACCATCGCCGCTGATGCGGCGCTTTTCTGCCCGCTGTCCGATCAGTTCTTTGCGTGTAGTGCGGCATTCTTGCGGTGCTGCGGCAGCCTCACCGGGGATGAGCATGATCGTCTCGCCCAAAGCGAGCGTGGCGAGTGCTGAGATGCCTTGTTTCATCGCAGTGCGACGTGATGGCGACTGGGGTGTCGTTGAGCTTTCGCCGCTCGCGCGGAGTTTCAAGAACTTCCGTTCGCGTTGAGGGTGACGGTTGGCCGAAGCGTTTGATGCGTGATCAGACCCTTCGCTTTGCTCAGGGCGAACGGTTTTTGGATCGACGCGGTTCATGATTTGTCTCCCATCGGGGTCGACGGCTTTGCATCGTGCACTTTGGCCCTTGTGCTGTTCGAGCGGAGTTTCATGAACATCCGTTCGCGCTGAGGCTTGGCCGAAGCGTTTGATGCGTGATCAGACCCTTCGCTTCGCTCAGGGCGAACGGTGTTCGGATCTACGCGCTTCACGATTTACCTCCGGTCGGGGTCGACGGCTTGGCATCAACCACTTTGGCCCAAATGACACGCTTTGGTTTTGGGAATTGTGATTCCAGGGACGTCCAGGTTTCGATCTCGTACGAGAACGGGTCGTGCAGTTTGCCTTTGGGAATCTTCTTTTCCATCTCTTTGGCATGGCCACGATACGACACTGACGGTTTGGTGTTTTCTTCCGGCTTCAGCACGGCGGTTTCTTTGCCGTGCTTTTTCATAAATAGCGAATAGGGCGACTGCGGATCGTTAGCGTCGCCGAAGTGAAAAACCTCGGCCGGACAGGTTTCGACGCATGCGGGCTCCATGCCGGCATCCAACCGGTGCGAACAAAAATCACACTTGTCGGCGATATCGTTGTCGTCGCAACCGATGGCTGCATACGGGCAAGCGCTTTCACACTTTGCCGCGTGATCACAGCGATCGGGGTCGATACGCACGATTCCGTCGGAAAAGCGCTCGATGGCGTCGTTTGGGCAGGCTTTGAGACAGGGGGCGTCTTCACATTGCATGCACAACGTGGGCAAAAAATTGCGTTTCACATCGGGGAATTTGCCGTGCTCCCAGTAGTACACCTTGGTGCGGAAGCGGGCGAGGGGGACGTTATTTTCGACTTTGCAGGCCACCGAACAGGCGTGGCAACCAATGCAGCGCTCAACGTCAAGAGCAAGTTTCCAACGGGGATTAGCGGTGGGCATAAAAAGCTCCGAAAACAATAATTTGCGGGATTGGAGCCGGTGTGCCGTTGGCGCCGCTCACCAGCGCTCCCAATACGGCACGTCGCGAACGCGATGCGCTTGGTTTGAACATTTTCAGACTCCAAAAAACGGGTTTGAGTGAACAAGCAGGCAGGTTGACTATCGACCACCGGGAACGGCACGCACATGCCTTTCCCATTCGCAGTACGCCATCAAATTGAGCGCTAAGCGAGGGCTATAAGGCCTATTTTTTTGGGCGATTTCCCGCAGAAAAATGCAGTCAGCTTTTGGCTGAAAGCACCGTTCTTGTTTGGCTTAGTTGTAACTAATGCTTTTAGTCGACATCGACATTAAATCACGCTTAGCCTTGATGCAGCATGCCTAAGCGCAAAAAGCTGATACCGTTTAATCGTCTTCCGACAAGCGCACACCGCGTTTTCGCAGAATGATCGGGATGAACATCACCGCGATGGTGAGAACCATGAAGGTGCAGGCGATTGGCTGCTTAAAAAAGATCAACCAGTCGCCCTGCGCGATCGACAATGCGTTGCGCAATTGTTTCTCGCTCATCGGCCCAAGGATCATGCCGACGATCACCGGTGCAACTGGGAAATCGAAGCGCCGCATGACCACCCCGATCACGCCGATGACATACATCAACACCAGATCAAACGCGCTCTGCCGCATGCCGTACACACCGATCGAGGCGAACACCAGAATGCCGGCATAAAGCTGCGGCTTGGGAATGGTCAACAATCGGGCCCACATGCCAACCAGCGGCAGATTCAGCACCAACAACATCACGTTGCCGACATACAGCGACGCGATCAAGCCCCACACCAACGGCCCGCTGGTTTGAAACAGCAGCGGGCCGGGTTGAATGTTGTAGTTTTGAAAGGCTGCGATCAAGATCGCCGCAGTTGCCGATGTAGGAATGCCCAGCGTGAGCAGCGGCACCAATGCGCCCGCAGCGGTGGCATTGTTTGCAGCCTCTGGTCCGGCCACCCCTTCAATTGCGCCCTTGCCGCCTTCGCCCGAAAATTCTCTTGGAAACTTGGATAGTTTGCGCTCAGCGGAATACGACAAAAACGTCGGAATCTCAGCGCCACCCGCAGGCACTGAGCCGAACGGAAAGCCAATTGCTGTGCCGCGCAACCATGCCGGCCATGAGCGTTTCCAGTCATCTTTGGTCATCCATACCGAGGTCAGTTTGTTGCGTTGCGTGTTCTCACCCTTCGGGTCGTAGAGCACCGAGTACAGCGCTTCGCCGACAGCGAACAGTCCGACCGCGACGAGAACAAATTCGATGCCGTCAATCAGCTCCGGCACGCCTGCTGTGTAGCGCGGAATGCCCGCTATGGAATCCATCCCGACCAAGCCAATGGCGAGTCCCAGCGCCAGCGACACCATGCCGCGCAACATTGACGAACCGAGCACCGACGACACGGTCACGAAGGCCAGCACCATCAACGAGAAAAATTCTGCAGGCCCAAATTTGAGGGCGAGATCGGCCACTAGCGGCGCAAACAGCGTGAGCAAAATGACGCCAATGGTGCCCGCGATAAACGAGCCAATCGCAGCGGTCGCCAGCGCCGGGCCCGCGCGACCATGTTTCGCCATCGCATTGCCCTCAAGGGCGGTCATGATTGATGAGCTCTCTCCGGGCGTGTTCATCAAAATCGATGTGGTTGAGCCACCGTAAGCCGCGCCGTAATACACGCCACACAGCATGATCAGTGCGCCCGCTGGCTCCACCTTCGCCGTCACCGGAAGCAGCATGGCCACCGTCAAGGCCGGGCCGATTCCGGGCAGTACGCCAATGGCGGTGCCCAGCGCGCAGCCGACAAATGCCCACATTAAATTCATTGGCTGAAGCGCGGTGCCAAAGCCGCCGAGCAGGAGATTCCAGGTTTCAATCATGGTGGGGGTCCTAGAGCCAGTCGTTGAACAGGCGCGGCAAATTTACGTCAAGCACTAACGTGAACAACCAGAACACCGGAAACACCAGCGCCGCGCCAGTGATGGCGTCGCGTAATGTGTGCTTACTACCAAAGCCGCGCGCGACGCACACGAACAACGTCGTCGCCGCGACGACGAAACCTGCTTTGGTAATCAGCAGAGACATCAACAGAATTCCGCCGGTCACCCAAAGCCCGCCGCGGTTGTCGGCCGCCAGGCCCACGACCGAGTCGGTGAAGTTACGAAAGCCGCCGCTGAGCGCCTGCCACATGAGCAATGCGCCGACTGCCGCGAGAAAGATCGTCACCACCGTTGGAACAAACGCCGCGCCGATGCCGGCGTAGCCGGTCTCGGACGGCATTTGAGACGCCCCCACCCCGAACACAATAGACAATAAAAGTATGAAGGTGGCAATACCCACCTGCCAGCGTTTTTGCATAACTCTCCCCCTATGTTGTGGCACTGTGGCGTTGCAGGTGCCGTCGCGTCTAGACGTGCTGCAAGTCGTAATCAACGTCTTGAGAAAACGACTTGGCGCGGTCTGTGCCGCGCCGACGTAACCCGTCTTTCGACGCTACTTAACCATGCCTACCACGCGCATGGACTCTTCAATTCGTTTGTGCTCGGCGTCTACAAATTTGCTGAACTCGTCGCCTGTCAGCACGGCGGCAGACCAGTCGTTAGCGGCAAGCGCATCGTTCCACGACTTCTGCTTGGTGCCTGCGACCACTGCATCAATCAAAGCTTTGCGCTGCGCAGGGGTAATGCCAGCTGCTCCGTAGACGCCGCGCCAGTTGCCTATTTCGACGTTGATACCTTGTTCTTTAAGTGTTGGTACCGTTTCGCCCGCCAACCTTGTGCCCGAGGTGACAGCCAGCGCGCGCATCTTGCCGCTCTTTACAAACTGCACCATCTCGTTCCAGCCTGAGGTGCCGACCGTGACGTGACCGCCGAGAATAGCGGCCGACGCTTCACCACCGCCTTGGAACGGCACGTAATTTATTTTGGTGGGATCGACGCCCGCGTCTTTGGCGATTTGCGCGACCGAAATATGATCGACTGAGCCGCGCGATCCGCCACCCCATTTCACTGAGCCCGGATCTTTTTTGAGCATGTCGACCACGTCTTTCATGGTTTTGAGCGGTGAGTTGGCCGGCACCACAAACACGTTGTATTCATAAAACAAGCGCGCAATCGGGGTGACCTGCGCCAGCGTGACCGGCGGCTTGTTTTGCACAATCGCGCCAACCATCACCGCACCGGTGACGATCATGGCGTTGCCATCGCCCTTTGTGGCGTTGGCAAACTGCGCCAAGCCAATGGTGCCTCCGGCGCCGCCTTTATTTTCAAACTGCACACTTTTTGCCGCGCCTGCTTCGATCATTGCTTTGCCAAGGCCACGACCCGTTTGGTCGAAACCACCGCCCGGATTGGCACCGATCATGAATTTGACATTCTCGACAGCCAGTGCGGCGGAGGACAGCGCGAGCGTGGTGGCGACTGCAAGCAGTGCTTGACGTAACATCAGTTTCATAATTTCGTCCTTGTATGAATCGTATAAATTGTTTGAATTCTCACCTCGATGCTAAAAAGTGGGCCTGTCGGCAGCCTGTCTAAAGCATTGAAGCGCAATGTGATCGAGCTCGGGCGAAACATAACAGACGCAGCGGGTGAATGAATGGCTAACGAGCCGCAATCAGAAAAACCTCGACTATTGGTCGTGGAGGATGACCCCGCGCTGGCGCAGGCGCTGGCGTTGGCGTTGTCGCGCCGGGGCTTTCATGTCTGCCAGTCGACCAATGGCAAATCGGCGTTGGAGCGCGCGACGTGCGAAAGATTTGCGGCCATCGTGCTTGATTTGACGCTGCCCGAAATGGACGGCGTGGACGTGCTGCGTGCGATCAGGCTGCACGGTACGCGAACGCCGATCATCGTGCTGACCGCGCGTGGCGCCGTTGGCGATCGGGTGCAGGGATTACGGCTTGGTGCAGATGACTATTTGTCAAAGCCGTTCGATCTGGACGAATTGGAGGCGCGCGTCCATGCGTTGCTGCGCCGCGGCGGCAACACCACCTCAGTTCGTCGCCAATTTGGTGCGTTAAGAATTGATGAGGCTGCGTCGGTCTGCTACGCCAATGACGAGGCGCTTGAACTTTCTGCCCGCGAATTTGCCATGCTCGCCACGTTAATAGAGAAGCCCGCGCACGCCGTTACCCGCGAGCGGTTGTGGGACAAAGTGTTCGGTGACGGACGCGAGGCGCAGCCCGATGCCATTGAAGTAGTGGCCTACCGATTGCGCAAAAAAATCTCAGGGCTCGGTGTCGAACTGGTGGCGCTGCGCGGTGTGGGTTATTTAATCCGCGAAAAGCGCGCGGTATAGCCTTGGCTGCGGCGTCGGTCTCCGCATCGGACCCCACCGTTAAATCGGTCAAATCGGGGCGGCCGATCTCGATCAAAGGACGGCTCACGCTGTGGATATTGGCCGCGCTGGTGACGTTTCTGATTGTTGACACCACGGTGATTTATCAGAACACGTTGCAATCCATTAACGTGGCCTTTGATCGCACGCTGCTCGCCTCGGCGCGCGCCATTGGCGACACCGTTAAGTTCGAGCGCGGCACCCTCACCGCGTCGCTGCCGTATGCTGCACTTGAGGTGTTTGAGACCGTGACGCGGGGCCGTGTGGTGTACCGAGTGAGCGATTTCGACGGCAACTTTTTGTCGGGTTATCCGGAGCTCCCGCCGCACGACGGCGTGTTTCCCAAACGCACGCCCTACGCTGCGTTGGCCGCGTTTTATGAAGATCGATTTCAGAATGAGTCAGTTCGCGTCGCAGCCTTGCTGCAACCGGTGTACGTCGGCGCAGAGGGAAGCACCGCGTATCGTATGGTCACGGTGCAGGTGGCTGAAACGCTGGAGCTGCGCAAAAGTTTGGCGCAGCAGGCATTGATTTCCACGCTTGATCGCCAAGTGATCTTTTTGATGCTGATGTCGACGCTGGTGTGGTGGTTGATCGCGCGCGGCATGCAACCAATATCGGTGTTGCGCCGCGAACTGCTGGAGCGCGATCCGGATTCTCTGGCGCCGATCACCACGCCGGCGCCGCGTGAACTTAAGCCGGCGATTGAAGCGCTCAACGAAATGATGGCGCGGCTGAATCGGGTGCTCGACGATCAGCGGCGATTTGTTCGTGATGCCTCACACCAACTCAGAACGCCGCTTGCTGCCCTTAAGGCGCAGGTGCAAAACGCGCAGCGCGGCCACGTGCCGCCGGCGGTCGCCTTCGTCGAATTAGCCGATTCGGTGGATCGCGCCACTCGCGTGGCCAATCAGATGTTGGCGCTGGCCAACGTCGCGCAACTTGATACCGATCCGTCCCAAGGGGCAGAGATTACCAACCTGCACGCGATGGCGCAGGACCTTGCCGTTGAGTGTTCGCCGTTGATTGCCGACAAAGAACTCGATTTCGCCTTGGAAACAAGCGGTGCCGAGACCTCCGGTTACCTCGTTGGCGGCCATGAATGGCTCATCCGCGAATTGTTTCGCAACTTGATGAGTAACGCCATGCGCCACACGCCGCGCGGCTCCGCGTTTGGCATCGACATTCGGGCGAAAGGCAACACGCTACTGATGTCGGTGTGGGACAGCGGCAGCGGCATTGATGCCGAGCGCGAAGCAAAATTATTCGAGCCCTTTTCTTCAGGCGATCCGCGCACCGGCAGCGGGTTGGGCCTAATTATTTGTCGAGATATCTGCAAATTGCTAGGCGCCCGGATGACGCTGAGAAATCGGGCGCTCGACGAACCGGGCGCAATTGGGTTGCGGGCGACAGTGCGATTTGGCTGATAAGGTGTTAGCGCAGAGCGCAGAGCGCCGAGCGCTGAGCAGTCGCCTACCCGTTCGCCCTGAGCGAGGCGAAGGGTTTGACCGGTGGTAGCCCGAGCGTAACGCAGGCGCTACAAGGCTGGTGGGGCGCAGTTGTTCCGGTTTGCGGCGCTACCCAATGCACAAAGATGGCATCGGAATCGGTTGCACGCTGCCCGTCTAAAACATGTGCCGATCGATCTTTCGCTCCATCAGAATGGTTGTGGCAAGTTCTTCGATGGATTTGGTCGAGGTGTTGAGAATTGGAATGCCGGCGCTTTCCATCATGCGTTCAGCGGAGGCTACTTCGTAGCGACACTGTTTGGCGCTGGAGTACATCGAATCGGGTTTGCGTTCATGACGGATGACCTGCAAGCGCTCGGCCGAAATGGTCAGTCCAAATAGGCGGTCGCGATGGCGCACAATCGAGTCCGGCAACGCGCCGCGCTCAAAGTCGTCCGGTGTTAACGGATAGTTGGCGCAGCGAATACCGCACTGCAAGCCCAAATACAACGAGGTCGGGGTTTTGCCGCAGCGCGACACACCCACCAAGATCACCTGCGCGCGCCCCAGCTCTTTAGTGCTTTGCCCATCGTCATGAGCCAGCGTGTAATTGACCGCTTCAATCCGCGTGAAGTATTCGATGGAATTGCGAAGCCCGTGCGAGCGACCCGCAGCATGCGAGCTTTTGGCGTTGAGTTCTTGCTCCAACGGCGCGATAAAGGTTTGAAAAAAGTCGAGCACGCGGGCATCACAGGTGCGAATTCGCTCGCTCAAGCGCTCGTCGACGATTGAGCTGATTACGATGGCTCGCGTGCCATCGTTGGCGGTGCAGGCGTTTATTTGCGCGATTGCGCGATCGGCGGCTTCTTCAGAGTTGACGAACGGGATCGTCGTTTTCTTGAAGTCAAAGCCATCGAACTGCGTTAACAGCGAATTACCCATCGCTTCTGCGGTGATACCCGTCTGGTCGGAGACAAAAAAAACTGCGCGACGATTAAGCATTACTTTTCACGTATAAACATTCAGCTTCTGGCCAGTCATGCCAAACCGGTTTGAGGTTGGGTGACAGGCGCGGTAGATCACCAAATTTAACTCGGCTTTCGGCATGCGAATGAAAATCGCTGCCAATGGAGGCCAACAGGCCGTA
Source organism: Burkholderiales bacterium (assembly GCA_014378555.1). GTDB lineage: Bacteria > Pseudomonadota > Gammaproteobacteria > Burkholderiales > Casimicrobiaceae > Casimicrobium. Next base: position 1,540 of record JACMNN010000083.1, on the reverse strand, counting down.
CTTTCTTGCTAGAGCGCCGAATTGCGCCCACTCCGACGGATGATGCGCAGCGCAAACCACTTCCACGCCGTCGCCACCAGCGTCGGTAAACGTGCGAAGCAGACCGTCAATGCCGCTGTACGGGTCAAGTTCATAGCGACCAGGATGTGCAAGCACGGCGCGCCCGCCGGCGCCGTGGATCAGCGCAATGGCTTCGGTCATCGGCTGCCATTCATGCGGGGTGTAGCCGGGCTTGCCTGGCTTCAAAAATCGACTAAATACTTCGCCAAACGATCCGCAGACGCCACTGTCGACCAAATGACGGGCAAAGTGCGTGCGCGAAATCAAATCAGGATTTGGCGCATAGGCCAGGGCACCTTGAAACGCGTCAGCGATACCTGCCGCGGCGAGCGAATCGCTCATGCGCTGCGCCCTATGCTTGCGTTTTTCGCGCGTTTTGTGCAGCGCGTCGTGCAGCCCCGCATCATGCTCGTCAACGCGCAACCCTAAAACATGGACCGCTGTGCTGTTGGTCTGCGCGGAGACTTCAACGCCAGACACCCACGCCATGCCCTGTTCGTGTGCGCAACGTTTAGCCTCTTCGAGACCGCGCATTTCGTCATGGTCAGTCAGCGCAAAGAGGTTTACGCCTCGCGATTTGGCCAGCGTGACGAGTTCAGACACGGCAAGTGTGCCGTCAGAATATCGGGAATGACTGTGAAGATCTGCAACACCTTTCATAGGCCTAATTATAGGAGCACAACCATGCCCGCTGAAATGGTCGATCGTTAGACCTATAATCATCGTTATGCATTTGGCATACCACAGCTGTTGGTTGGCAACCAATTGGTCCACGTTTGTAATTGTCTCGAGGAAGAAACGCTTAAAAAAGCGCGAATCGACGACATTTGCGTTTTTGGGAGGCGTTTAAACGAAATGAGTCTTTTTCAAAAGATCGCGAATCCACGTGAGATTCGGCAAAAACTGGGCTTGAACCAGGAAGAGTTTTGGCAAAAAATCGGCGTCACCCAAAGTGGTGGCTCGCGTTATGAGGCAGGGCGTGACATGCCCAGACCGGTAACCGAGCTTCTGCGCTTGGTGCATTTGGAAGGTGTTGACTTGAGCACGGTGCGCAAGGAAGATATTCAGATTATCGAATTCCTGCGCAGCAATCATCCAGATTTGTATTCAAAACTCCGCGATGCAGTGGACGGCGAGCCTATGCCTGCTCGGGCTAACGCGTTTTAGTTTTTGTAAATTTTTAAACTGAGTGTGAGTCGGCTGAAAACTGGCCTGCGTTTGTGCGTCGCAGCAATCACCGCGCTGCCGTTCGATAGAATCGGTAACGGTTCTACACGGAGGCTTTATGGCGCGAAAAAACACGCAACTCAATCCACAATGGTTGCGTTGGCTAGACGAATTGCGGATGACGGATGTCGCGGATTTCGGCGGCAAAAATGCGTCTTTGGGCGAACTGCTAGGTCATCTTTCAGATAAGGGCGTTCAAGTCCCCGGCGGCTTGGCAACCAGTGCCGACGCCTTTCGCGAATTTTTATCGGTT
>JACMNN010000082.1 GCA_014378555.1 Burkholderiales bacterium | reverse complement strand
TCTTCTGTTTCAATCTTTAACAAGTCGCGCATATCAGCACTCGTTTCAGAAATGCCAAGCAGCCCCGACTTGAAATTGACCATCTCATCAAACGCGTTGGCATCCATGCTCGCGGTTCGCGCTAGGTACTCGACCAGTCCGGGGTCGAGATCGCCTGAGCGTGTGCCCATCATCACGCCTGCGGCGGGTGTGAAGCCCATACTGGTGTCAACCGGCTTCCCGCCCGAAACGGCTGCGAGACTAGCGCCGTTGCCCAGATGCGCCAGGATAATCCGCCCATCTGCCGCCGCAGCTCCGTCGGTTCGCATCACCTCGCCCATTAGAAATTCGTAGGAGAGCCCATGAAATCCGTAGCGACGCACGCCTCGCGCAGCATGTTCACGCGGAATGGGCAATAGCTGCGCAACACGCGGTAAGTGGTGATGAAATGCGGTGTCGAAACACGCGATTTGCGGCACCGTTGGGAAGCGTTGTTGAAAGGTGTTGGCGAGCGCGATTTCCCCCGGCATATGCAGTCGATCAAGCGGCGAGAGTTGCAGAAGCTCTGCCGTTAACGCCGGCGTGAGCTGTTGCGGCGCATGAAAATGCGGGCCACCGTGCACGATGCGATGGCCCACTGCGATCAGCGCGTCGTCGATATTTTTGTCATTAATCCAAGCGATTAATAACTCGACTGCGCCTGAAAAATCGACGGCCCCAACCTGTCGTTTGATGGGCGCCTGATGCTCGCTTTGCTGCGTTGAAAACACGCCGTCAGACGTTCCGATTCGCTCGATTTGGCCGTTAATCGTCAGACGCAGCGACCGCTCAACCGCAAACACGGCGAACTTAATGCTCGACGAGCCGCCGTTGAGAACCAGGATAGTTTTTTCGGCGCCGCTCATAGAATGCGCTGCGGCCCGGCGATGCAGTCGAAGCTGTCAGTGCGTATCGCGGCGCTGGTTTTGCAGTGGCAGTGAGGCACTTGGATCTTTCTTCAGGCACGCGCAGATGATCGTCATTGACTACCTCCGATAGACCAGCGCTGCGCCGGGGCGTTCCCGCCGAACTGCGTGGTTACTGTCGCACGCTACGATTGAACTCGGCGCACAGCCAGGCAATCCGCGGTTGGCAAAATTCAGATTGCTCGGCACCGAGCGGTTATCGTTGCAAAAACTCTAGGTTAGGAAGAACGACACGATGAAATTAGGAATCGAAGGTAAATGGGCGCTGGTCTGCGCGGCCAGCAAAGGCCTCGGCAAAGGTTGCGCGAAGGCGCTGGTGATGGAGGGCGTTAATGTCGTCATCACCGCGCGCGGCGATGAAGCGTTGCAGGCGACCGCCACTGAATTACGCGCGCTCAATCCCAACGTTCAGGTGGTTACCGTGACCGGCGACATCACCCTGCCGGAAGGCCGCGCCAGTGCGTTGGCCGCCGCGCCGCACATCGACATTCTGGTGAACAACGCCGGAGGCCCGCCACCGGGCGATTTTCGCAACTGGTCGCGCGACGATTGGATTAAGGCGGTGGACGCCAACATGTTGACCCCAATTGATCTCATCAAATCGGTCATCGACGGCATGTGCGAACGCAGCTTCGGACGCATTGTCAACATCACCTCCGCCGCGGTGAAGGCACCGATTGACACGCTGGGCTTGTCCAATGGCGCGCGCTCTGGGCTCACCGGCTTCGTGGCGGGTTTGGCGCGGCAGCCGCAGGTTGCCGGCAAAAACGTAACTATTAATGGTTTGCTGCCGGGGCCGTTTGACACCGAGCGCTTGCAAACCATGATTGCCGCTTGGGCAAAACGCGATGGAAAAACGTATGAAGAACTAGCGGCGGTTCGCGCAAAAACAGTGCCCGCGAGACGCTTTGGCAATGCCGATGAATTTGGTGCGACCTGCGCGTTTTTGTGCAGCGTTCACGCGGGCTACATCACCGGTCAAAACGTCCTCATGGACGGTGGTTCGTTTCCGGGCACGTTCTAGGCTTGTACGCGCTCCCCCAAAAACCATGGGGGAGTTTGCAATTGCGCTATTTGTAGCCCACTCGGTTCACGATTTCCTGCGCTTGACGCTGGTTTTTGCCCAGTGCGATCATGTTCAGGGTGTCTGGCTTGAACGTGCCCATGGCATCGAGTGCTTCGTTCTTTATCTTGGCGGTTACGACCACTGGCCATTCGTTATTGCCGTTGGCAAAGTAGCCCTGAGCCTCGTCGCTGGCGAGATATTCCATGAACTTAACGGCGTTTTCTTTGTTCGGCGAATTTTTAAGCACACCACCGCCGGACACGTTCATGTGCACGCCGCGCCCGCTGCTATTCGGCCACACGATGCGCAGCTTTTCCATGGTCGCGCGCTCGTCGGCTTTATCCGACTTAATCATGCGCGCAACGTAATAGGTGTTGGCCAGCGCGATGGAACATTCACCTGCGCCGACCGCTTTAATTTGATCGGTATCGCCGCCTTTGGGTTGGCGCGCGAGGTTGTCGTTAACACCCTTTGCCCAAGCCTCGGCTTTGTCTGCGCCGTCGTGCTCAATGATCGATGACAGCAACGAGAGCATGTAGACGTGCGAACCGGAACGGGTGCAAATTTGACCCTTCCACTTTGGATCGGCGAGGTCTTCGTAGGTTGTAATTTCGCCTGGCTTGACCTTCAGTTTGTCCACTAGGATCACTCGGGCACGGGTAGAAAATCCGAACCAGCTGTTGCTGGCTAAACGGTAGGCGGCGGGAATACGCTCATTGAGCAGCTTCGATTGAATCGGCGCGAACACACCCTCCTGCTCGGCGATCCACAAACGTCCGGCGTCGACCGTCAAAAACACGTCGGCAGGCGAGTTGGCACCCTCGGCTTTGATACGGGTCAACAGTGCATCTTCGCCACCGTCAATGCGGTT
>JACMNN010000081.1 GCA_014378555.1 Burkholderiales bacterium | reverse complement strand
GAATAAATGATCGGTGCGCAGCGGCTCTGCCTTCTCCTTGTCGGCCCAACCCACGCAGTGCACATCAACCAGATCGCGTCCCTGCAACACTGCCGAAGAGACGCCGGAAAGGATGTTGCCGTCGACGTAGCGGCGCATCGCTGCGTGGACCGCGCTGAAGTCGAGTTGCGTGGGCGTTAACGTCATGTTTTCCATCGTATTACTCATGTTTCTCTAGTCATTGGCATTGGTTCGACAACACGTTGCCCACCTCTTGCGATTGAGTTTAATGCCGCGATGCGACGAAACACCGGTTCGCTGCGGCGCAGGCAGTAGTGAAAGTGAAATAACGACACATCCCTGTAAGCTCAGCGGCTGAATCTACAGGAGCAATCGCGTGCATGATCTTCAGCACAGCCCCGCCGCTGAACGCAACCGTCAGCCGATCCTTGAAGTGTTGCAACAACTGTTGCCCACGCAAGGCGCAGCGCTCGAAATTGCCAGCGGCACCGGGCAACACGTTGCATGGTTTGCCGCTGGTTTGCCCGCTTGGCGTTGGCAGCCAAGTGACGCGCAGGGCGACGACTTTGACTCGATTGCAGAGTGGTGCGCACAGGCGGGTGTGGCAAACGTTGCGCCGCCGGTCTTGATTGATGTAATGGGTTCTCGTTGGCCTTTTGTGGGCGCAGAATTCAGCGGTTGCTTCGATGCGATCTATTGCGCGAATATGCTGCATATTTCGCCGTGGACGACCTGTGCGGCATTGATGCATGGGGCAGCACGTTATCTGGCCGCTAACGGTGTGCTCATCACCTACGGGCCCTATTTAGAGCGGGATGTGCCGACGTCTCTTGGCAATGTTGATTTCGATGCGAGTCTGCGTGAGGCTAATGTGCAGTGGGGACTTCGCGCACTTGATGACGTGAAGCAGCAGGCTGCGCTCGCCGGCCTGAATTTGAGTGCACGAATACAGATGCCCGCAAACAATTTGCTGTTGGTTTTTCAGCGCGCCAAAGTTGTGAACACATTGTTAGCATGATGTTGGCAAATCCTGCTAAACGGATCATCTGCGCGCAATGTCTGCGCCCGCAAAGCGTGTGTATTTGCCGTTGGATTACGCCGACCGCGCATGCGGTGGAAGTAGTGGTTTTGCAGCATCCACTGGAACAACACAGCGCGAAGGGAACGGCGCAATTGCTGCATTTAAGTTTGCAGCACAGTCGGATGGTGACGGGCGAGGTATTCGCTGAACGGGAGCTGCGTGCTCTGTTGTGCGATCCGTTCGAACCTAGTGTGGCGACGCCTTACGAAAGCAAACACGCGATCTTGCTGTATCCGCAGAGTACGGACGACCATGCGGCCACGCCGTTTTTGGCGTCAGAAATATTGCGCGATCCGTCGCGGTTGCGCCTGATCGTGCTCGACGGCACCTGGCGCAAGAGTCGCAAGATGCTTCACCTTAATCCGCTGCTGCAACAGTTGCCGCGCTTGTCGTTGCACGACGTGCCACCGTCGCGCTATTTGATCCGCAAAGCGCACCTCGCGAATCAACTGTCCACGTTAGAGGCGACGTGTCTTGCACTGACGCAACTTGCAGGCAATGCGACGCTGTTTCAGCCATTGCTTAAAGCCTTCGACGGGTTCATCGCGCAGCAGCTAGCGCAGCGCGACGCGGGTGTGGCGGGCGCTGCGTAGAGCATGGCGCGCACCACCTTGTTGTTGCAGCGTTCGTAAAACAGCAATCAGAGCGAGCCAGTCCACGCCGCCGCTATGTAAACGGCTAGCCACTTTCGCCCGCTAATTCGGCGCTGACATTTTTCGATCTAAGAACGCAGGCATCATGCAGAAACGCGATCCCCGACCCGCTTCAGTTCACCGCTTCGGTGGCGCGCGTAGCGCAAAACACCACGCCCTCATTGATCCAACCCGCAGCGATCATCGCATTAAGCACTTGCGTACCTACGACATAGCGGTGATTGCCCTCATTGCTGGCAACTCGATTATTAAACAGCCGCGTAACGCTCACCGGATGAGCCGTGGTGCAAACGCCGTCTGCAGGACGCAGCGCAGCAAAATCGCGGCCTTCGTAGGCAAATTCTTTAATGGTATTGGCAATGGCGCAGTCTTGCTGCGTACCGTAAAAATGCGAATTACTGCCACCACGCGCTGGCCCAAAATAGAACCGGCAAGTGGGTTGAGTCAGGTCACTCAAAAGCGGCGCCGTTAGCGTGTCAAAGCGCATGCCAGTGCGCTGAAACACGGTCGGATATTGGTCAAGCAACGCTTGTTCAGCAGCGCGTCCGGTGATGAAGTAGCGGTTGGCTACCCGCGAGTAAAACTCAACGACGGTTCGTGGCGTGGGCGCAAGGTTTTGGTCGGTGTAGATGGCGGAGCTTTTCACAGCACCCGTGGCGCCAGCTATGTGTGCGAAGAAACGGTCGTCGCCATCGGTGTATGCACTGACCACACTTGCAGAGCCGGGAACCGTTCTCTGCCAAAGAGAATCAAGCGCACCATTACCCGCCAGCGACGCACGCTCGATGAGCGTCTCGGTCAAGGTGTTGCTCACCGCGCGGTTGGTCACAAAATAGGCATAGCGATCATCAACCCATCGCGGCATCTGTGCGGCTTCCCAGCTGGCGTCGCGCACCATGTTGTCACTCAACCGATAGCGAAACCGCCCGGTGTAGGCGTGGCTGCTGTTAAGCTGAAGCGGATGTGAAGCGAACGGCCATAAGCCCAGATCCTTACTCAGCAGCCGGTATGGCGGTGCATTTGGATTGATGATGGAAAACCGTTCCAGCCCCGTGAAGAAACATCCTGTAAAGCACTCATCGTCATAGTGGGTGAGCCAAATGCCGCCAGCGGTATCGATGTCAAAGCCATCCGGAAACCCAAATGGGTCGTTGCCGGCGCGCACGATTTTGATTGCCCAGTTCGCGTCTAATGCGCCGGTGGCAATGGATACACGTCGAATCGATTGCGACGCCATGTCTTGTGCTTCTATGAAATAGAGCCAGACTGAGTCTGCAGCACTTGCGCCTACCGCTCCATACTCAGGCCTACCGCTGATATCGAGCGTCCGCGCGGGAGTGTTCGCCGTAGCGGTCACGTAGAAACTCGACGCGCCTGTTTGCGCGTTGCGCGCCCCCGTGAGTACCGCTTCGCCTTGTGCGCTGACGCCCGCGAGCACGCTAAAGTTCGCGTCCACGGCGTCGCCCAAGCGCGACTTGAAGTCGGGGATGCCATTGGCGTCGTAGCGAATGAAGTTTCTAAATTCCTGTCCCTCGTACCAGACCGAGAAACGCCCGACGAGCAAGGTGCTGCCGTCGGGTTGGCGTTTGATGGTTCCGGGCGACGACGCGCGACCCGCCGACAAGCCGACATAGGTCGCTTGCGTCTCGAACGTTTCTTGATCCAACACTTCAATCGACTGCGATCGAATTGACAACAACTTGCCTGCGCCGACGATCAATGCATACGGAAAAGGTGCCGCGTTGCTTGATCGGTAGTCTTTGCTAAATTGCCGAACGATGCGGCCATTGCCAGAGTCGTCAAAACTCACTAGCGACGGTGGCGGCGGTATGGGTGGCGAAACGTTGCCGCCAGTGGTGGTCACAATCAGCTGTTGATTCAGCAAAACAGCGTTGGTGATCCAACCACCGGGGGGCAGGATGCTATTGGCGCGCTCGACCGACCAGCTTGTGTCGCGAGCGCCGATGGCCGTGAAGCGATGAATCTCTAAAAAGGGCTGAATATTTGGGGAGCGATCACCGGTCAGGTAGATGCGTCCAATCGAGTCGATCAATACGTTTCGCGGATAAATGCCATCGACCGTGGCCGTCCAACCAGGTGCCGCGCCAGATGTAAGCGCCACGCGTTGCACGATCGATTGCACTTTCGGCTGTGTGATGGAGGGGCCGGAGGAGTACGTGAGATAGAGCCCACCACTGTAAATACGAACGAAAGTTGCCTGTTCGTCGTAAACCTGACCCCAACTGCTGTCAAGTAACTGATTGGTCATACTGAATCTTCGGAGATACGTTTGGTCACTGATCTGACCGGAAGCGCTGGCGCTTCTTCCTCTGAGCGCCACGTAGAACCATGGCGCTTCGGCTGTGAACGCGGTGAGATAGTCAAACTGCGTGCCAGGCTGAGCAACCGATAGCCGAACGGTGGTGAGCGTGGGGGCACCCGCAACGTGGGAAATGCGAACGACATCCACATAGTCAATCGACGCGCTGCTCGGCAAGGGGCCAATGACTGATTCAGGTTCAACCATTGCAAGCAAATCACCGTTGTCGGCGATTGCAAGTGATCTCAGCTTTTTGAGGTTCTGCGGCAACCACGAATAATCAATCACCCCCCCAAGCGATGTTCGAAACAAACCACTGGTACGAGCGCCTTTGACATGCGTGATGTCACCATAAAAATAAATCCAACCTCGAACATCATCAACAACCACACGGCTTGCAGACAGTGAAGTCGGCGAATAGAACCCACTGAAGTCTGGACTGGCTAGCGGCAGCAACGCTGTCGCAGCGGAGTTTGATGCTAAGCAAGCGGTGCACATCATACAAAGCAACAGACCGAACCGCTGCAAAGCAGAAAAAAGCGACCGCACCGGCCCTTTTAAAAACATTCGGGCGCGGTACAAAAGCATGCCCATAATGGCGTTCACACCTTCAATGAAATAAGCATATAGCGTAGCGCAATTTCGCGGCTATCGCTTGCGAGGTCATTAAACATGCGTTACGCCGCGGGCCCGTTGACTGCGCGGGATCAAGTCTCAACCATCCCGCGGATGTTCCAGATCGACGGCGACGTGAAGTTTAAGGAGCGCTGCGGTTTCTCAAAAACACGTCAAGGCACCTGCTGCAACGCTTTCTGACGGCTAGCAAACACCGCACCAAGCCACAAGGCGATTGCGGAAAAAATCAGCCCGCGCGCCAATCCGTCGGCGTCGCTTGCGCCTGCACCGGGCGACGCGCTATCGACAATCCAACCCACCATCACCGGACCGATGATTTGCCCCGCTGCGAAAACAACCGTAAACGCGCTGATGCCAGCGGGCCAATCGTGGGCCGACAAATTGTGGCGAATCAGCGCCGTGGTCGACGCAACCACTGACAAAAAAACGCCACCGAAAACGACACCCGACAACAACACTACCGGCCAGGCGCTGGTGAGCGCGGGCAGCAGGATTGCAACCCCAAGCAACGCGCTCAACGTAGCCATCGCGCGTCCGCTTTTGTGGCGATTTAGCAGGCCCGCCCACACGCGGAAGGACGCCATGCACGCCACGCCGAGTAACGCGTAGAACGCCATGATCTGGTTGGTGCTGGCGCCCTGCTCGCGCAACAGCGCAATGACGAACGTCATGTAACCGATGTAGCCGACGCCAAACATGGCGTAACTCGCCAGCGCGAAGGCGAAATCAGCGACGCGAAATCGGTGATGATGCGAGTCTCGCGACGTGCTCACATTCAGCAGCGGTCGCATAGCGCGCGCCGGCGCAATCAACACCAGACTCGCCACTACGCTTAGCAACGCCAACGCCCACCAAGCCCAGGCCCAATTGGCGTATCCATGCCACTTTTGCGTTGCGCCGAGCTCGTTTAATAAGGTCGGCACCAGCAACGCCGACAGCGTGATGCCGATGCCAGCGCCAGCGTAATACAAGCCAATCAATAGCCCGCTGCGTGGCGGATCAAGCGCACCTAATCGCGCCGCCAATATAGCGCCGGCGATCAACACCCACGCGCTCGCCACACCGGCCAGCCAACGCTGCACCAGCAGCATCGCGCTGTCGGTAAAAAAACCGCTCAAGCCCATGAACAGGCTGGCGAGTAATGCGCCGACCACCATCACGCTGGTCGCATTGAACTTGCGCAGCAACCACGGTGTCATCAGCGCACCGACAAAGTAACCGAGGGCGTTGCTGGTGTTCATGCTGCCCGCCAACGTGTAGGTCCAGCCTAGGTCTGCTCGCATCGGTGGCAACAACAACCCATAGGCGAATCGCGTAATGCCGAGCGACACCGCTGCGGCCATCGACACCGCGAGCGCTAGCAAAAATGGCGATGCGGAAAGCCCGCTTTTGGTTGCGTTGTTCACCAATGACTCAGCCGCGCAGGCCCCACAACAAACGCGTGCCAAACGCGCCCATCACCACACCGGTGACAAGCGACAGCATCGGTTTGGCGCGCAGATAAGCGCGTTGCGCAGGCGGCGTTGAAAATACAAACGCCAGCACGATGTGCCACACCACGGCCATCATGGCCACCATAAAGACGGCCAATAGACGGGTTGCCAATAGCGCGTTCGGATCAAGGCTCACGACCGCGACGCTGGTCCAGAACGCAAACGATTTCGGGTTGGTGAGATTGGTCAACAAGCCACGACGGAAGTAGCTTGATTGCCCGCTGCCAGCTTCGCGCGCTACCTCCGCGCCAGCAACACTGGTCACAGCGTTCGAAGCACCACTGCGATCCCCCCAAAGCGAGCGCAGCAATCCGTAGGCAAGGTAGAGCAGATAAACGCCGCCCGCGACGCGTAGGCTGGTTTGCAACATCGGTGCCGCGTTAAAAATTTTCTGCACGCCAAACACCGCAATGCCTACCCACAGCAAAGTTCCGGTCGCAATGCCGAATGCGACACCCAGCGCCGCACGACGCGATGCGGAAGCTGCCGTGTGAGTGAGCAGCAGAAGATTAGGGCCGGGGATGATGAGCGCTGCAAGGTAGAGCAGCGCTAGGGAGGCGAGACTGGTCAACATGCTCCGAGTCTATCGCGGCGCTATTTTGGCTTTCGAAATGCGAGGAGTAGCCACACCGTCCAGACGACTATTGTCAGCACAAACAGCAAGGCTCCCGCGTAAATCTCACTGTTCGACAGCTCCACTGGTTGCCGCGCGTTCGCCCGCACCACCAGCCAATGAACGAAGCTTAGAAACGCCGCAAGACACGCACCGAAGCGCATGCTGTGCCTGGTCAGAAACGCGATGGTTTCCGCGCGTCGCGTGGGTGCCAACCAATAGTCACGATTAGGAATATTTAGGCTGGTCGTGGCACCACGAAAGACCAGCGTCAGGATGCTGGTCATGACCAGTGGCAATCCAACAACGAAAATGAGCGTGAAAGTTACGTAACCTTTACGCGACACAAACGAGTCTGCCGCGCCGGAACTGCCAAAGTGCGAAGCAACTTGTTCCGGCAGTGCGCCGCTTGTGTTGAATACGAACCAGCCCGCTGCGGCAAGAACCGCCACAAAAATTAGCGTCGGGCCATGTCGTTTCATGGTCGATCGATCACCGTCGGCTAACGAACACGCTTCGGTAACAACGGCTCGCTGACGCCGTCAACGCCAGCCAACGCGAGAATCGCCAGCAGCGTGTTCTGCGGGCCGCGCCAGGCGTTGAGTGGCGAGAACCATTCCTGCGGTGCATGCGATCCGCCGCCGATGCCGCCACCACCCAGGGTGACCGCCGGGATGCCCAGTGCGATTGGCGTATTGCTGTCGGTGCTCGAAGCGCCGATGAAGAAATCTTTGATGCCCATGGCCTGTCCTGCGCGCACGCCCACCTGCGTCATTACGTTATCGTTTGGCTGCGTGCCAGCGGGCCGGTCGCCGACCAGTTTGATCTCGACCTTGACCCGCCCCGGTTGTTTCCAGCGAGCGTTTTCTTCGTCTGCCGCCGCGCGCGCAATCGCGAGCATTTTGCTTTCTAGCTTCGCCAATTCAGCTGCGCTGTTGGAGCGCATGTCGAGCCCAATCTCAGCGTCAGCGGCGATCGCGTTTACCGATGTGCCGCCCTTGACCGTGCCGACGGTGTAGGTCGTTTTCGGTTCGGTTGGCGTTTCTACATCGCCCATTTTGGCAATCGCACGGCCCATCGCATGAGTGGCGCTAGGCATGCCGAAGGCAGCAAAGCTGTGGCCACCAGGGCCCGCGTAGGAAATTTTGAAACGACGGCTTCCGGTCGCTGCGTTGACTACGCGATCAATGCTTAGGCCATCGAGAGAAATGAAGCCGTCAATACCGGGATGATCGCGAAACAGCGCCTTCACCCCGCGCAAATCACCCAGTTCTTCTTCACCCACCGTGCCGACAAACCAGACATCGCCCACCGTCTTGATCTGTGTCGCATTAAGCGCGCGAACCACTGAGAGCAATGCCGCCAAGCCGCGTCCATCGTCGTAAATTCCAGGCGCGTAATAGCGCTCGCCCTGCTTTTTGACTTTGACGTCGGTGCCTTCGGCAAACACCGTGTCGAGGTGCGCTGAGACGACCAGCACCGGACCTCGGCCATTGCCTTTGCGTACGGCGATGACGTTGCCCTCTTTGTCCACCCGTGCGTCGGCGAACCCGAGCGCCTGCAGGCGCTTTGCGTACTCGGCCGCGCGCACCGCCTCTTTAAATGGCGGCGCCGGAATCTCGGTGAGTTCAATCTGGTCGCGCAAGGTGCGCTCGTCGTCCGCCTCGATGGCGGCCAGCGCCGCTGTCACCAGGGGCGCGGCCAAGATGCGCTTAAAACTGGCCTCGACCGGTGCGCTGATGACCGGGGTGACCGGCTGCGCCGACAGCGTGGCTACAGGCATCGATGCAGCAAAAGCGACTGCCAGTAATGTCTGGCGATATCCGAAACTATTCAAGAAACATACTCGATTAAATGGCGACCGGCGAGAGGCCTGTCGCAAACTGAAAATCACGACCTGGCGCGCTGGCAAGTAAGCGCTGCGTGTAGGCATGTTGCGGCGCCATGAACACGTCGCGGGTCGCCCCCTGCTCCACTACGATGCCTTTTTGCATAACCAGCACGCGGTCACAAATTTGCGCTGCTACGCGCAGATCGTGAGTGATGAAAAGAATCGCCAGATTTAGTTTGGCCTGAATTTCTTCGAGCAGTTTCAGCACCTGCGCTTGCACCGACACATCGAGCGCCGAGACGGCTTCATCGCAAATCAGCACCTCAGGATCAAGTGCCAACGCGCGAGCGATGCTGATGCGTTGCCGCTGGCCGCCAGAGAACTCGTTGGGGTAGCGCGACAACACATCCGGACTTAGCCGCACCAGCGACATCAGCTCGCGTGCCCGCGCCATCGCGGCTTCGCGTGACACGCCGAAATTGAGCGGGCCTTCGATGATCGCGTCCCCCACCCGTTGCCGCGGGTCAAGCGAGCGGTACGGATCCTGAAAAATAATTTGAATGCGTTTACGGGCAAGCATCAGGCTGCCGCGAGTAACGCCATCGAGCCGCGTGTCGCCGAGGCGCATGACCCCCGTGGTGGGGTCAATCAGGCGCGTGATGCATCGCGCGACGGTGCTTTTGCCCGAGCCTGATTCGCCAACGATGCCAACGGTTTCGCCGGGGTGCAACGACAGCGTCACCGCTTTCGCCGCCTCGGTCGTGCGCTTTTTCTGAAACCAGCCGCCACTGCTGTAGATTTTGCCGAGGTCGGTGACGGTGAGCAATGCTTTGCCGCTGTGCGTTTGCCGCTCCGCTGGCGGCTCGATACCCGGCACCGAGGCAATCAACATTTGCGTGTAGGCCTCGCGCGGATGGCGCAGCACCTGCGCCTTTTCACCCGCTTCGACCTGCCGCCCATTTTGCAAAACGATAACGCGATCTGCGATTTCAGCGACCACGCCCATGTCGTGCGTGATGAACAGAACCGCCGTGCCGCGTTCGCGTTGCAGCGCTTTAATGAGCGACAACACTTCCGCCTGCGTCGTCACATCAAGTGCCGTGGTGGGCTCGTCGGCGATCAGTAATTTGGGCTCCAGAATCAGCGCCATTGCAATCATGATGCGTTGCCGCTGGCCACCCGAAAGCTGATGCGGGTAGCTCGCATAAACGCGGTCGGGCTCGGGAAGCTTCACCGATTCAAACATGGCAAGCGTTTTTTTTCTGCGCTCGCTTGCTGACAGTTTGGTGTGTTCTGCGAGCAGCTCATCAAGCTGGTCACCACAGGTCATCACCGGATTTAACGCGGTCATCGGCTCCTGAAAAATCATCGCCACGTCGTCACCACGAATGGCCCGCAACTGCTCGCGCGACAAGGTCAGCAGGTTGACGCCATCGAGCAAAATTTCGCCGCTGGCGACCCGCACGTTGTCGGGCAGCAAGCCCATCACGGAAAACGAAATGACCGATTTCCCTGAGCCTGATTCGCCGAGCAAACACACGATCTCACCCGCGTCTACGTCGAAGCTGATGTGCTCGGCCGCGAACGCGCGGTCGGCACCGCTGGGCAGCGCGATGCAGACGTCGCGCAATGAGAGAACCGCGCTCACCGCTTTTCTCCTCGTTTGTTGAACTTTGGATCGAGCGTGTCGCGCAGCCCGTCACCCAACACGTTCACCGCGAGCACCGTGAGGCCGAGGAAAATGCCGGGGAACCACATGTTGTGCGGCGCACTGGAAAACACTACGCGCGCCTCAGCCATGATGTTGCCCCAGGTGGGAATTTCACTCGGCAAGCCGAGGCCCAGAAAGCTCAAAATCGCCTCAATTAAAATCGCCGACGCACACACATAGGTGCCCTGCACCACCATGGGCGCAATTGAATTTGGCAGCACGTGCCGCAGCAAAATTTTCCAGGTCGGCGTGCCGACCGATACCGCTGCTTCGATGTAGGGCTCTTCGCGAATGGATAGCACCAATGCCCGCACCAAGCGCGTCACGCGAGGGATTTCCGGCACCGCGATCGCGATAATCACCGTGGACAACTGCGCGCCCCACGCGGCCACCAGCGCGATGGCCAACAGGATGCCTGGAATTGCCATCATGCCGTCCATCACCCGCATCAGAATCGTGTCTACGCGACGAAAATATCCGGCGACCAGCCCCAAAAACGTACCCACCAGCAGCGACACAATTGCCACCGTGACGCCCACGATCAGCGACACGCGTATGCCGTAGAGCACGCGACTGTAGATGTCGCGTCCGAAGCTGTCGGTGCCCATGTAGAGAGTGCGCGGCGCCGTTTGGTTGTCCGGGCCGGTCCAGTCGGCGGTGGTCATCGGCTTTTGGTTCATGTTGATGGCGTCAAGCCACGACGGGTCCACGGTGCCGAGCACGGGCGCAAACAAACCGAGCAGCAGCAACAGCCCAAGCACAATCAAGCCGAAGCGGACCGCACCATTCCTTAAAACTTGTTTTACCGTTGCGTTCATAAGCCTGAGTGTGGTGGGAGCGGCTGGGCCGCAATATGTAAGGCGGAGCGAGTGCGAGTTACCACATAGCAGCCCAGAAAAAGGCGACGGGAGGGATTAATAGCGAATCCTCGGATCCAGAAAAAGGTATGAAACATCCACCAGCAAGTTCACCATCACATACAGAAATGCAAAGAACAGAATGACGCCCTGAATCACTGGAAAATCGCGCGCCAGCACAGCGTCTACGGTGAGCGTGCCGAGGCCCGGAATCGAATACACGCTTTCGGTAACCACCACGCCGCCGATCAGCAAAGCGATGCCAATGCCAATCACGGTAACGATCGGTACGGCTGCGTTGGCCAGCGCGTGCTTGATCAGCACCCGCGACTCCGGCAAGCCCTTGGCGCGCGCTGTGCGCACGTAGTCCTCGGTCAACGCCTCGGCCACGCTGGCGCGGGTAACGCGGGCAATTAGCGCCACATACACAATCGACAAGGTGAATGCCGGCAGCAGCAAGTGATGTAGCCACGGGCCAACACCGTCTTTTAACGGCCGGTAGCCCTGCACTGGAAACCAGTCAAGCTTGAGCGCGAAAAAATAAACGAATAAATAACCGAGCACAAACACTGGGATTGAAAACCCGAGCACTGAAAAACCCATCAGCGCACGATCAAGCCAACCGCCGTGCTTCCACGCGGCCAGCGTGCCCAGCGGCACGGCGATAAGCACGGTGATGATCAGGGTTAAAAACGCCAGAGAAAGCGTAGGTTGCAACCGGTCGCCGATCAATTCGACGACATCTTTCTTGAAGAAAAACGATTGCCCCAAGTCGCCCTGCAACAGCCCTTGCGACCACAAACCCAACTGTGCAAAAAAACCGCGATCGAGCCCGAGCTCGGTGCGTATGCGCGCAATGTCTTCGTTGGTCGCCATGTTGCCGGCGATCACTGCCGCCGGATCGCCCGGCACCAGCCGAATCAGCGTGAAAACAATGATTGCAACGATGGCCATCACCGGAATGATGGCGAGAATTCGCTTCAGTAAAAAAGAGTTCATGTCGATAACGATACCTCACGCGCTCGAAAAATCTGGCGTATCAGTCACAATGTTGAGACTTTGAAAAAATTGAGATCGCGATGAACAGCATTACTGCACTTCCAGCCACCATGAAATTTATTGACCATGGCGCAGGTGGCCCCGCCTCTTCAATGCAGATGGCGACTGGCGCGCTCCCGGTGCTTGCCGATGATGAGGTGCTGATCAGGGTTGCGGCGGCTGGCATCAACCGGCCTGACGTATCGCAGCGTTCAGGCTCGTATCCGCCACCGAAGGACGCGTCCCAAGTGATGGGGCTCGAAGTCGCGGGCAACGTTGCCGCAGTGGGCTCAGCGGTCACCCGGTGGAAAGTGGGCGACGCTGTTTGCGCATTAACGCCCGGCGGCGGCTATGCTGAATACTGCAAAACGCCCGCAGCTCATTGTCTGCCCATACCGGCAGGAATGTCGATGCTTGAAGCGGGCGCTTTGTGCGAAACATTCTTCACGGTGTGGGCGAACGTTTTTGAACGGGCGCGCTTAGTGGCCGGCGAAACACTGTTGATTCACGGCGGATCGAGCGGCATCGGATCGACCGCAATTCAACTGGCACGCGTGTTCGGCGCAGCGCAAATCATCGTGACCTGTGGCGATCAGGCAAAGATTGATTACGCACTGAGACTAGGTGCCCATACCGGCATCAACTACAAGACGCAGGATTTTGTTGAGGCCACTATGGCTGCCACCGGCGGTCTTGGCGCAGACGTGATTCTCGACATGGTGGGCGCGCCATACTTTCAGAAAAATATGGCCGCGGCAGCGCTCGAAGGCCGCATCGCGCAAATCGCGTTTCAGCATGGCTCAAAAGCGGAACTCAGCATGTTGCCGCTGATGATGCGGCGCTTGACGTGGACCGGTTCAACGTTGCGTGCTCGACCGAAATCAGCAAAGGCGGCAATCGCGGCAGCGCTTGAATCCCAGGTGTGGCCCAAATTTGCAGCAACCCCCGATGCACTAAGACCGCACATTCATGCGACCTTCCCGCTAGAAGACGTGGCAAAAGCGCACCAAATGATGGAATCGGGCACTCATTTCGGCAAGATCGTACTGACGGTTTAAGCGAAACAGCTTTTTTGCTTGGCCCGCGTTGCATCAAGG
>JACMNN010000080.1 GCA_014378555.1 Burkholderiales bacterium | reverse complement strand
TACCGATGAACTATCGGGATATTTTGCAAGCGGCAAATCTGGAGCTGCTGGCGGCCGGCTTTGAGCGCGTGCTGGATGGCAAGCAAGTGCGTGACACGGTGCGCTACCTGCGTCTGCGTGGTGTAGTTGGCCCACAGGACCCCACCGACTCAACAGGTCGCCACTCACGCTGGTCGATCATTGCCGATATTGACGCCATCGCGATGTGGTCGAGTGGTGGCGTGCGAATTCGCGTGAAACCCGCCAAAGCATGATCGTGTAAACCGGCGCTGTACGTGGCACTGCTATGGCACTGTATGTGGCACTGCTTATGGCACTGCTACTTAAAAAATTTAGTTAACCTTCAAGAAAGTAAATATGCATCCCTCAGTTACCTGGGCCGCAGGCATCGATGCTGGCCGCAGCGCCGTCAAGGCTGTTGCCTGCTCCATGACCGACGACGACAGTTGTTCGATAGTATTTCCCAACTACTGCATTTTGAAGCCGGCAATCAGCGATCCTAAAACCCTGGATGCGGTCGCGCCCGATACGGTTGTCATCGGAGAGACAACCTATCTGGTCGGTCGCAGCGCGGAGACGTTGGGCGACCCCTCCTCCGTTCCAGTTGGGATGGATGATGAATGGTTCATGAGTCCGCAGCACGCAGCCATGATTGTGGCTGCACTCAATAAATTTGAAGCCGTGAACCCGCTCTTCACGCCGTCCACGGTGATGTTGACCGTCGGCCTGCCCGTGTCGCTTGCGATCTCGCAACACAGCGCTAAACGCTACATCGACACGCTCTCGGCTCACCTAGCAAAGGCGGGTATGCCGAAAGTTACCAAAGCAATACAGTCTCAGGCTCGCGGTCCGTTGTACGACTTATCGTTTGGTGACAACGGCATGCCTTTGGAGCAACCGATTCTTGAGGGGAACTGGGCAGTCATTGAGGTCGGGCATTACTCATCGGACTGCATTGTGATCCGCGACGGATTGACGCTCGATAAAGAGCATGTCTCTTTACCAGGCATGCGCTCGGCCACCTCACACATTTCCGATGAGCTGAGGAAACAGTCGATTATGGCCACCGTGCAGCAACTTAACTCAGTGATCGAGCGGGGCAGCTACAAGCTTCGGGGCGCCATGATCGATATGACAGCGCAGCGTGATACTGCGGTGCGCAAGTTGGCCGCTGAGTTGGCAATGGGATTAGCCCCCCTGCTCCGTCCCCACCTGGACAACCTCGACGGGGTGATCTTGGCCGGCGGCGGTGCCGAGTTGTTGCAACAATACCTCGTGTCAGCGCTTCCGCCGATCAGCGTCCCAGTGACGCCGAGATTTTCGGTGGCACGAGGCTTTGCCAAACACAGCGCGTTTCTCTCTCACATGGCGTAGCGACGTGGCCACCCGGTCTGGAATTTCACGCTCGATTCGATTGACTCGTGACGACCCGCAGGTAGTCGCCTCTTTCCTGTGGGCTGCCACCAAGGCGGAGATTATTGAAATGGTGAGGGCAGGGATTCGCACCACCGGCACCGTCATCCCGAGCGAAACCATGGCCGCTCACAGCGTGGCCATGGAACAGACCTACCGCACGGGCAGCGGAAAGTTAGGTCGCGCTAAGCCGCTCCTCGCAACCGTTGTCGTGGCCGTTTCAACCACCGCGCCTCCCGCCCTGGCGCCACTTCCGATCAGTGTCGCTGCGCCCGACATCGACGTCTCAAAACAAAAGACGGCTGAGGCAAAGCGATTGAAGACCCTCATCATGTCGAACCTGTTGGGCGGCGGTATTTCCAGTTAGACGCATCACTGTTGGTTGAGGACAATTACCTTGGCCGACTCAATCCATTATTCGTTCATCCGAAACCGGCGCGATCACCGCACGGGTCGCCGGGCGAAGCAGTGTTCGTCGTTCAATTGACCCGTTCGCCTGGGCCTCGGCCACGAGCTGGTCTCGCATTCGAGCGGTCTCAAGTAAGAGATGCCGCTCAAGACCGCGCATGCGCTCCTCGCGCGCCACGTCCTGATCTCGTAGGACAGCGTTTTCGGCTTCTAGGCGGATGATCAGCTCACGAAGCGCCCTCACCTCATTGCCGGCGTCCGACGTTGCAGCCGCCGGTGGGTTTCCCGATGGGACTAAGTACATCCGAGCCGCAGCAATCGCAGCGACGATGTCGCGTGTTGATCCGCCACCCACCAATATACGGAGCGCGCGCTGCGTCGGCAGTTGTCCGCTTTCAGTGACTAGGTTCCGCGCCACAAATTGCGCTTTGACAGCAAAGCCGGACTCACGTCGTGCGCGTGGCTTCTTGCTGTTGCCATGGGGGCCACCGGATAAGGGGCTGTCACCTTGTTTCATAGTGGTACAGTGTACCGTTAACGGAAATTCCGTGAAACAATTCCGTGAAACATCGCAAGTTGTGGGGTTTTTGACCGTATTTGACGTGGGGAAAAGCGCCACTTATAGCCATTAACTATTAAGTAATTATCACATTGCGCAATTACATGCCAATAAAATTGAAAAGTTAGTTGCAAGCGCTACGTCATTGACTAGTTGCCCCACATGCCGCTTTTACTTAAAAACATGTTGCCATGCCGGACGGGCGGACTCGCCGCTAGTTAGCAGCCCTCAGTGAGCAGCCCGTGCCGCCGCATCACGTCAACGGTCAGCGGATCATCGATCGCGTACACGCCTCGTGCAGCGCGCCACGCCAACCCTTTTTCCTGAAGGGCGGTGAGCGACTGCTGGACGTTGGTGATTTGCATTTGTCTGTGCTCCTTGTCACCCGACGAGCGCATCACGCGCTGATAACGCTCTAAGGTCGCGGCCTCGAAGGGCGCAAAGTCGGTTCCCGATGCGGCCATTACCTTGAACACGGCGGCCTGGATGGGCGTCAGGCTGTGGATGGTGCGGAGCAGGTCTTGATTGACATCGTGGATCTGTGTTTCAACGGCCTCGTTGAACCGTGCTTGCACCCGGTCGGCCGATAACTCGAAGTCAAACCGCAAAGCGTCGACCGCCGCTCCCAGCATTTCCGGACGATTGCCCGCGCGCCTAAACAAGGGAGCCACGGTTTGTGGCAGCAGCGGTCCTGGAAGCCCTTTCGTGTTCGCGCAAAACCAATCGATAAAGTCGTTGCCCAGTGCGGGAAAGGGTACCAATGGAGCCCCAAAAAATGCCTGATCTTTGCTGCTCCTGAGCATCGCGAGCTTGTCCTGATTGGACCCCGTGCACACCACGCGCAAACCGAAATGCGGGTTGCTGTTGAGTTCGTCGCGAGCGGCCTTGAGCGCAAACAAAGCGTCGGCACCCGCTGAAGACGTGGAGGCGTGTTGCGCCTCGTCGATCAGTAAAACAATGAGTTGCTTGGTCGTATCGGATAGCGCGACAAACATGTCGACCAACGTTGCGCCGTCGCCAACACCGATCTTGTCGACCGAAAATTCGATGCCGGCTACTTTGCCGCCCTTAATGCCCACTTTTTCAGCTAACCGCTTTACTGCGGGAGCGTGCGCGGAAAGGGTTGCCTTAACAGCCGCGACGATCACTTTGCCGGGGTCGGCGGCCCGATCCGACCAAAGGTCAACATAGACCACCAACGCGCCGGCTCCGGTCAGCGCCGGGATCAGGTCTTGGCGAAGAAAGGTGGTCTTGCCGGTTCTACGCGGGGCTGAGAGAAACACGCCGGACGGGGATGCCGAGGTAGGCGAATCATCCAACACCACGCGCGCGAGTCGCTCGGCCAAATCTGGACGATGAAAAATCCGGTCGGCAGTTTGTAGAGTACCCATAGTTCGCTGAGTGATTATTAGAAACTATAGCCGATTATAGATTTTTATATATTGGGCTACAAGATGAGCGCTGATGGTTCACTCAGCATCTCCGCCGATCGTTGTTTTCGACTTCCAACAATAGCGCAGCGCCTCGCTGCTTGAGCCCATGAAACCGCTGACTCGTTGACGTTTTATAGCTCTCAGCATCCGTTGGTCTGAACGCCGTAGACTGCGGCAACACTGTATTTACATACATATTAAGCTTGTGCCACCTGATCGCCCCATAACCCCTGCTTTGCCGACGTTGGAGCAACTTGCGTTGCAACTGCTGCCGGGCGTGCTGGCGTGCGCGTTGCCGTCTTTTGTGTTTTCCGTGCCTGCGGGATTCCCTTCTCCGGCTACCGACTACATGGAAGACGGAATCGATCTCAACGATTACTTAGTGCGGCACAAATCCGCAAGTTTTTTGTTCCGCGTGCGTGGCGACTCGATGTTGTTCGCGGGCATCATCGATGGCGACCGCGTGGTGGTGGATCGCTCAATAGAGGCAAAGCACAATCAC
>JACMNN010000001.1 GCA_014378555.1 Burkholderiales bacterium | reverse complement strand
GGTAGGGTGGGCAGCCTCTGCCGACCGTGACGTTGTCGTACAGAACGGGGGCGTGAGCCGCGTGTCGGTGGGCACGCCGTGATCACCCTACGACTACCTCTGTCCGCAGGTCTGAGCCGCGCATTACTTCGACGCCATGCGGATCGCGCCGTCCAGGCGGATCACCTCGCCGTTGAGCATCACGTTTTCAAAAATATGCATCGCCAGCGATGCATATTCTGGCGGACGCCCCAGGCGCGACGGGAACGGAACCATTTGCCCCAAACTTGCCTGCACCTCGGGCGGCAAACCGTCCATCATCGGCGTCTCAAAAATTCCCGGCGCGATGGTCATCACGCGAATGCCACTCTTCGCCAGTTCACGCGCAATGGGTAACGTCATACCCACGATGCCCGCCTTCGACGCGCTGTACGCGGCCTGCCCTATTTGCCCGTCAAATGCGGCCACCGACGCAGTGTTGATCATTACACCGCGCTCACCGTCCGCCATCGCCGGCAGCGTCTGCATAGCGGCGGCAACCTGATTGATCATGTTGTAGGTGCCCACCAAATTAATCTGCACTGTGAGGGCAAACTTTTTGATGCCGCTTGCACCTTCGCGCCCTACAACTTTTTCGCCCGTGGCAACGCCTGCGCAACTGACCAGCCCGCGCAGTTCGCCCAGTGAAACGGCCGCCGCCACCACCGCCTGTGCGTCATTTTCGCTGGTGACATCACACTTAACAAATTTGCCACCCAGCTCGGCGGCCAACGCCTCGCCGTCGGCCTGGCGAATGTCAGCAATCACTACCTTCGCGCCCTTCGCTGCAGCGGCGCGCGCGGTCGCTGCGCCCAAGCCTGATGCGCCGCCGGTGACGATGATGACTTTGCCGTTGATGTCCATGTGTCGCTCCAAAAAAATCGATTTGTTGCAAGCTGAGAATTATCGGCGATCACCAGGCGCTGCAAAACCGCTACAGTTATCGCAAATCATTGACTGGACACCTCACATGGCCAACCCTTATCTCGTCGCTAAGACCACGGATACCAACGCCGACATCAACCTGCTGCCGAAACTGGCTAACCGCCACGGCCTAATTACTGGCGCCACGGGTACCGGAAAAACAGTAAGCCTGCAGGTGCTTGCCGAAGGTTTTTCAAGGTTGGGGGTGCCAGTGTTTATGGCCGACGTAAAGGGCGATCTCACCGGTTTATCGCAAGCGGGCGGCGGTAATCAGCGGGTGACCGATCGCGTGGAGATGTTGAAGTTAACTACTTTTTCCAACGAGCCATTTCCGGTGACCTGCTGGGACGTGTTTGCTGAGCAGGGCCATCCGCTGCGCGCGACGGTGGCGGAGATGGGACCGCTGTTGCTATCGCGCATTTTGAACTTGAACGACACGCAAAGCGGGGTGCTCACGGCGGTGTTTAAGATTGCCGATGACAAGGGATTGTTGCTGCTTGATCTGAAAGATTTGCGCGCGATGCTGGTGCATGCAGGAGAAAACGCCAAGGCTTATCAGCTCGCTTACGGCAATATTTCCGGCGCGAGCATCGGCTCAATACAGCGCGGTATTTTGACTTTGGAATCGCAAGGTGGCGAGAAGTTTTTTGGCGAGCCCGCGCTGAATTTAGCCGACCTAATGCAGACCGTGGACGGCAAGGGCGTGGTCAATATTTTGGCCGCGGACAAACTACTATCTAACCCGCGCATCTACGCCACGTTTTTGCTGTGGCTGCTGTCTGAATTATTCGAGTCGTTACCTGAAGTCGGCGACCCGGATGTACCGAAGTTGGTGTTCTTTTTTGACGAGGCACACCTACTGTTTAACGAAGCGCCGCCGGAGCTCAAAGCACGCATCGAACAGGTAGTGCGATTGGTGCGGTCAAAGGGCGTCGGCGTTTATTTCGTTACGCAGAATCCTTCCGATATTCCCGACGTGGTGCTCGGTCAACTTGGCAATCGCATTCAACACGCGCTGCGCGCCTACACACCACGCGACGCAGAAGCGGTGCGCGTTGCTGCGGCGACCTTTCGTCCCAATCCAAAAATAAACACCGAACAGGT
>JACMNN010000079.1 GCA_014378555.1 Burkholderiales bacterium | reverse complement strand
GGCAGCAAAGCGATGTCCGGTACGTTTGATCCGGCATGGCTTGATAAGGCTGATGCTGCTGGCGTGACCATGCGTCAGGCCATCAACGACTTTGGTGGCGACGCCAGCAAGTGGCGCGAGCTGGATCGCCGCGGCGAGCAGTACGGCGAAGTCGTCGCTTTCGTTGAATCGCATATCGAGCAAGGTCCGGTTCTGCTCAACGAGGGGCTGGCCGTTGGCGTGGTGACCGCCATTGCGGGGGCGACGCGGCTGCTTCTCAATGTGACCGGTCTTGCTGGCCATGCCGGCACAGTGCCGATGGGGGCGCGACAGGACGCGTTGGCGGCGGCAGCTGAAATGATTCTTTTTGTTGAAAAATTTTGCACCGACAACGCGGGGCTGGTGGGTACCGTTGGCAAACTTTCGGTCAAGCCCGGTGCGATCAACGTGATTCCGCAGGATGTGGAGTTCAGCATTGACGTGCGGTCGGGCGATGACTCAATTCGCGCGGTTGCGCTCAAAGCGCTCGCAGTCGAGCTGCCAAGCATTGCCACGCGACGCAACGTCAAACTGCGCGTTGAAACGCTCTACGACGCCGACGCTGCGCCGTGTGATGCCGCCTTACAAAAGCAGTTTGAAGCAGCCATTGCCGCGCAGGGCATCAAGCCGCGCTATCTCGCGAGTGGCGCTGGACATGATGCAATGATGTTTCCCGCGGTCGCGCCGATCGCGATGCTATTCGTGCGCTGCGGCAATAACGGTATCAGTCATCATCCCGACGAAACAATGACAGCGGACGACGCCGAAATTGCCACGGCCGTACTGCTGCATTTTTTTGAAAACTATCAGCCGCCCGTCTTCGCCGCAGCAACCGCGCAGCGTGTCGAGCGTCCCGTCAAGCCATTCTGAGCATTTATGAATACTGAATTTGCTATCGCATCGTATATCGCATCATATGTTGATGCCCACCACGCCGAGCAGATCGATTTTTTGCGCCAGATCGTGCGTGTGCCTTCAGACACGCCGCCCGGAAACAACCAGCCCGCTGCGGAAAAAGCGGCGGCATTGTTAACCGCGAAAGGCTACGCCGTGGAACGGTTCGTGGTGCCCGAGGCGCGGGTGCGCGATTACGGCATGCTGTCGGTGACCAATCTCATCGTGCGCCACACATTTGGCAGCGGCGGCCCGACCATTGCGCTCAATGCGCATGGCGATGTGGTGCCACCCGGCGACGGCTGGTCGTTTGATCCGTATGGCGGCGAGGTCAAGGACGGTCGCATGTACGGCCGCGGCGTTGCGGTCAGCAAGAGTGACATTGCGAGTTTCACCTTTGCGCTGGATGCGTTGCAGGCGGCGGAAAAGGCGGGCACCCGGCTCAACGGTACGGTCGAGTTGCACTTCACTTACGACGAAGAGTTCGGCGGACTGCTCGGCCCTGGCTATCTGCTGGAAATTAAGGCAACTCAGCCCGATTACGTCATCGGTGCAAGTTTCAGCTATTCAATCGTCACCGCGCACAACGGCTGTTTGCAATTTGAGGTCACCGTACACGGCACGGCCACGCATGGCTCGATGCCCGAAACAGGCGACGACGCCTTGCAGGCCGCGAACGCGATTCTCAACGCGATCTACGGCAAACTGCCCGACCTTGGCAAGATCAAGTCCACCGTGGCGGGGATCAACACGCCCACCATGTTGGTCGGCCAGATCAATGGCGGCACCAACACCAACGTGGTGCCCGGCAAAGTGGTGCTTAAGATGGATCGACGCATGATCCCCGAGGAATCTCCGGCCGAGGTTGAGGCTCAGGTGCGCGCAATGATTGAAGGCGCGGTGGCGGGGCGCAGCGGCATCCGGGTCGAGATCAAACGCCTGCTGTTGGCCAACGCGATGCAGCCGCTTGCCGGCCAGGAGAAACTGGTCGTCGCCTTGCAGAAGCATGGCGAGAGAGTTTTTGGCGAACCGATTCCTGCCGTTGGCGTGCCGCTGTATACCGACGCACGCCTCTATAGCGAAGCCGGTATTCCGGTGGTGCTGTACGGCGCAGGGCCGCGCAGCGTGCCAGAGTCCAATGCCAAGCGGGCGGATGAAAATTTGCTGCTTGAAGACTTGCGCAAGGCAACTCAGGTGGTCGCCTGCGCGGTGGCGGAGTTGCTCAAGTAGCCGGTCAGTTTGGGCCATGCGCCACGGCCAAGAACGGCGAAGTTGCTAGTAGTTAGGCGTAAAGCGCAGAATCCGCGAAAATTAGGGCTCACGAGATTACGCAGCGGCTAGTCCGCCAAAAGCCTATGTCCTGGTTAGAAAAAATTATTCCGTCGGTCAAAGGCGATACCGGTGCCAAGCGCGGCGTGCCGGAAGGACTTTGGCTGAAGTGTCCAAAGTGCGACTCGGTGCTTTACACGGCCGACGTTGAAAAAAACCAGCACGTCTGCATGAAGTGCAGCTATCACATGCGAATCGGCGCGCGGGCGCGGTTGAACGGGCTGCTTGACGAAACTGGACGCAAAGAGATTGGCGCGAACGTGACGCCCCTCGACACGCTTAAATTCAAGGACAGTAAAAAGTACACCGAGCGGCTTAAACAGGCCACCGACGCCACGGGCGAAACTGACGCGCTGGTTGCGATGCAGGGCACCATCGACAAGGTGCCTGCCGTGATCGCGGCGTTCGAATTTGATTTCATGGGCGGCTCGATGGGCTCGGTGGTGGGCGAGCGTTTTGCGCGCGGCGTGGATGCGGCGATCAAGGCGAAATGCGGTTTCATTTCGGTCGCGGCGTCGGGAGGGGCGCGGATGCAGGAGGGTTTGGCGTCGCTGGTGCAGATGGCCAAAACCACTGCCAAGCTTGCCGAACTAGCCGAGAAAAAACTGCCGTACATCAGCCTGCTGACCGACCCGACCATGGGCGGCGTGTCGGCGAGTTTTGCGTTTGTGGGCGACGTGGTGATTGCCGAGCCGGGCGCACTGGTGGGCTTTGCCGGGCCTCGGGTCATTGAGCAAACGGTGCGCGAAAAATTGCCAGAGGGCTTTCAGCGCGCCGAGTTTTTGCTCGATAAAGGCGCCATTGACCTGATCGTGGATCGCCGTGAGTTGAAGGCGACGCTGGCTAAATTGTTGACCGCCCTGCGCTAGTTTTGACTACAACTTTCGTAGAAAACGGTTTGCAGTATTGGCCTGACGCGTTAAATGACTATTTATCGACTATTGCAAAAAATGGCCTTTATGCCCAAGTAAAATGGGTGTTTCGCGCTAAAGCTATAGTCGAAATTTATTTATGACCACCCTCGCTGACTGGCTTACGCGGATTTTTGCAATCCGATCCGGCCCAGAAATTGAGATGGGACTGGAACGGATTCGTCCGATTTTTCAGCGGATGAACGTTGCGCCGACCTGCCCAGTGATCCTGGTCGCGGGAACCAATGGCAAAGGGTCAACCTGCGCCTACCTCGACGCAATCCTCCGCGCAGCGGGCTTTCACGTTGCGCGATATACATCGCCGCACATTCATCGCTTCAACGAGCGGGTGGTGGTTGATGGGGTGGAGGCGTCCGACGCCCAACTCGTCGCCGCGTTTGATGCGGTGGAAGCGGCGCGTGGCGATCTGCCGCTGACGTTTTTCGAGTACACCACGCTCGCCGCGTTTCACGTCTTTTCCAGCGTAAAGCTAGATGCTTGGGTGATCGAGGTCGGCCTCGGCGGGCGACTGGATGCGACCAATATTCTGGACGCCGACTGCGCCGTGATCGTAAGCATCGGCGTGGATCACACTGAGTTTTTGGGTGACACACGTGAATTGATCGCGGTGGAGAAGGCGGGGATTTTGCGCAGCGGGCGTCCTGCGGTCATTGCTGAGCCCGAGCCGCCGCAATCGTTGATTGATGTGGTGGTTGAGCGTGGGGCGGATGCGCGCTACATCGGGCGCGATTTTGGTTGGCAGAAATCGCCGGACACGCCCAGCCAGTGGAGCTTTTGGGCTCGTTCGCCGCAAATGACAGAGTTGCGCCGTCACGGCCTCCCCCTTCCCGCCCTGCGCGGCAGCTATCAGCTGGGCAACGCTGCGGCCGCGCTCGCGGCCCTTCACGCCTTGAACGACAAATTGCCTGTTTCGCAAGGTGCAGTTAAACAGGGCCTCATTGAGGTCGAGTGGCCAGGACGCTTTCAGGTGCTTCCCGGCCGGCCGGTCATCGTGCTGGATGTCGGTCACAATGCGCATGCTGCTATCGCTATGGAGCGAGCGTTGGCTGACATGGCGTACTTTCCCATGACGTATGCCGTGTTTTCGATGTATCGCGACAAGGACATCGCCGCTGTGATCCAGGCGGTGAAAAACCGCATTGACGAGTGGCATATTGCCCCACTACCCGGCCCAAGGGGTGTGACCCTACAGGCGCTTGGCGACGCGCTCACCAGCGAAGGCATCAAAGATCGCGCGATTCACCGCCACGCCACTGTGGGCGTGGCTTATGCTGCGGCGCGCAAAATAGCGGCGGAAGCCGATAGAATTGTGGTCTTTGGTTCGTTTCTCACCGTTGCGCAAGCCACGTGAGTCGCATAAATTAATGGTTGCCGCCACGTCTGAACGAGCGCCCGACAACGCTGAACAACTGCGTCGCCGTGCAAACCGGCGCTTGCTCGGTGCGTCCGTATTGCTGCTGATCGCCATCATCACGGTGCCGATGTTCCTAGAACGCGAACCGCCCGCACTGCCTGATAACGTCGATGTGCGCATTCCGCCGGTCGAGGGCACCAAGTTCGAGCCAAAATTTCCGGACGGCAAAAAAGCTGCAGAGAAGCCCGCAGAAATTCCAGCGATCACCGAGCCTACGGGCAGTCAGGCGGGAGTTTCGACCGTTCAACCCGGGCCCGTGGCGGCTTTGGCGCCGCCCGTAGCTGGGACGCCTAAAGCCGCGGTTGTTGCTCCGCTAGCACCCAGTACGCCGAAAGTTGAAGCCGCCAAACCACCGCCTAAAGCTGCTGAAAAAGCCGCCGAAAAGGCCCCCACCAATCCCGCCTTAGAGGCCGATCGCAAGACCGGTCAACTAGTGATTCAGGTCATCGCCGTACGTGACGCCGCCGTTGCAAAGAGCATGTACGAGCGCGCAAAATCGCTTAAATTCCCGGCTTACACCGAAAAAATCGATGTAGCTAACGGCGCCGTGACGCGCGTTCGCGTCGGGCCGTATGCCACAAAGCAGCAGGCCGAGTCGGCGCGCGCCAAGCTAGCGCAAGCGGGCTTTGAGGCGAAAGTGCTGACGTCGCAATGATCTGCCCGTCGTCACCGTCAAGATAGCACCGCATGACCGCATTTGATATCGCGGTAGTCGCGGTGATAACGCTATCGGCGTTGATCGGCGTGTGGCGCGGTGTGATCCGTGAGGTGTTCGCACTGGCAGCCTGGATCGCCGCGGTGGTTTGCATGTTTTTGTTTGGTGACAAGCTCGCCAAGATGCTGCCGTTCGCTCAAGACACGCCGTGGCTGCGCCTGCTGGCTGGATATGCGCTGGTGTTTATCGGCGTTTTCGTGTTGCTGAGCGTCGCGGGGTTTCTGTTCAGCAAAGTCGTGAACGCCATCGGGCTTTCATTTGTCGACCGTGCGCTGGGCATGATGTTCGGCGTGGTGCGCGGTGCGCTGATCGTGGTGCTGCTGGTGTTTGTCGCCGGCGCCACCACCTTACCAGAGCTAACTTGGTGGCGCGATAGTGTCAGCGCTAAGCCACTAGCGGCAATCGCCGCGATTTTGCGCAGCAAATTGCCCGACGATCTGGCAAAAAGAATCAAATTTGTAGCGGCAGCGGCTGATGCCGAAAGGAATGACTTATGTGTGGTGTGATCGGAATCGTGTCCCACGGCCCGGTGAATCAACTGATTTATGACGGCTTGCTATGCCTGCAACACCGTGGACAGGACGCGGCGGGCATCACCACCGCCGACGGCGCGGTGTTTCACATGCACAAAGATAAAGGCATGGTGCTGGATATTTTCCGCACCCGAAACATGCGCGAGCTTTACGGCTCCGCAGGTATTGGCCACACGCGCTACCCAACGGCAGGCTCCGCGGTGAATGTGCATGAGGCGCAGCCGTTCTACGTTAATTCGCCATTTGGCATCACGCTCGCGCACAACGGCAATTTGACCAATGGCGAGGCGTTAAAGCGCGAGTTGTTCAATATTGATGCCCGTCACATCAACACCAATAGCGATTCGGAAGTGCTGCTGAACGTGTTCGCGCTGGAGCTGGAACGCGCCGCGCAGGGCGTGAAGCTGACGCCGGAGAAGATTTTTACGGCAGTCCGCGGGGTGCATCAACGCTGTCGCGGCGCCTACGCGGTGCTGGCGATGATTGCTGGTTACGGCCTGGTGGCGTTTCGAGATCCCAATGGCATTCGTCCGATGGTGTTTGGGCGCAATGAAACCATGGCCGGCGCTGAATTTGCCGTGGCCAGTGAAACCGTGGCGCTTGACGTGCTCGGTTTTAAGTTTGAACGCGACGTTGCGCCGGGTGAGGCGTTGTTTATTGACTTTGCGGGGCACTTGCACACCAAGCTTTGCGCCGACAATGCCAAGCTTACGCCGTGCATTTTTGAGTACATCTATCTCGCCCGCCCGGATTCTGTGATTGATGGCATCAGCGTTTACGACGCACGCGTCCGGCTGGGCAGCGAGCTGGCCGATGAGGTGCAAAAGCTGCCCGACTGGGAAAGCATCGACGTGGTGGTGCCGATTCCTGATTCGTCGCGCCCGAGCGCGCTGGAGCTCGCGACAAAAATCGGCCGTCCTTATCGCGAGGGATTCGTAAAAAATCGTTATGTGGGCCGCACCTTCATCATGCCGGGCCACGCGATGCGCAAGAAAAGCGTTCGCCAAAAGCTGAACCCGATCGCCAGCGAATTTAGAGGCAAAGTCGTTTTGCTGGTGGATGACTCCATCGTGCGTGGCACGACCAGTCGCGAGATCGTGCAAATGGCGCGCGAGGCGGGCGCGAAAAAAGTGTTTTTTGCCAGTGCCGCACCGCCAGTGATCTATCCCAACGTCTACGGTATCGATATGCCGACGCCTAGCGAATTAATCGCGGTCGGCAAAACCAATGCACAAATCGCCACCGAAATCGGTGCCGAGCGGGTGATTTACCAAACTATCGACGGCATGAAGCGGGCGATCCGCGCCGGCAATCCCGCCATTGAAGATTTCGATGCGTCGTGCTTCGACGGTCGCTACGTCACTGGCGACATCACGCCACAATTTTTACAAGGACTTGCCCAGTCGCGTGATGAATCACGTGGCGAGGCGCTACTGACCGACCAATGACCGACCCTAATCACCCACTCAATCTCGACACGCTGGCCATCCGCGCCGGCGGTTTGCGCACCCCGTTCAACGAGCATTCTGAAGCGCTGTTTGCCACCGTAAGCTTTGTGCACGAAAGCGCTGAGATGGCGGCCAAACGCTTCGCAGGCGAAGCGCCAGGCTACATTTATTCGCGCTTCACCAACCCGACGGTGGACATGTTCGAACAACGGCTCGCAGCCCTCGAAGGCGCAGAGTCGGCCATAGCGACAGCCACCGGAATGGCGGCAATTTCAACGCTGGCGATGACGCTTTGCTCGGTGGGCGACCATATTGTCACCAGTGGCAGCGTGTTTGGCTCCACCCTCAACGTGTTCGGCGCGCCGGTGATGGGCAAGTTTGGCGTCACTTGCGAAGTTGTCAATTCGACCTCGCTTGATGTGTGGGCCGCGGCGATTCGGCCAGGAACCAAGCTGGTGTTTCTGGAAACGCCGTCCAACCCAACCGCTGAAGTATTCGACATCGCCGCCATCGCCGAGATGGCGCGCAAGGTGGGCGCAGTGTTCGCCGTGGATAACTGCTTCTGCACGCCAATTTTGCAACGGCCACTTTCGCTTGGGGCGGATGTTGTGGTGCATTCAGCGTCCAAACACCTAGACGGGCAAGGCCGGGTGATGGGCGGCGCACTGGTGGGCAGCAAAGAGCTGTGTCGCGAAAGGATATTTAACTTTTTGCGCACCATCGGTCCGTCGCTCGCGCCGTTCAACGCCTGGGTCATCCTCAAGGGTTTGGAGACGCTGCCGATTCGTATGCGTGCACACAGCGAGAACGCGCTCGCCTTGGCGCGTTGGCTTGAGGCTCATCCGAAAGTCGCCAAAGTTAACTATCCGTTCCTCGATTCGCATCCGGCAGTCGCGTTGGCGAAACGCCAGCAATCGGGGGGTGGAGCGGTGTTGTCTTTTCTCGTCAAAGGCGGCAAGGCCGACGCGTGGAAGGTCGTTGATGGCGTGAAAATCATGTCGATCACTGGCAATCTGGGTGACGTGAAAAGCACAATTACCCATCCGGCGAGCACCACGCATTCGCGTATGACGCAAGCAGCAAGGGACTCGTCAGGCATTACTGATACCCTAATTCGCGTGGCAGTTGGACTAGAGTCCCAGTCCGATCTGCAAGAAGACCTATATCGCGGCTTGAGTTCGATCTAGTCACGCGTGGCGAAAAGCCAAATCAGAACATAGAAATTTACGAGAGAAGAGAACGATGCTGTACGCCTTTCACGAAATGCAAAAGTCCCTGGGTGCGCCCATGCGGTTCGCCGCGCAAATGGGCATGACATGGGCGCAGTCAAACGGCAATCCGTGGAAACAAATGCCGCAAAGCGATTGGTTGGCGGCGTCTAGCGAGCTGACGCTGCGCCTGACGCAGGAGTATCCGAAGCTGCCGTTTGGCATTGACTCGGTCGAGGTGGACGGTGTTGCCCACGCTGTTGAAGAGACCATAGTCGAGGAAAAAGCGTTTTGCCAGTTGCGCCGTTTTGCCAAAGCTGGATCAAAAGGCGAGCCGCGCGTGTTGCTGGTTGCGCCGCTCTCGGGGCATCACTCGACGCTGCTGCGCGATACGGTGAATTCGCTGGTGCAACATCATGAAGTGTTCATCACGGACTGGCGCGATGCGCGCATCGTGCCATTGTCGGAAGGCTTGTTTCACCTTGATGATTATGTTGCCTATGTGATCGGTTTTTTGCAATCACTAGGGCCAAACGTGCACGTAGTTTCCGTTTGCCAGCCGACCGTTCCAGTGATGTGCGCGGTAACCTTGATGGCGGCGCATGACGATCCGAACCGCCCGATATCGATGGTGATGATGGGTGGGCCGATTGACACGCGGGTTGCGCCCTCAAGTGTGAACACGTACGCCACCAAGCACAGCATCGAGTGGTTTGAAGAGCACGTCATTTCTCGTGTGCCTGCTAAGTACCCTGGCTTCGGTCGCCGCGTGTACCCCGGGTTCTTACAGCACTACGGGTTCGTCGCCATGAATCCGAATCACCACGCTAAGTCGCATCAAGATTTTTTCTATGATCTGATCAAGGGCGACGAAGAAGACGCGCAGACGCATCGCAAGTTCTACGACGAATACAACGCCGTGCTGGATCTCGATGCCGCTTATTACCTCGAAACGGTGCAACGGGTGTTTCAGGAATTCCAATTGCCACGTGGCGTAATGGAGGTGTCTGGCGAACGTATTGATCCGTCGGTGATTCGCGATGTAGCACTGATGACAGTAGAAGGTGAGCTGGACGATATTTCCTGCCCGGGGCAGACCCACGCAGCCCATGGCTTGTGCTCGAACATTCCTGACGAACGGCGTAAACACATCTTGGTGCCTGGTTGCGGGCACTACGGCATCTTCTCCGGAAGCCGCTGGCGCAGCGTCGCATATCCGGCGATAAAAGAGTTCATCGCAGCAGAGGAGCAGCGCTCCGCTAAGGTTTCGACTCGAGTGGCGACCGAATCAACGCCTAAACTGCCAACAAAACGAAATACGTAATATTATTTTCAATTATTTCAGCGAGTCGCGTGTGTAAACGGTTTGCGGGTGTTGTCGCTGCAAAGGTGGGCAGTAAAAGCGTAAAAAGTAGGCAGGAAACGGGACAATTTAGGGAGTTTTGGGTGAGAGTGAGTTGCGCGGG
>JACMNN010000078.1 GCA_014378555.1 Burkholderiales bacterium | reverse complement strand
GGTGATTGAGTGCGCAACGGTGAACGCGGTGACGATTTTGAGCACGCTCCAGAACGCAGTGCGAATGTCGGCCACTGGCACCCACTTGCCGCCGCTGCGCAGCAGCACGGCAGGAAGCAGCAACGCAATCAAAAACAAGATGTGATCGATGCCAATGGCAATGTGTTTCACACCGTCAGCAACATAGGTCGCGAACTGCGCTATGCCACCGGGCTCAGAAAGCTTCAGCGTTTGCGTGGCGTTGTCAGCGGGGAACACCGCACTCAGCACGAACGGCGTGCCGTCACCACTGGCGCTGCGTGACTCCAGTTTGAGCAAGCCGCGGTGCTGCGCATCGACGTCAAACAGCAGGCTGTAATTTACTGCCAACGAAGCCACAGCGCTCGGGCAAGCACCCGCCAATTGCAACACCGCGTAGGCACCGTCGGTATGGTTGTCAATCAACTGATCGGTGACCGCGAGCTTGCAGGCAACGCCCTGCTTTCCCGTCAACGTAGGCTGCGTGAGCACCAAGCGGCCCAACGCATAAGCGGCAATATCTGCATGCCGCGTCCGCACTTCACCCCAATCGATTGCGGCATCGGCATTGCGGTCCAGATCAAGCACCACGTCTAGGTCGCGCAGCGCGATGTCCCATTGCCCGGTGATTTTTTCGCCATCTACTTGTAGCGAGAGATAGCTGTCGCTTGGCTTGTGCGCATGGGCCACCAAAGCAACTAAAGACAGCGCGAGCGCGCCAATATGCGCGATGAAATTACGCTGCTTCATCATTGCGCCTTCGCTTGGGCCGCGAGCTGCGCAAGCTTTTCGCCTTGCAACTGGGTTGATTCGATCCACGCTAAAACGTCGGCGACCGCCTTGGGCTGTCGTGCGGCAATGGCTGCCTCGAGCGCGATGCGTGCGTCGAGCGGCTCTTTTTGCACCACCCAATTATCGCGCGCTAGCGCCAGCGAGTTGATCGGATCGGACTTGACCGCCAACTCAAAACGCGCCTCCTCGCGCAGGTGAACGCGATCGCCTCGAGCGCGTGACGCGTTAAAGCGTTGCCCCAACTCCTGCGCCAACTGCGCCGCATCAGCTGCGCCGGCGAGCTTGGCGGCAATGGCGCGACGCAATAGCAACACATCTCCACGCGTGTCGGCTGGGATCAGCTTCAACACGTCTGCCGCACGACCGGCGTCAATCAGGAAATCGGCATAGGCCGCCACCGTGTACGCATCCGTGGCGTCAATGGCGAGACTAGCCAAATACAACCGCTCGGCGTCAGCCGGCCGCGCCAAACGTTCCGCCAACTCAGCCTGAAGCGTTAATGCCCAGCCGCGCACGCCACCCGAATCACGCCCCGTCGCGCCCGACGCGACCATCGCGTTATTCAATGCGTCATAGGCCTTTGCTGCGCGCCCCTGCGAGCCGTCAATGCTTGCCAAACAGGTGATGCCAATCAATGGCGGTGCCAGCGGCGCCACCTTACGGCAACTGTCTGCAGCCCCCGGAAGATTGCCGGTGACTTGTTGGACGGTCGCCAACGTCAACCAGGCCTGCGCGTTGCCCGGCTCGCGCCTGACGGCCTGGTCAAGGTCACGTAACGCATTGCTGAAATCGTGTAAGCTTTGTCGAATGGTTGCCCGCAACAACAGCACCGGTACCGGCGGCTCGGCCTGCGACCACCACACACCGAGGGCAGCCTGCGCTTGACCAAGCAGCCGCGGATCAGATTCGCTGCGTGAGCGCGACACATACTGTTGCGCCATGCGCACCGCCAAATCCACATTCTTTGGATCTCGCGCTAGCGTAGCGCGCATCGCGCGTGTTGATTGATTCAACCTTGCTGACTCGCCGGGCGTGGTCGATAAACGCTCGAGAATGGTTAAATCGCTAGCGGGCACAAACGGCGCCGCGTGCACTTTTGTGGTCAGCAGCGCGAACGTCACCCAAAAAGTCACTAAAAGCGTGTGCGTCGCGGCGGAAGCACGTTGAAATCGGGCACAGAATAGGTTCATCGCGCGCTGTAAGGATTGGGAGTCATTTGCATGTTACGGGTGATTACTTTCAGCCGCTGTCGCCAAAATCTTACGTGTAAGCGGCGAACACGGTTTTGCCTGGCGGAACGCAAATACTTAACCCCAACGGGCGTGCTGCATCGTTTCAATCCACACCGACGCAAGCAACCCATGTCCACGCGACAGGTTGTGTGACCATCAACTTACATGCAGAAAACAGGATTGCCATGAAACACCCGCTTACCCTCCTCACCGTATTTGGCGTGCTGTCAGCGCTGACGCTTATCACCCCCGTCGCCAACGCCCAACCCGTCGCCCCGACTGTCATTGCTCGCGATGCGCTGACGCTGGACGCGACGGTTGCGGTAGAGGTGATCCCGGATCTCGCGGTGATCACGCTCGCCGCCGAGGCGCAGGGCTTAGACGCGGGACCGATCACCCGTGAAGTGCAATCAGCAATCAACGCAGCCCTCGCTCAAGCGAAAGCCACCACAGGCGTTGAGGCACGTACTGGAGCGGTTTCAACCAACCAGCGCTGGAATAACAAAGGTGTGCGCGAGGGATGGACGGTGCGCGCTGAATTGATATTGAAGGCCAAAGATTTCGCAGTGCTTGGCACGCTGGCAGGGCAACTCGCACAGCAAAAGTTGATGATTGTCGGCTCAAGCTTTGAGCTGTCACGCGAGCTGCGTGATCGCGAAGAGGCGGCACTGATCGAGCGCGGTATCGCGGCGTTCCGCAGCAAAGCGCAGACCGCGAGCCGTGCATTTGGTTTCGGCGGCTACACGTTGCGTGAAGTTAATCTGGGCAGCATCAGCGGCGACACCCGCCCCGTTCAACCGAAAGTGTTTGCCATGCGCGCGGCCGCAGCGCCGGTCGCAGACGCCGAGCCATTAGCCATTGAGGGCGGCAAGGTCACATTGACGCTGACCGTTACTGGCGGCGTGCTGATGAGCAAATAGCTTTGTGCGGAGAGCGTTTTTTAACGTGGCTTTGGCTCAGTTTTTTGCATTTATCGACTCTACCTTTTTAAGCTCAAGAACGCAATCTGCAAGGCTGTCGGAGCAATTAAGTTGTCGCTAAGAATCGCCTTAACGGCAGAAAAAAATCGTCCAAGATCGCTAATTTCGAAACGCCGCGTTTCGGGATGTACTACTTTTGAGCAACTCATATGGATGACTACGGCAAAATAGCGCGGTACTTGGCCAGCTCCTTTTGCCACCGACTTTCTACGTTTAACCGCCGCTTTGCCTACATCCGTTTCCCCGCCTAACGTTGCCCCAACCACCGCCTGCCCCGTCACACCCGCCGGCGAGCGTCCCATTCTGTTCGAAGACCGCAGTAAGCAAACGGTGCATCACACCACCTGCTACATGTGCGCCTGCCGTTGCGGCATCAACGTCACAACCGAGGAAAAGGACGGCATACCGCACATTCGCTTTATTCAGGGCAACCGCAATCACATCGTGAACCAGGGCGTGCTGTGCGCCAAAGGCAGCGCGGGGATCATGAAGCAGTATTCGAAAGCGAAGCTGCAACACCCGATGATTCGCCGCCCCGGCACCGAACGCGGAGACGGCATCTTCGATCCGATTTCATGGGACGACGCGCTTGATCTTCTGACCAAACGCCTCGCCCACATTCGTGCAACCGATCCAAAAAAGCTTGCGTTTTTTACCGGTCGTGACCAGATGCAGGCGTTGACTGGCCTGTGGGCGCAGCAGTTTGGGACGCCCAACTGGGCCGCACACGGTGGATTTTGCTCGGTCAATATGGCCGCAGCCGGCCTTTATTCGATCGGCTATTCGTTCTGGGAATTCGGTGCGCCGGACTGGGATCGCGCCAAATATTTTGTGCTGTGGGGTGTGGCCGAAGACCACAGCAGCAACCCGATCAAAATCGGTCTCGACAAGCTTAAATCGCGCGGCGCCAAGTTCGTATCGGTGAATCCAGTGCGCACCGGATACAGCGCGATTGCTGACGAATGGGTGCCGATTCGTCCCGGCACCGACGGGCTGTTTGCGCTAGCCATCGTGCACGAACTGATCAAGCACGACTGGATTGACCACGAGTATCTGGTTAAGTACAGCAACGCGCCGTGGCTGGTGATCGACGCACCGGGAACGTCGCAGGACGGGCTGTTTTTGCGTGATGCGGAGGGCAAACCGCTGGTGTATGACCAGACCACGCAGTCCGCGTGTCGCATGGAAAAAGGCGTTGCGCCCGCGCTGAATTGGCAAGGTTCCCTCCCCCGGGGAGGGAGGGCGGAGGGAGAGGGTGTTGCCACCGCAAGCGCGCTCAATCAGGCAAGTCCCCCTCCCCGGCAAACCGTGCGCACGGTGATGTCCCTCATCCTCGAACGCTATTCCGCCGGCGAATACGCAGCCGACGCCGTAGCCGCTCGCTGCGGCGTTCCCGCCGAACAAATTCGCCGCATCGCCGCAGAAATCGCGCACGTGGCGTTTAAAGAAACCATCGAGCTGCCGTGCGTGTGGACCGACATCTACGGCAACGTGCACAACACCGTCGTGGGTCGCCCGGTCGCCTTCTACGCTATGCGTGGCATCTCGGCGCATTCCAATGGCTTTCAAACGTGTCGCTCGCTGCATCTCATACAAATGCTGCTCGGCGCGCTTGACGGCCCTGGCAACTTTCGCTCAAAAGCGCCCTTCCCGCGCCCAATTCCACCTGCGCAATTGCCAGAAAACGACGCGAGCCTCATCAACGCGCCCAACACCGCGCTGTCAAAAACGCCGCTCGGCTTTCCGACCCGTCCTGAAGAGCTTGCGCTCGACGCCAACGGCAACGCGCTACGCCTAGATAAGGCGTATTCGTGGGAGGCGCCGCTCGCCTCGCACGGCATGATGCATGCCGTGATCAAAAACGCAGTCGAAGGCGATCCATACGAAATCGACACGCTGATCTTGTTCATGGCGAACATGGCGTGGAACAGCGCGATGAACACCGCCGAAACACAAGACATGCTGAAAGCGGTGGACGAAGCGGGCAATCATAAAATCCCATTTCTGGTTGTCGCTGACGCGTTTGATTCCGAGATGGTGCGCTTTGCCGACTTGGTACTGCCCGACACCACGTATCTCGAGCGCTACGACGCGATCAGTTTTCTCGATCGCCCCATCAGCGAGCCGGACGCCGCGGCTGATGCGATTCGCCACCCGATTTTGCCGCTGGATCGCGATGTGCGCCCTTGGCAGGACGTGCTGGTTGAGCTTGCAGCACGACTCAAATTTCCCGCATTTATTAACCCCGAAGGTGAGCGCAAGTTCGCGGGTTACACCGACTTCATTGTGAACTACGAGCGCGCACCGGGCATTGGCTTTCTCGGCGGCTTTCGCGGCAAAGACGGCGACAAATCGCTGCGCGGTGAGCCGAACCCCAATCAGTGGAAGGCCTACATCGAAGCCGAAAGTTTTTTCGCCCATCACTGGCCTGAAAATCAGCGCTGGATGCGTGGCGTAAACCGCGATTACTTGCAGGCCGCAACCGACGCGGCGTTCATTCCGAAACCGGAACCCATCATCGCGCAACTCTACAGCGAGCCGTTGCAAAAATTTCGATTGGCGGGCCAAGGTCTTTATGCCGGGCCACTGCCGACGCGCGAGGTCGATAAGGCGCGCCTCACCAAATATTTTGACCCGCTTCCGGTGTGGTATTCAACCGACGACGTAGGTGCCGCGATCGGCGCACCGGTTGACTCGCCCGCAGCGGACGCATTTCCGCTGCATGCCATCACCCAGCGTCCGATGATGATGTATCACTCATGGGACTCGCAGAATGCTTGGCTGCGACAAATCATTGCGCAAAACTATTTGTATGTCGCTACCAGCAAAGCAAGCGAACTAGGCCTTAACGATCTCGATTGGGTGTGGGTCGAATCCGCGCATGGAAAAATTCGTTGTCAAATGAAAACGATGGAAGGCGTCGAGGCCAACACTGTGTGGACCTGGAACGCGATTGGCAAAATGTCTGAAGCGTGGGGCTTGGCTAAAGACGCGTCGGAAGCAACCGTCGGCTTTCTACTTAATCACCTGATTTCGGAAAGCGTGCGATCTTCAACCGGCGAGCGTTTGTCGAACAGTGACCCCATCACAGGTCAGGCTGCGTGGTACGACCTGCGGGTGCGGATTCGCAAGGCCGATGAAACGGGCGTCTGGCCGAAGCTTGAGTTTGGGGCGAAACAATGACCATGAATGGAGCAGCAAGATGCGCCTAGGCCTCGCCATCGATCTCGACACCTGCGTCGGCTGCCACGCCTGTGCGGTGGCCTGCAAGGAGTGGAACGGACAGTCGCTAATGGGCGGCGCACCGGACTACGACGCTTACGGCAAAGCGCCTAGCGGCACTTGGTACAACCGCATTCGTCATTACGAGCTTGAAGGTGATCCGACCTATTCGCCGCATCAATGCGGCTCGAAGGCTGACCCGTCAGCGCATCAACCGCTGTCGAAAACCATCAACGTCCCGATGAGCTGCATGCATTGCGAGGAAGCGCATTGCGTCACCGTCTGCCCGACCGGCGCCAGTTACAAGCGCGCCGAGGACGGCATCGTTTTGGTCGACCCGAGCCGTTGCATGGGTTGCAACTACTGTGCTTGGGCCTGCCCGTACGGCGCCCGCGAGCTGGATCAAGATGAAGGCGTGATGAAAAAATGCACCCTCTGCGTAGACCGAATTTACGACGCGCAGCTTGCCGAAGCCGATCGCCAACCCGCGTGCGTGCTTGCCTGCCCGACCCACGCCCGGCACTTCGGTGACTACGACGATCCGCAGTCAAAAGTTTCGCTGCTCGCGGCATCCCGTGGCACCCAGTCGATGCTCGACGATCTTGGTTACAAACCAACGAACGCGTATCTGTCGCCACGTAAACCGGTTGAAGTGAAAACCGAGCTGCCGCTGCGACAAGGTTTGAGCGACAAAGCGAAGGCATTTGTAAATCGCTTGATTCAGCTATGAGTGACCACGCCTGCATGCTTCCCTCTCGCCTCAAGGCAGAGGGGCAAGCCCTATGAAGCCCGCCCTCTCGGTTATCTTTTTTACCGTCGCCTCAGGTGCAGGGCTGGGACTGCTGGTGTGGCTGCTGGTCGCCTCATTGATGGCCAACCACATCCGCATGGATGCGACCACCTTCTACCAAGGTGCGGCCATTGCGGCAGCGCTGATCACGGCGGGTCTTTTCGCCTCCACGCTGCATCTCGCTAATCGCAAGAACGTGATTTACGCTCTGACGCGCGTCCGCACGTCGTGGCTGGCGCGTGAAGGCGCGTTCGCAATTGCGTTGTATCCACTGGCCGCGCTGCATCTCTA
The DNA here is from genome assembly GCA_014378555.1 of Burkholderiales bacterium. Lineage (GTDB taxonomy): Bacteria > Pseudomonadota > Gammaproteobacteria > Burkholderiales > Casimicrobiaceae > Casimicrobium. The sequence continues at coordinate 2,900 of JACMNN010000078.1, read as the reverse complement.
CGGATTGCAATCAGGCATGCCGCAGCTCACGCCAATCACGCTAGGCCTGTTGATTGCAGATTGCATCGTTGTGCTCTATTGCACCGGCATGATCTACGGTTGCCTAAAAACCATTCCGCGCTGGAACACGTGGATGACACCGGTGAAATATGTGCTGTTTGGCCTGATGAGCGGTGCCGTACTTTTGCCCGCAGTGCTCACGCTCCGTCCGGTCGAGATCGGGCCGGTAGGAAGACCCATGGTGGCGATCGTACTGCTGGCGTTGGGGCTGGTTCTCTACCTGACGTATCTGGTTAAAAATCCGCGCAATCAGCACACCATTAATGATGCGCTGGGGTTTCAGCAAGGCAAGGTGCGGCTTCTCGATGTTGGCCATTCGCACGGTACCTTTCTGACCAATGAATTTGGTTTTTCGGTGGCGCGCGACAAGGCTCGTTTGCTACGCTGGATCGCCATCGCTTGTGGATTTATAGTGCCGCTGATCCTTTGCTATTTCAGCCAATGGTTTTGGACTGCATCAATAATTTGCCTAGTTGGACTGCTGGTCGAACGCTGGTTGTTTTTCGCCGAAGCCGAGCATGTGGTGCGGCTCTATCACGGACAGCAGCGCGTGTAGGCTGGTGGACTTATGACGCGCTACTTTCCGTTTTTGGCGTGGTGGCCGCTACTTCGCAACCGCTCAGTTCTGCGTGCCGACGTCCTAGCTGGTTTGACCGGTGCCATCGTGGTGCTGCCGCAGGGTGTGGCCTTTGCAACGCTCGCCGGCATGCCACCGGCGTATGGCCTCTACTCGGCAATGGTCCCGTGCATCATCGCCGCACTGTTCGGCTCGTCGCGGGTCATGGTCACCGGCCCGGCCAACGCCATTTCGCTCACCGTGCTGGCCATCATGGCCCCTTTGGCGCAACCGGAATCAGCACGCTATGTGCAGCTGGTCATCACACTCGCATTCATGGTCGGCATCTGGCAATTGTTGCTGGCGCTGGCTCGAGCGGGCAAGCTTATCAACTTTGTTTCACACACAGTGATCGTAGGCTTCACGGCGGGAGCGGCGGTGTTGATCGTAAATTCGCAAATTCGCAATTTTTTTGGTGTTGACATCACGCGCGGTGCTTCGGTGCTGCAAACCGTACTGCAATTCACCGCGAACCTTACGCAAATACAGCCTGTGACGGCAGCGATTGGTGGATTAACGGTGCTCACCGCCCTGCTCTGGCAACCGCTCAACCGCGTCGTACCGGCCATGCTCATCGCCGTGGTGGTTGGCAGCGTCGTCGCAGCGTTTGCACGCTGGGTTGATCCGACGCTGGTGATCAAAACGGTCGACGCGTTGCCGGGCGCGTTGCCACCGCTGTCAATGCCCGACTTGTCGCTGGACACACTAAAGATGTTGCTGATTCCCTCTATTGCGATGACGTTACTCGCGCTGGCCGAAGCGGTCTCCATCGCGCAGGCGCTTGCCAAACGTCGCAACGAAGCGCTCGATGGCAATCAGGAGTTTTTGGGCCAGGGCCTTGCCAACGTGATCGGCTCCTTCTTCTCGTCGTATCCTGCCAGTGGCTCGTTCAACCGTTCCGGCGTTAACGTGGCGGCGGGCGCGATCACGCCTTTCTCTGCGATCACGGCATCAGTTTTTTTGGTGGCAATTCTGTTTTTCGTCGCTCCGCTTGCACAATTTTTGCCGCTGGCGGCAGTCGCCGCGATCCTGTTTCTGGTGGCGTGGAACCTGATTGATCGACGCGAAATTGGTTACTTACTCTCGGACAAGTTCGAGCGCATCACGCTGCTCGCCACTTTCGTCGCCACGCTCGTGATGCCTCTGGAATGGGCTATTTTGCTGGGCGTAGGGGTATCGCTAGTGGTCAAGAGACTGCGAGCCCCCTAAAATCAAGGTTCCCGCTCACCACACAATTACAGGCCCAAATGGATTCAGCACTTCTCGCAAAAACAGCGACCGCTCTGGTCGCCCCCGGCAAAGGCCTGCTCGCAGCTGACGAATCCGCCGGCACTTGTGCCAAGCGCTTCGCCGTCGCTGGTGTTGCCGACACCGAGGAAATGCGCCGTACCTATCGCGAAATGTTGTTCACCACGCCGGCGATGAAATCGACCATTTCTGGCGTAATTTTGCACGACGAAACGCTACGCCAGAAGCTCAGCAATGGCGTGCCGTTTGCCGATTACCTGAATTCCATCGGCGTGCTTCCCGGCATCAAGGTCGACGCCGGCACACGAGATCTCGCCGGTGCTCCCGGTGAAATTATCAGCGACGGTCTCGATGGTCTGCAAAAGCGCATGCAGGAGTATTTCGCACTCGGCGCTCGCTTCGCAAAATGGCGCGCGGTCATCACCATTGGCAACGGAATCCCCACCTCCCGTTGTATCTGGGCCAATGCACATGCGCTTGCGCGCTATGCGGCCATTTGTCAGGAAGCGGGCATCGTTCCCGTGGTCGAGCCGGAAGTGTTGTTTGACGGCGACTACGATATCGACACCTCGTTTAACGTCACCGAAGCGGTGCTGCGCACCTTGATTGGGCAGATGGCAGACAACAAGGTTTCCATTGAGCACACCGTCCTTAAAGCGAGCATGGTGATCTCGGGCAAAGACGGCAAAAACCGCGCGAGCCAAGCGGAAGTCGGCGCACGTACCGTTGAATGTCTGAAGCGCACCATTCCCGGCGCCATGCCCGGCATCGTGTTCCTGTCTGGCGGCCAATCGGACATTGACTCCGCCGCACATTTAAACGAGATGAACAAAATTTCCGGCAAGCCGTGGCCGCTCACGTTTAGTTACAGCCGCGCACTGCACTTCAGCGCACTCAAAGTGTGGCAGGGCAAGAAGGAAAACTACAAAGCAGCACAAGCGGCATTCGCACATCGCTGCAAAATGAATTCGCTGGC
>JACMNN010000077.1 GCA_014378555.1 Burkholderiales bacterium | reverse complement strand
TCCGCAAGCATTGGCGTTGGGATTTGAAGTGCTCAAGTCTGACCTCGCGCCGGGCATCAAAAAGGCGACGTTACTTAAATTTGACGAAGCGTTTGGCTTTGGTCTGGCTGCGTGGACGCCAAAAATTGAAGATGTGCCCGCGACTGTTCGCGTGGTCGCCGATGCGCGCTGGGCCGCGCGCAACGCCAAAGATTGGGCCGAAGCCGATCGCTTGCGCGGCGAGCTGGTGTTGCTGGGCTGGACCATGAAGGATGGCAAAGATAACTACACGTTGACGTCGGCGTAATTTGTAGAAGTGGCGTACCGCGATCGGTGTGACGCGTCGGCGTGCCGCTCCTACAATCCACGCATCGTCGTTAACTACAAGGTTTTGGTATGACGACAAAAATGGGTCCGAAGAGTACCGGTGCCATCGCACTTGGCACCGCCTTGGCTGTGGTGCGCAAGGCCACTGGTCTTGCCAGCAACGCGAGCAATGCACTCAAGGTCGCCCAGTCCATTGGCAGCACCATCCGCGCCACTCGCCAAGTTCAGCAAATCACGCTCTCTGATTTGGCTAAACGCGCGGGTGTTTCCAAATCTGTGGTGAGCCGTATCGAGGCCGGGCTCACCAGTCCAACGGCGGTGATGCTGGCGAAGTTGGCGGAAGGCATGACGGTGTCGCTATCGTCGCTGCTGCGCGGCGAGAACGGGCCGCCGGTGCATATTCAATTAGCGGCAGAGCAGCCGATTTACACCGACCCAAAAACGGGGTTAATTCGCCGCACTTTGTCGCCGGTCAGCCCCGATGCCACGGTCGAAATCGTTCACAACAGCCTGCCCGCGCGCAAATCGACGGGCAAGTTTCCGGCACACGCGCTCGGCACCCACGAACACATTGTGGTGCAGGCGGGCAAGATAGAAGTTGCGGTTGGCAAACGGGTGTTCGTGCTGGCAGCCGGCGACGCAGCGCAGTTCGCGGCAGACAGTGAGCATTCAGTTCGCAATGCAGGCACCAAAAAGGCGGAGTGGATATTAGTGATTCATTCGCCGCCACGGGTGACTAAGCGGTAGAACCCCTATCCCGCATGCGGGATAGGGGGCGGGGAAATGTCATCCTGAATCCGGTTAAGCCGCTGCACAACGATTCAGCCTTGTTCACCGTCCGCCATTAGCCGTTCGCCCTGAGCCAACGGCGAAGGGTTTGACAACCGGCGAGCGCGGCGAAGGATAAGTTGGCATGCGAGGACCGTGATAAGTCATTGAAATCATTGCTTGCTGCATGAACCTTCGCTTTTCGCTCAGGATGACGAGTTGATAAATCCGTATTTCCTTAGCAATCTTATAATTTTCGTTCGATATATAGAACACGTTAGTTCTTCATGAATCCTCAGTCTGCCGGCCTGATCCTAGGCGCGATCGGCGTCCTCATTTTTAGTGTCACGATGCCGATGACCAAGATCGCGATGACCGGGGACGTGTTGTCGCCGTGGTTTGTGTGGGCGGGACGCGCCGTGTTGGCGGCGGTCGCCGGCATCGTGTATCTCATTGCCACCCGCGCACCGATGCCTCCGCGCGCACTCTGGTGGCCACTGGCCGGTGCGACGGTGGGTATTGTGTTCGGCTGGCCGTTGCTCAACACCCTGGCGCTGCAAACCGTGTCATCAAGTCATGCCGCAGTGGTTAACGGCATCTTGCCATTGGCCACTGCAGTCATTGGCGCATGGTTGAATCGTGAATCGTTGTCACGGCGATTCTGGTGGTGTGCGGTGGCAGGTACGTTGCTGGTGTGTGGTTACGCCTGGCAGCGCGCGCATGGCGAGCTGCGCGCCGCCGACGCGTTGATGTTGTTGGGTATTGTGTTGGGTGGACTGGGCTATGCCAGCGGCGCCATTGCGACGCGTCATTTGACCGGTCCGCAGGTGATTTCTTGGGCGTTGATCTTGGCGCTACCGGGCACGCTCGCAGTTGCGCTGTGGAGCATGCCAGCGCAACCCGCTGCTGCGCCCGCCTCGGTATGGACGGCGTTTATTTATCTCGGTCTGATGAGTCAGTGGATCGGATTTTTCTTTTGGTACAAAGGCCTCGCGATGGGCGGCATTGCAAGGGTGAGCCAGGTGCAACTGATCCAGTTATTCTTCACGCTCGGCTTTGCCGCATTGCTGCTCAACGAACCCATCGAACCCGCTATGTTGGTCGTCGCGCTGCTGACGGTTGTGTTAATTGCCGCCGGACGCCGCACCAAAAAACTCAACTAACGCTCATGTACATTCCCAAACACTTTGAAGCCCCTGATCGCGCAGCCACGTTAGATGTGATGCGCGGCTATCCTTTCGCGATGCTTATTTCGACCGATGCGGATGGTTCACCGATTGCCACGCCTTTGCCGGTGGCAGTGGTCGATTCGGGTGACGAAACTACGCTGCACTTTCATGTAGCGCGCGCCAATCCGCAGGCAGCGCTGCTGTCTGCCAATGCGCGTACGATGATCGCGTTTTCAGGGCCGCATGCCTACATGTCGCCGCGCGTCTATCCTGATTTGGCGCGTGTGCCAACCTGGAATTACATCGCCGTGCATGCTTATGGCGAGGTGACGGAAGTGCTCGGTGACGCCGCGAAAGATGACTTTCTGAAATTTCTGATTGGTATTCATGAACCGGCGTACGCCGATCAGTGGCGCGGCTTGGAGGCCAAATACCAGACGATGATGCTCGGCGCAATCTCGGCGTATCAGTTGCGCGTAACGCGGTTGCAAAGCAAATTTAAGATTAATCAGCATCGCACTGAGGCGCATGCGTCGATGAAGACGATTTACGCGGCAGGTGGCCCGGATGAGCGGGCGCTGGGCGCGTGGATGGAGCGGCTTGGCTTGTGAGCGCAGCGGCACCGACGCCTGACGACGACCGCTTCATGCGCGAAGCGCTGCGGCTCGCCGATGAAGCGGGTGCTGCCGGTGAGGTGCCGATTGGTGCGGTGCTGGTGGTGGCGGGTCAGATCGTAGGCCGCGGTGCGAACTGCGTGATTCGTGACGGCGACACCACCGCACACGCTGAGGTGGTTGCCCTGCGTGACACCTTTCGTGCCATCAACAACTATCGGGTGCCAGGGGCGACCATTTACACCACGGTTGAGCCTTGCGCGATGTGCGCCGGAGCGATCATTCATGCGCGATTAAGTCGCGTAGTGTGGGGCGCGCCAGACCCGAAATTTGGTGCCGCAGGTAGCGTGATAAATCTGTTCGCCGAGCCGCGCTTGAACCACCATGCTCGCATCGTTGTGGGCGGCGTGCTCGCGGCAGAATCGGCGCTGCGACTAAAAAGTTTTTTTGTTTCCCGACGTAAACCACCTGCGATGATGAGTTCAGAATTCAAAGTAAAAACAGCCAGCTGGCCTGATGACATGGCCACCCTCAAGGCGATTCGATTTGAGGTGTTTGTTGAAGAGCAACAAGTGCCGGCTGAATCAGAGATCGACGCCTATGACCCGTTGTCAATACACGCGATTGCCTGGTCAAACGGTCAG
>JACMNN010000011.1 GCA_014378555.1 Burkholderiales bacterium | reverse complement strand
GTGGCGTTGGCGAGCAGCGCGGCCGGTGCGATCATCCAGCCCACGCGTAGCCCCGGGCTCAGCACTTTACTCAGTGAGCCGCAGTGCGCCAGCCATTCGCGACTGCCGGGAATGTCGTCGCTAAGCGCAAGCATGGACGGCGGTGGCGGCGTGCCGAAATAGAGCTCGCCGTAGGGGTCATCTTCAACCACCAGCGTTTTGGTGCGCGCTGCAATTTCCAGAATGCGTTTGCGCCGTTCGAGCGACAGGGTTGCGCCGCTGGGGTTGCCGAAAGTGGGGATGAGGTACACCAGCTTGGGCTTAAGTTCCTCGATCATCTTTTCGAGCACGTCGACCTGCACGCCGTCAGCATCAATCGGCGCGCCGTAAATGTCGGCGCCGTAAAGGCGAAAGCATTGGATGGTGGCCAAAAAAGTGGGCGCCTCGACGATAACTTTGTCACCCGGCGAAATCATCGTTTTGCCGATCAGATCAAGCGCTTGCTGGCTGCCGGTGGTGACGATCAAGCCGTCGGGCGCGACGGTGGCACCCTTGTTTTTCATAAACAGGCTGAGCTGTGCGCGCAGTGGGCCGTAGCCCTCGGTGGCGCCGTATTGCAGCACCGGGCCGGGGTTGTTGCTGAGCACGGCGTCGGCTGAAATTCGAATGCCTTCGACGTCGAATAACGCGGGATCAGGAAAGCCGCCAGCAAAGCTGATGATGCCCGGCGTGCCGAGCAGCTTGAACAGCTCGCGAATGGCGGAGGTTTCTACGTTTTTCAGGCGGTCGGCGAATTGCATGATGAGGTGGCGTTTGCTTTAGATAGATGATGCTAGCCAATACCCACCACGCGCGGAAACGATAGGAGCGGCGTGCGGCCTATTTCAGCAACGCCGCCTGTGCCATTTCCAACGCGCGATCACGGTTGGCGCGGATATCTGCACTGGTGCGTTCGACCACCACGTCCGGGATCACCCCTCGGCCTTCTATGCGCTCGCCTTTGATGGTGGTAAAGCCGACTTCGCTGTACGCCAGTTCGCCTCCGCCGGGCAACGTTGCGTAGCCGAGATACGCGAGCAGGCAGCCGCAGGACGTTTCGCCCACCACAATGCCGCGGCCGGTGCTTTGCAGACCGCCAGCGGTGGCCTCGGACGCGCTGGCGCTGTCGCTGTCGATGAGGATCGCGACATTGCCTGCGTACGCGTCTGCGCGGCCGGGCACGCTGCGTTCCAGCGCGATGAGCTTGATTGCGCCGAAGGCGATGCTGATGGGTTGGCCGGTGCGGGTTTCGGTGCGTCCGATCAGCGTTTTTGCATTGAAAAAACTGCCGATTAAGGATTCAGACATGGCAGCTGAACCGCCGCCATTGCCGCGTAAATCGAGGATCAACGCGGGCGTATCTTTAAGCGAAATAATGGCCTGCAACAACGCGCCGTGCAACGACTCCTGAAACGCGGTTAATCGCACGTAGCCCACGCCAGAGGGCAACACACGATGCGTCACCGATGGGCGGGTTGATACCGTCCTCGGTTTCAGCGATGCGGTGAATCGGGTGCCGTCGACGCGCTCGATTTGCAACGTATAGCCTGCGTTCGTTGCACTGCTCGCCGCCAACGCTGCGGCTTCGTTGAGTTTGCGTAGCGGCGCCCGAAGGGCCGCTTGTGGTGAGGACGTTTTGCGTGCGCTCTGTGACCACTCGCGCCACTGCGTTTGCGCGTCGCGATCAGCGATCTGCGTGACCAGCATACCCGAGCGAATGCCGGCCCAGAACGCATCGGCCTCGGGGTGTGCCGAAAGCACGGTGAGTTTGTCGTCAATGTTGCGCAGGTTGAGGCCGAGCGAGAACGACTGCTGCTGTTTGCGTCGCGCAACCATGGTCGGCGATTCAACGCGGGTGTGCGAGTCTGCGAGCTCACCCGCCATCTGGTCGAGGCGTTCCCAGAATTGCTCGTCGGTTGCCGCGGCAAGTGCCTGCGATTGCCATTTGCTCCGCGCGGCCCGCCAGTCGACGCCGTTCAGATCAGCGCGGTAGTAGCGCTCGCTGATGGTGGTCCATACGGCATCAATCGCGGCCAAACGAATCGCGGGGTTTGTACTGGCGCCCGGCTCACTTACGCCGCTGGGAACGTGGCGACTGATGATGTTGTGCGGGTCGAAGCTGGCGCAGGCGGAAACCAGAGCACAGGCTGTGACCACAACTAATCTGCTCAGCCGCCTTTTCTTTCCCCAACCGCACACCCACCCCCACCCCCACTGGGGCAAAGCGTGCATTTGCTGCACGCGGGCGCGGCGCAAGAAATCACCGCCGCGCATCATCCTCATCGTCATAGCGACGGGTTGTGATGGCAATTTTGGGAGCGTAGGCGGTGGCTAAAGCGCGCACAAAGGCGAGCTTACCTGCCAGAACGGACGACACCGCTGCGACGCCGTCTTCGCTGACCACTTGATCGACTAGCGCTTTTTCGAAGCGATCTTTTAATTGAGCCGACACCGACGCACGAATGCGATCGATGACAAAGCTTTCGGCCTGGTCCACGGTGGAGAACGACTTCGCCATAGGCGTGCCCAGAGGTGAGCCTTCGAGCACTACGACCCGGTTTGCATTCGATTCATCTTGATGTGCCATAACTTCTGCTCTCAATTCATCTGCGCTCTATGCGCTTTATCGCGCCTGCCCGCGATTGATGCGTATCGGGTGGTCGCGAAGCTTGCATTTCAGGGCAATCATAGCGATATTGCACATAAGCGATACTGCGCTGTAACTACCGGCAGCCGCCACTCACTTTTGTAGTTTTGTATTTACTAGGAGAAATTTGACATGTCTGATGTCATCAACATCACAGCAACCCCTGATCCTTCTGCTCCCAACGGGCAGACGATTCAGATCACGCACATCACCTACGCGCTATACGCATTAGGTCTCATCACCGGAATCTTCGCGATCGCCGGGTTGATCGTTGCCTACATCAAACGCGACGACGCGGTTGGCAGCTACCTTGCGTCACATTACAGCTGGTTGATCCGCACTTTTTGGTGGGGCCTGCTGTGGACCACCATCGGCATCATTCTGGCGATCGTCGCCGTCGGCTTTGTAGTACTCGCCGTGGTCTGGGTGTGGTGGGTTTACCGCATCATCAAAGGCTGGCTGCGCTTGACCGAAAAGCGGGCAATTTAGTTAACACTTTGGTGGCAATGCTTGCATTGCCACCGCGCCGCTATCTTGAAATAGCCTTCAAATTTGCAGCCTCGGACTGATAGACCCAGTCGACCGCCGCATCCAGCCCCTTCTGCCCCGCCTCTGCATTGCCGTGATTGACCATCCCGACGAAGATCATCTTGCGATCTCCGGGCAACAGCAGATAGCCGGCCAACGCCTTCACCCCGGTCAACGTACCCGTTTTCAAATACGCTGACCCGTCGGCGAGCTGATTGACGAAGCGTTTGGCGAGGGTGCCGTCGGTCGCCGCGAGCGGCAGCGATGACACGAAGTCGCTGGCGAATGGCGCCGTCAACCCGTACTCGAGAATTTTCGCCATGCTTTGCGGCGATATGCGCTCCACTCGCGACAATCCCGAACCGTTTTCGATGATCAGATCGGGCAAATCAAAGCCGCGTACTTTTGCCCATTCGCGAATGCTGCGGGCGGCGCGCTTGGCTTGCCCCGGGCGCTTACTTAGCTCGGCATCAATGGTGAGCAGCAGTTGTCGTGCCATCACGTTATTGCTGAATTTATTGATGTCGGTCACCATCGCCGCCAGCGGCGCAGATGTGTGGGTGTAGAGCACGCGCGCGTTCTTTGGCGTCAGGCCGTCTTTCATCACCCCGCTCCATGTGCCACCCGAATCGCGCCACAGCCGCGCAAACGTGCCCGCCAGCAATCCGCCCTCGTCAAACAGACTCACATACCAAATCTGTTCGCCGCAGTCGCGCGGATAAGTGCCGGTGAAGCTCGCGCTGGCGAAGTGACCATTGCTTGCGAACGACGGGGTGGCCAACGCGCGCCAGTCAACACAGCCGCCGCCAACAGTGCCAGTGACCCGCAGCCGACTGGTGATGGTGAGGCCATCTGGCGGCGCGCCCTCGGTAGTCACCGACACCGTGCCGTCAAGCTGCGGGACAAATTTAAGCCCAATCGATTTGAAGTTAAATAGCAACGCGTCTGGCCCGACGTTATAGGCACGATAAGGCTGCCCATCAAACAGCGCTGCATCATGCGTGGTTTCGGCAAAACGGGATCGATCGCGCAGTACGTCGCCGGCGATATGACGGATGCCACGAGCGCGCAATGCGCTGATCGCCGCCTGCAAATGCTCGGTGACAAACTTCGGGTCGCCACTGCCCTTGATGAAAAGCGGCCCATTCAGCACGCCGTTTTCGATGCGCGCGTTGCTGCTGAAGGTGGTCTTCCAGGTGTAGCTCGGGGTGAGCACGTCGAGCCCGACCAGCGTGGTGACGATCTTCATGGTGGAGGCCGGGTTCATCGAGCTGCTGCCACGATGGTCAATCAGCGGTGCCTGTTTGCCCACTTCGCGCACGTACATGGCCAGCGCATTGGCCGGCACGCCCACGTTGCGCATGGCGTCCGTGATCGGATCAGGCAGGGCGGCGGTCGCCGTCGTTGCGGTCAGAACACTGGCGCTGGCCCAGACCAACATTGCAACGGCGCAGCGTAGAGCGAGGCGCAGGGCGCCAGTCGGGCCTGTTCGGGAAATCAAAATTCGTGGCATAACGGAAATTATCGGCGAAGGTCATGCCAATAGACGGCAAGCGTATGCCAAGCCACCCTACGTGCCCCATGGCGGTGGTTGCAGCCCCCCTCATTAATTGTTCTAATACGAACTAATGAACTCCTCGCCCACTTCACCCGCCTACCTGCCAACGCTGCGCCAATTGATGCGCTGCACGCAGGCGTTTGAGCGTTTTTCTGGCGCACACGTAAAGTCAATGGGGCTGACCGAATCGCAATTCGATGTGATCGCCACGCTCGGCAATACCGAGGGTATGACGTGCAAAGAGTTAGGCGAACGCACGCTGATTACCAAGGGCACCCTGACCGGTGTGCTCGACCGTATGGAGGCGCGCGCGCTAATCACGCGCCGCGCTGATGCGGCCGATGCGCGACGCACCCACATCGCGCTCACACGCCGCGGCAACCTGCTGTTCGCTGAGGTGTTCCCGGCGCACTTGAAGCACCTGCAGCGCGCGTTTGGCCGCATGTCAGAAATTGAACTCAATCATCTGCGCGACGGTCTGGCGACACTTCGCCTGGCGTTCGAGAAAGAACTGGCGCAATGACCAAACCCGTAACTGATCTCATTTCTGCGCCGGTATGGGACGGTTTCGTTCGCGCTTTTCACTGGTCGTTGGTGCTGCTGTTTGCCATCTCAGCGGCGTCCGGCAAAGTCGGCGGCGAATGGATAGTGTGGCACATGCGCAGCGGCTACGCGATCCTCGGCTTGGTCACGTTTCGCTTGATATGGGGCTTTGTCGGCGGCGAATACGCACGCTATGTCTCGTTTTTGGCTAGTCCGATTCGCGCGATCAAATTCGCAAAAGGCTTGCTCGGAAAAACGCACGAACACATCATTGGCCACAACCCCATCGGCGGCTGGATGGTCATCGTGCTGCTGCTGTTGCTTGCGACGCAGGCCATGCTGGGACTGTTCAGCAACGACGAGATTGCCACCACCGGGCCGCTGGCGCGCTACGTCAGTGATGAAACATCGATCACGCTGATGGGCCGTCACCGCACCATTGGCAACATCCTGCTCGCCCTGGTTGGCATTCACATTGCAGCGGTGTTGTTCCACGTCCTGATCAAAAAGGAGGGACTGATCCGCGCCATGTTCAACGGCAAAAAAGCGCTGCCAGCGCATCTAGCGAGTCAAGCGCACGGCGCGCGAAAAGCGTCGCTGTCGACAGGATTTGTCGTGATTTCTATTGCCGTGGCGGCAGTTGCCATTGCCGTTAACTGGCCCGCTATTTTCAAGCCATAAATAAGTTCCAAGTCCTCGTTTAGTCGTCTCTGTTTTATTTCCGTAGGAGTGCATATGAAAAACCTCACCAAAATCGTTCTTGCCGTTGGCGCATTTGCCGTCGCCGGCACCGCCATGGCGCAACCCAAACCCGAGCAATACGTTAAGCACCGTCAGTCGGCGTTTGCCCTGATGGGCTGGTATTTCGGCCCGATGGCCGGTGTTGCCAAAGGCGAGAAGCCGTTCAACAAAGAAGAAGTCACCAAAGCCTCAGCGCTGGTCGCGACCATGGCTAAGCTGCCGTATGACAGTTTCCCCGTCGGCACCGAAACAATCGGCAACACCCGCGCGCTGCCAACGGTGTGGAGCGACAACGGCAAGTTCAGAGAGCTCGGCAATAAGCTCAGCGTAGAAGCCGACAAACTCGCAGCGCTCGCCGCCGCCGGCGACGAAGCGGGCTTTAAAAAGCAATTTGGCGTAGTGGGCGGCACCTGCAAAGCCTGCCACGACGACTTTCAGAAAAAGTAACAGCTTTTTACTTTTTTGCCCTGAAACGCCTGCTGATCGCGGGCGTTTTTGTTTTCAGTGGCTAAAGTCGGGTTCAACGATTTATCTGCCTATACCCAATCTAGATGTGGCTTCCAGCTAAAAGCTATCCGCGCGACGCGACGTATTGCTGCATCCGTGGCTTGAGCGGCGTGGCAGTCAGTGATGCGTGCAAATCGCGCATATCCGCGTCAGCGGTGTCGGTCTGCAATAGGCGTTTCAACTGCGCATACGCCTTGGCCGGGAGCTTGGCGTTGACCGCTGCGATTTCGTCTACTCGGCGTGGCCACGTGGCGGGGTCGGCGAGCTCGGTGACAAATTGTTGTTGCAGCGCAGTTTCGGCGTTGATGGTGAGCGCGTCGCGCAGAAACAAGAAGGCGCGCTCAGCACCCACGCGATGTGCGGTGCGCCGCGTGCCGAGCGCTAGGCCCATGCGCCAGCCGGGCATGCGGAAACGGGCGTCGGGTGTGGCGAGGCGATAGTCGCAGGCGGTCGCCAGATCGAAACCTGCGCCGTATGCGCCACCGTGAATCAAGGCGATGGTGGCAAACGGTGCGTAGTAGATCGATTGCAGCATGCGTTCGAGCTCGAGCAAACGCGGAATCAACGTTTCGTCGCTCTCGGCATCTAGCCCGAACAAATCAAATCCGCCACAGAAATTGCTGCCGCTGCCTTGAAGGGTGAAGGTGGTGGTGCCGTCATTTTTTGCGCTGTCGATGGCGCTTTGCAGCGCGCCCACCAGTGGCGCGGCGAGGGCATTGGCTTTGTCCGGACGGTTAAGTGTGACCGCTGTGTGCGTGCCGTCACGCTTAATTTCTAGTACGTTACTCATCGTGCCGCGATCCATGGGGTGGCGTTTGCATAGCCTGAGATCATCGGCTGAATGTGTTGCGTAACGGGGTCCCAGAAACTACGCTGCACCGATCCGATGTCGGCACCGTAAACGTGAATGCTGATGCTCGGAAGGTCGGCCATTGCATTGCTTACTTTGTGCCAGTCGCCGATGCTCGGCGACACCCGGTCCACCTCGCCATAAGCAAGATGGTGCGCATGGATGCAGCGCATCTCGGCCACGCCGGGAAGCGGAAATTCTTCGCAGCGTTCCGCGCCGCGCAACACGCCCACCAAGCCCCACACCGTGTGGTTATGAATCGGTGTGCCCTGCCCCGGCGCCCAGACAAAACTGCTCACGCTGTAGCGCGCTTGCGGGTCAACGTAGAGCGAGTAAGTTTGGTAGCGCTCGGCAACCGGTTTTGCGTATTCCGCAGGCAACCAGTCGTCAACCGCAATCAGCGATTTAAGCGCTGCTTCGGCGTCATCAAGCACGGTGGGTTCGTGTGCGGTGCGCGTAATCAACGCGTCCATTGTGTCGAGAAATTGGCTGAAACGTTGGCTGTTCATGAGTCGATTTTAAGAGTGGTGAAATAGCAGTAAAAGAGGCGTCTACAGGGGCGGCGTGCTGCCCTTCGGCCACAGCACCCACAGCTGCGCGTTCTGTTTCATGCGCCCCGCTTGTTCGCCGGCCGCAGGCCCGGTGCCCCAGTAAAAATCACCGCGCACTACGCCACGAATCGCGCCGCCCACGTCCTGCGCGAACATCATCCGATTGAGCGGGGCGAGCGCGTTTGGATAGGTGGTTGCCAGATACAGCATCGAGCCGGGCGGTATAAACCGCGTGTCCACAGCCATCGAACGCGCAGCCGTCAACGGTACGCCCAGCGAGCCTAATGGCCCCGCCGCAGTTGCGTCAATTTCACGAAAGAAAACGTAGCTCGGGTTTTCGTTCAACAGCGCTTGCGCTTTGCTCGGATTGCGCGCGATCCAGCCCTTGATGCCCTGCATGCTGGCCTCTTCAAGCTTGAGTTCGCCGCGATCGACCAGCGCGCGACCGATGCCACGATACGGGTGCCCGTTTTGGTCGGCATAGCCCACCCGCATGCGCTTGCCATCCTCCAACTCGATCAAGCCTGAGCCCTGAATGTGCAGAAAGAATGCCTCGACCCCATCATCCACCCAAGCCAGCGGTTTCAACGAGGCGCTCTCGCTGCTGATCTGCGCTCGATCAAAGTACGGCACCACACGTCGACCCTGCGCGCCCGGAGCCGCATCCACCAGCCGACCGCGCACCCGCTTGCCTTTCAGTTCAGGATATTGGTCACCTAAATCGATCACCAGCAGGTCGTCAGGCCGCGCATAAAGCGGCACATTAAAGCGCGACGTTTTGGTGCGTGAGCCTTTCAGCAGCGGTTCGTAATATCCGGTGATCAAGCCGCGATCCTCGGCGTCGGCTCGGGACAGTTGATAGGGCACAAATTCGCGCTCAATGAACGCGCGCTGCTCCACGGCAGGCGCCTCAAAGGGATACCGCGCGCATGCGCTGATCCAATCGGGCTTGCTGCGTAAGCCTTTGCAGTTTTCGGCGAACGCAGCCTTTACGTCTTTCAGGTCGTCGGCCAGCCAGCCCGGCAAGTCAACAAACGTGGCTGGCGTCCAACGCGCCTTGGGTTCCGGCGTGACCGCAGCAACGATAGGCTTAGCGGGTGACTGTGGCGCCTGTGGCAGCATCGGTGAGCTTGCGCAGCCCGCAAGCACTGCGGCCATTAAAATCAGCGCAGGCAGCGGTGAGAAGAGCGAAGCGGCAACGCGAAAGGCATGGAACATGGTTGAGAGTGGGTTTTGGATATTTTTGGTCGAAGCCGGGGTGGCAGGACTGTTGTTTACCGGGCTGATCTGGTGGGTGGTGAGTGGCACGGGTGAACGTGACCGCAAACTGCGCGAGGCCGACGAAAAATTGCGAGCAGAGGCAGAGGCGAAATCACGCCAGCCCTAAGGGCGCACGGACTTATCCCCTTTTTTCGTCGTTCCGGCGCAGCTGGTGAATAAATCCGTGTTCCCCTTAGTGCAACACCCGCTTTGCAGCTAACGTAAATTTAGGAATCGGTACCTCAAATTTGACGCCGTCGTCGGCCACAAATTGATAGCTGCCATGCATGGTGGCCACTGCCGTTTTGAACTGCGAGCCGCTGGAGTATTCAAAGCTTTCACCTGGCTCGATGTGCGGTTGCTCGCCAATCACCCCCGCGCCGCGCACCTCTTGAACTTTGCCGTTGCCGTCAGTGATGATCCAGTGCCGCGACACCAATTGCACCGCCACCTCGCCCACGTTTTTGATGCTGATGTGATAGGCAAAGCTATAGATGTCGTTGCCAGGATCGCTTTGATCGGCCAAGTAAAATGGGGTTGGATTGACTGTGACGCTGTAACGGCTCATGGTACTTTTGCGCAAATTCGACAGATTCTTATTGAGGTCCCATTGTCTCGCAACTCCCGCCCGTACCAAATTGCCCCGTCCATTCTTTCCGCCGACTTCGCACGCTTGGGCGACGAAGTGCGCGCCGTGATCGCAGCGGGCGCGGACCTGATTCACTTCGACGTGATGGACAACCACTATGTGCCCAACCTCACCATCGGGCCGATGGTGTGTGCCGCCATCAAGCCGCATGTCGGCAACACGCCGATTGACGTGCACTTGATGGTCAAGCCGGTGGACGCGATCATCCCGGAATTTGCCAAGGCAGGCGCCAACATCATCAGCTTTCACCCAGAGGCCAGCGAGCACGTGGATCGCACCATCGCGCTGATTCGCGAATGCGGCTGCAAACCGGGTCTAGTGTTCAATCCGGCAACGCCTTTGAGCTATCTTGATTACACGCTGGACAAGTTGGACCTGGTGCTGATCATGAGCGTGAATCCGGGCTTCGGCGGGCAGAAATTTATTGATGCGGTGTTGCCGAAAATCACCGAGGTACGGCGGCGCATTGCCGCGTCGGGGCGTGACGTAATGCTAGAGGTCGATGGCGGCGTGAAGGCGGACAACATCGCCAAAGTCGCCGCAGCAGGCGCTGATACTTTTGTAGCGGGCAGCGCTGTTTATGGCCAGAAAGATTACGCGGCGGCGATTGCTGCGATGCGGGCGGAGCTAGCTTCGGTGTCACAAGGTTAACTGCTCGCTGAACGCGCACTGCACCAGCCCACCCCCTTTAAACACTACCGTTGACTTAACTTCATGCTTCAGAATATTCGCGCCATCGCTATTGACCTCGACGGCACCCTGCTCGACACCATCCCCGATTTGTGTGGGGCGGTCAATCTGGCGCTGGCCGATTTAAATTTTCCGCCACTCGCGATTGATTTGGTGAAAACGTTTGTCGGAAAAGGGCTCGGCGAACACATGCGTAAGTCGCTGCGAGCCGCGATGGGGCGCGAAGCTAATGATGCAGAAAAGGCGCACGCGATGGAGTTGTACCGGGCGCACTATGCAGCGCACATCGCGGATTACACGACCATTTATCCCGGTGTCGTCGAAGGACTTGACGCGTTTAAGGCGCGTGGCTTGCCGCTGTCGGTGGTGACCAACAAGTGGACCACCAACACCGAAACCTTGCTCGCGCACTTTAAGCTCAGCGCGTACTTCGACCACATCGTTTGCGGCGATACCCTGGTCAGCAACAAGCCTGATCCAGGCATGATGTTTTATTCGGCGGGTCGATTTGCCGTGCATCCGCGAGAAATGTTGATGCTTGGCGATTCCGGCAACGACAGTCGCGCAGCTCAGGCGGCGGGCGCGCCCGTGGTGCTGATGAGCTACGGCTACAGCGAAGGCGAAAATCTTGTCGATTTGCACGCAAACGCAATCGTGAGTACATTTACGGCTATTCCCGCATTGCTCGACCGCTAGGTTTGGCGCTAAAAAGTACACAACATGTTTCTGTCAGCACGTTCTTCGTGGCAAAGCTTTGGAGGTTGGTGGCGCTGATTCCAGCAAGCCACCAATCTAGCCCCATTGCGCCAGTTGCGGGCGCCAGCATCTCGGCTCGGGATGCCGCAAAGCCAAGAACCTTTTCTGACCCCTCTCTAGACATGTTGCACCATGAACGAACAAGAATTTCTGAAGCTTGCTCAACAAGGCTTCACGCGCATCCCGCTCGTTGAGCAGACGCTCGCCGACCTCGACACGCCGCTGTCGATTTACTTAAAACTAGCCAACGATCGCTACACTTTCCTGCTCGAATCGGTGGTGGGTGGCGAGCGTTTTGGCCGCTACAGCTTCATCGGTCTGCGCACCCGTACCCGCATCGAAGTGCGCGGCCATGAAGTCACCCACATCACGCCACTCGGCCCCAACAAGCAGACAGTGGCCGACCCGCTCGACTACATCGCCGCCTATCAGGCGCAGTTCAAGGTGGCCACCATTGCCGGCCTACCGCGCTTTTGCGGTGGACTGACCGGTTACTTTGGCTTCGAAACAGTGGGCTACATCGAGCCACGCGTAGGCAAGTGCTACGCCGAAAAGCCGAATGTAGATCAGCTGGGCGTGCCCGATATTTTGTTGTTGCTCACTGAAGAGCTGGCGGTTGTCGACAGTTTGTCAGGCACCATTTCGCTGATTGTTTACGCCGATCCATCGAAACCGGATGCGTTTCAGCGCGCCACTGAACGCCTTGCGGAGCTTCGCGCCAAGCTGCGTGAGCCTGCGAAGTTACCGTTGCAACACGCCACCAACGTGGTTCAGGCGCAATCGCAAATGGGCCAGGCCGCGTTCGAGGGCGCGGTGCAAGTCTGCAAGGACTACATCGCTGCGGGCGATTGCATGCAGGTGGTGCCTTCGCAGCGCATGGTTATGGATTTTCCCGAGCCGCCGATTTCGCTGTACCGCGCACTGCGCACGTTAAATCCGTCGCCCTACATGTTCTTCTATAACTTTGGCGACTTCTACGTAGTCGGCGCATCGCCGGAAATTCTGGTGCGCAAAGAAGGCGATTCGGTCACGGTGCGCCCTATTGCAGGCACCCGCAAACGCGGTGCTACGCGGCAAGAAGACGACGCGTTAGCCGCCGAGTTGCTCGCGGATGAAAAGGAAGTCGCCGAGCACGTGATGCTCATCGACCTGGGCCGCAATGATGTCGGGCGAATCGCCAAGACCGGCTCGGTGGTGGTGAAAGACAAAATGATCATTGAGCGTTATTCACATGTGATGCACATCGTGAGCAACGTCGAGGGCATTCTTAAGCCCGGCACTAACAACATTGACGTGTTGCGTGCCACGTTTCCGGCAGGCACGTTATCCGGCGCACCAAAAATTCGCGCGCTGGAAATCATTCATGAAGTTGAACCGGTTAAACGCAATATTTACGGCGGGGCGGTCGGCTACATGAGCTATCAGGGCGACATGGACATGTGCATTGCCATTCGCACTGCGGTGATTCAAAACGGCAAGCTATACGCGCAGGCCGGCGCCGGTATCGTGCATGACTCCGAGCCGCGCAAAGAGTGGGAAGAAACGTTGCAAAAAGCGCGCTCTGTGCTGCGCGCAGCGGAGATGGTGCAAAAAGGATTAGATGGAGCAACGGCATGAAAAAAATTATTGACCTTCGCAGTGACACCGTCACTCGCCCCACTGCCGCGATGATTGCAGCGATGAGCGCCGCACCGGTTGGCGACGACGTGTGGGGCGACGACCCCACCGTTAATCGGCTGCAAGCCATGATGGCGGAGTCGACGCAAAAAGAGGCGGCGCTGTTCTTCCCGTCCGGCACGCAAAGCAATCTGGCTGGCTTGATGGCGCATTGCGAGCGTGGCGACGAATACATCGTGGGCCAAATGGCGCACACCTATCGCTGGGAAGGCGGCGGCGCGGCGGTGCT
>JACMNN010000076.1 GCA_014378555.1 Burkholderiales bacterium | reverse complement strand
CCGGCACAATTGCAGGCGGAATTTGACGCGGTGGTGCTTGCGGGCGGCGCTGAGCATCCACGCGATCTGCCGGTGCCAGGCCGCGGACTCAAAGGCGTGTACTACGCCATGGAATTTCTGCCATTGCAAAACAAACGCGTGGCGGGCGATGACGTTGAAGTCATTTCAGCAAAAGGCAAACACGTGGTTGTCATCGGCGGCGGCGATACCGGCTCCGATTGCGTTGGCACGTCGAACCGGCACGGTGCCGCCAGCGTCACGCAGTTTGAGCTGATGCCACAACCGCCCGACAAAGAAAACAAGCCCATGGTGTGGCCGAACTGGCCGCTAAAGCTGCGCACTTCGTCTTCGCATGAAGAAGGCGTTGCGCGCGATTGGTCGGTCACCACGCAATCCTTGGTTGGCAAAGACGGGCAGGTCACCGGGCTCAAAGCCGCGCGGGTTGAATGGAAAGACGGCAAGATGCAGGAAGTCGCGGGCAGCGTATGGGAAATGAAGGCCGACTTGGTGTTGTTGGCGATGGGCTTTGTGCATCCGGTGGCGCCTGTATTGCAAGCGTTTGGCGTCGAGCGCGACGGTCGTGGCAATGCCAAAGCCCACACTGACGAAGGCCATGCACAAGGCACCAGCGCGGCGTACGCAACCAATGTGCCGAAAGTGTTTGCCGCGGGCGACATGCGTCGCGGTCAGTCGCTCGTGGTCTGGGCGATTCGTGAAGGGCGGCAGTGCGCACATGCGGTGGATGCATTTTTGATGGGTGCGTCGACGTTGCCGCGCTAGCTAATTCGAGCTTGGTGAAGTACAGCTTTTTTCCGAAATCGCCGTTTAATGGGGCGTATATGCCATTTGCGGCGTTTGTCGACATTGCAAGTTTGTAGCCCTTAAGCTCCATTGCCATGGAGTTTCGCTGCAAAGCTATACCCCGAACCACTTAAAAGCAGATGTCGTGCCGTATTAGCATGTGAGGCATGAGATTTCCATCATTTCCCATTTGTGCGGCGCAGCTTTGTGCGCCGTTATTTGCACTCTTGGTGGCCGCGCCAAGCGTTGCAACCACGCTCCAGATTGTTTCGATCAGCGGTAAATCCTCCGCGCATTTTATGATCGACGGCGTCCGCCGCGAAGCGCGCGTGGGCATGTTCACCGACGAAGGCCTGTTGCTCGAAAAAATCAGCGCCGACATCGCGAGTTTTCACTATAACGGGCTGCCGCAGCGCATGCGAATAGGCGAAATCACGGTGCTAGATTCGCAAACGCAGGGGCTGATCAGCCACCAAATCCGCGCCGATCAGAAAAACGCATACGTGACCCCCGCGCTGGTCAACGGCGGCAATCTGCAGGCGGAAATTGATCGCACGGCCGACCTGATCGTGATTCCAGTCGCCGACGCCGATCGCCTGAATTTGCAGTACAAGGACAAGAAATCACGCGTGTTTCAAGTCCCCAAGCAGATCATCGTTGAAACCAAAGACGGTAAAGAAAGTAAAACCGTCATCGAACCGAAAGATAAAGACGGCAAACCGCTGACCTACAAAACCTACGCACTGCAGCTCAATTCAATTCGCATCGGCGCGGTGGATATTTACGGCGTGTCGGCCATCGTCAGCGAAAAACCGGGGCTGACCACCACCATCGTCGGTCGCGATTTCTTGAAGCGTGTTTCACCGTCGTGGAACAACCGCATCCTCACTTTAATTCGCCGCTAATGGCACCGATGCACATCAAAAACGACCTGTTTCTCCGCGCATTTACAGATGAGCGCCTGCCCCGTCCACCGATCTGGTTGATGCGACAAGCCGGCCGCTACCTTCCAGAGTACCGCGCTACGCGTGCCAAAGCGGGCGGTTTTTTGGACTTGTGTCATTCGCCGTCGTTTTGCGCGGAGGTGTTGTTGCAGCCGCTCGATCGCTACGATCTCGACGCCGCGATCCTGTTTTCTGACATTCTCACCGTGCCCGACGCGATGGGTTTGGGCCTGTCGTTCGGCGTCGGCGAGGGGCCGCGTTTTGCGCGTCCATTGCGCGATGAAACCGCAGTCAATGCGCTGGTTGCGCCCGATATATCCGCGCTGCAATACGTATTCGACGCGGTGGCCGAATGCAAACGCGCGCTCACCACCGATGGCGTGCAGCGCGTGCCATTAATTGGCTTCTCCGGCAGCCCATTCACACTGGCCTGCTACATGATCGAGGGCGGTGGCTCGACCGATGCGTTCCCGCTCACGCGGCGCATGATGCTGCAACGGCCTGAGCTGTTCCAGCATGTGCTCGATGTCAACGTGCAAGCCGTCACAGCCTATCTTGCCGGTCAGGTTGAGGCTGGCGCGAATGCGTTGATGCTGTTTGACACTTGGGGCGGGGTGCTTGCGCCGCGTTTGTATCGCGAACGGTCGCTCGCGCCAATGCAGAAAATTGTCGCCGCGTTGAAGGCCAAGTTTCCGCTCATTCCGGTGATGATTTTCAGCCGAGGCGCCGCGCATAGCGTAGCCGCCATCGCCGCGTCTGGTGCAAACGGTTTAGGCGTGGACTGGCAGAGTGACCTGATCGACGCGCGCGCTGCGGCGGGGCCAAACGTGACTTTGCAGGGCAACTTTGATCCGTTACTGTTGACCACCGACGAGGCCACCATCCATCGCGAAATCGGGAAATCGCTGGCCGGATTTGACGTTAAGCACCGCTATGTGGCCAACTTAGGCCACGGCATTACCCCCGACGCCGACCCGGCGCTGGTCGAGGTGCTGGTGCAGGCGCTGCGCGCGAGCTAGGGCCTAGCAAAAATGGACAACTAGCAAATTTGACTTGACAAAGCGCATTTTTGTTTGTCCCGCTGCGCCAGTTATGCACAAAAACGACGAATTTGTGACAGGTGAGTGTCCGCCCACGCTGAAACCCGCATAATCTCGCATAAAGTGTTGATTTAATTGATCATTTACGGATCGCCAAAGAAATGGGCAGGGTTGCTACAACCGCATTCAGTCGCGCTTTGCAGCGGCGTGACAGGCTTTAGCTCACATAGTTATCCACAGGTGATGGGGACGGGTTTTTGACAGATGTCCATCGCACGGCTCGACGCGCAAAAGGCGGAGAGCAAGTGCTCACCCGAGTGTCTGTTGAGCTGCCTTTAGCCATCGGACGGTCGCTAGACTACGCGTGGCCGAGTGAAATCGGCACATCGCCCGCCCTATATGCCGCCGTCGAAGTCACAGTCGGCACCCGGCCGCATGTCGGCGTCGTCACCGCCATCGGCGCTGCTGCACCCGACGCGGCTCAACCCGCCGCGCTTAAAACCATTCGCCGCCTGATTTGCGCGCCGCTGCCGGCAACCCTGATCGTCCTTGCACAGTTCGTCGCTGATTACTATCAGGTGCCACTCGGCATGGCCTGCGGATTGATCACGCCCATGAATTCGGCCCCGGCCCCGGAACCGGTGGGCTGGCGAACAACAGGGTCAGGACTTGATCACGCACACCAGATTCCCGCCCGCCACCGCGCGCAACGGGGTCTTGCTGATGCGCTGAAGGATCAGTTGACGCCCAGTGGACGCATGGCGCTCAGCGCTGTCCAGCGACGCCTGCTCAACGAGTGGATCGAGCAAGGTTTTGCGCAGGCGGTGTTCGCCGGCACGCAGCACGCCACGCGAGTGGTGCCTGTGTTGCCAACCTTCACCCGCGCGCAGCAAGAGGCGGTGCTGTTGCTGCGCGCACGCGCTGACGTGTTCTCGGTTTCGCTGTTGCACGGTGTCACCGGCAGCGGCAAGACGGAGGTCTATCTGGATCGGGTCGCCGCTACATTGAACGCGGGCAAACAGGTTTTATTGCTGGTGCCGGAGATCAATCTCACCCCGCAGTTGATTGATCGCGTGTTGAAAGCATTGCCAGGGGTCACCACCGCCGTGCTGCACTCCAAACTCGCCCTTGGCGAAAGAAATCGCGCATGGCATTCGGTGCATGCGGGCGCAGCACGGCTCATCATCGGCACGCGGCTCGCCGTGTTCGCGCCTGCCGCAGAACTCGGGCTGATCGTGATCGACGAAGAGCATGACGGCTCATACAAACAAAACGAATCACCGCGCTATCACGCCCGCGATGTGGCGATTGTTCGGGCCAAGCAGGCAAATATTCCGGTGATTCTTGCTAGCGCCACACCGAGCCTTGAAACGTGGCGTAACGTGCGCCACGCACGGAGCGAGGTCTATCAGCACATTGTGCTTTCCGAGCGCGCCAGCGCTGCCGCCGCGTCATCATTGCGGCTAGTGCCGGGGCGCGGCCGACGCGTCAAATCGGGTTTGTCAGAAACGCTCAGCGACGCCATCAAGGAACGCTTGCTGCGTAATGAACAAAGTTTGGTGCTGGTCAATCGTCGCGGTTTTGCAGCGGCGATTTATTGTCCGCATTGCGGCTGGAGCGCACCGTGCAAGCGCTGCGACGCCAAACTCACGCTGCATCAGACGTCGCGATCGCTGCGCTGTCACCACTGCGGTTTTCAATCATCAGTGCCGACGCGCTGCCCATCGTGCGGCCATCCTGAGCTGGTCGGCGCTGGCGTCGGCACGCAAAAACTTGAAGCCGCGTTGATTGAAACATTTCCAGAAGCGCGCATCGCCCGCGCCGACACTGATTCGCTGTCGGGCAAACACGCGTGGCGCGAGCTGTACCAGCGCATCCTTGCCCGTGAGGTCGACATCGTGGTCGGCACCCAAATGATGGCCAAAGGCCACGATTTTCCGGCGTTGACACTGGTCGGTGTGGTCGACGCCGATCGCGCGCTGTTCTCTACCGATTTTCGGGCGCAGGAGGATTTGTTTGCGCTGCTGACGCAGGTCGCCGGTCGCGCGGGACGGCATGCGCTGCCCGGAGAGGTGATGGTGCAAACCGAATTCCCCGACCACGCAGTGTTTCAGGCGCTGTTGGCCAACGACTACGCCGGGTTCGCTGATCGCACGCTGGCCAGTCGCGAAATGTTCGGCCTGCCGCCCGCATCGCGCATGGCGCTGGTGCGCGCCGAGGCCAAAGATGCGACGGCGGTCAGCGATTTCTTCTTGCGCGCACACGCGGTGCTGCGCAAGTCTTTGAGCACCAAGGACGGAGAAGTGTTTGCACCGCAGCCTGCACTGCTCGCGCGCAAAGCAGATT
>JACMNN010000075.1 GCA_014378555.1 Burkholderiales bacterium | reverse complement strand
TGAACCTGCGCTGAATGCGGGCGAGCTTCAAAAGTTGCCACACCAATTCACCCGCTGCGCTGCATGACCGCCAGCATCGAAGACACCCTCAAATCGCTTCCAGCGCGCCCCGGCGTTTATCGCATGATCGGCGCGGACGATGCGGTGCTTTACGTCGGCAAGGCGAAAAATCTCAAAAGCCGCGTCAGCAGCTATTTCGTCAAATCAGGGCACGGCGCGCGCATTCAGATGATGATCTCGCAGATCGAGCGCATCGACACCACGGTCACGCGCAGCGAGAGCGAGGCGCTGCTGCTTGAGAACAATCTCATCAAGACGCTGGAGCCGAAGTACAACGTCGTGTTCCGTGATGACAAAAGTTATCCGTACCTTTGCCTCACTGGCGACCCGTACCCGCAACTGCGATTTTTTCGCGGTAAGCCCGATAAACGGCATCAATATTTTGGCCCGTTTCCGAGTTCGTGGAGCGTGCGCGAAGGTATTCAAACGCTGCAAAAAGTGTTTCAACTGCGCACCTGCGAAAACACCGTTTTTGCGCATCGCTCGCGCCCCTGCATGCTGGCGCAGATCGGGCGCTGCACCGCACCCTGCGTCGGCCATATTTCAGCGGAAGAATACAAAGCGGACGTGAAAAGCGCGGCCATGTTTATGCGCGGCAACCAGTCAGAAGTGATGGTCGATTTGCATGCGCAAATGGACGAGGCCGCGAGCGCGCTCGCGTTTGAAAAAGCGGGGCGTACCCGCGACAAAATTGCCAGGCTCAATCGCTTAGTCAGCAAGCAGTTTGTGTCGAGCGTCGCCGAGCGCGATGTGGATGTGCTCGCGGTCATTCAAGAGCACGGCATGATCGCGGTGAACATCGTGATGATTCGCGGCGGCCAGCACGTCGGCGATCGCACCTTCTTCCCGGTAAAAATGGTCACCTCCGAAGTGATGACGCCCGACGAACTGATCGAGGCGTTGGAGAGCTTTATCGCTCAGCACTACATCGGTCGTGAGGTGCCGCGCAGCATTGTTTCCACGCTGGAATTTGATGTTGCCGCGCTCGCCGAAGCGCTCAACATGCAGGTGTCTGGATCGACTGCGCTCGAACCCACTGCGGCGCGAAAAGTCGAAATTCTTTGCAATCCGATCGGCGAAAAGCGCGTGTGGCTCAGGATGGCAGAGGAAAACGCACGCCTCGCCATCGCCTCACGGCTGCGCCAAAGCGACACCGGCAACGATCGCCTGCGCGCCCTCATCGAAGCCCTCGGCCTGCCCGAAGGCACGCGACGCTTAGAGTGTTTCGACATCTCGCACACCATGGGCGAGGCCACCGTGGCAAGCTGTGTGGTGTTTGATGGCGGAAGCCCGCAAACCAGCCAATACCGGCGCATGAACATCGAAAGCGTGAGCGACGGCGACGATTACATGGCGATGAAAGAAGCGCTCACCCGTCGCGCCGCGCGTATCGTTAAGGATGAGGTGCCGCGCCCCGACGTGTGGGTGATTGACGGCGGCCGAGGCCAGGTCGGTATCGCTGCGGCCGTGCTCGTTGAGGCGGGCCTGCACGACATCATCCTGTTCGGCAGTGCCAAAGGCGTCGAGCGCAAAAAAGGCATGGAGCAACTTATTTTCCCCGACCGTATTGATGCGGTGCGCCTGCCACCCGATCACCCTGGCTTGCACCTGATCCAGCAAATGCAGGACGAAGCGCACCGCTTCGCCATCATCGGCCACCGAGCCAAACGCGCAAAAAATCGCGAAGGCTCGGCGATTGACGACATCGAAGGCATTGGGCCGAAGAAGCGCGGAGAATTGTTACGCACCTTCGGCAGCGTGCGCGGGATTGCCGCGGCCAGCGTCGAAGATATTAAGCGCGTGCCAGGGATTTCAGATGAATTGGCTGAGCGCATTTATGCGGCCCTTCATTGATCTGCCAATAGTTTGCCTAACTGTCGCCAAAGGCAGTAGCGTGGAACGCTAGCGGTTCCGCCTCGTACCACCGCCGAAGGCAAAACGGTTATCGCCGCCACCCCGTCCCATTCGGCGGAACCGCAAGCGTTCCGCCCTACGTGAAATGCGAACAGGTAATGGTCAATTAATTGCGCACAGGGCCGTAGGGTGGAACGCGTGCGGTTCCACCGCGTACCTCCGCCGAAGGCAACCCGGTCATCGTCGCTAACCCGCCACATTCAGCAAAACCGCAAGCGTTCCGCCCTACGGTTGAAAATGCTTGTATTACCGAGGAGTCGAAC
The DNA here is from genome assembly GCA_014378555.1 of Burkholderiales bacterium. GTDB lineage: Bacteria > Pseudomonadota > Gammaproteobacteria > Burkholderiales > Casimicrobiaceae > Casimicrobium. The sequence goes on along the minus strand of JACMNN010000075.1, from coordinate 3,700 downwards.
GCACAGGGCCGTAGGGTGGAACGCTTGCGGTTCCACCTCGTACCACCGCCGAAGGCAACACGGTTATCGCCGCCATCCCGCCACATTCGGCGGAACCGCAAGCGTTCCGCCCTACATTTGCTAGTTGTAGTAACTTTAGCCGTACGCATGTCGCGGCTGCGTTTTCGTACGTCGTGCACCTCATGCCGTCGGCGGATACGCTGGCATCAACAGCGCTACATTTGTCGCAATGAACATCGAACAATTAACGGCGTTACGCATTCTGCTCGATGCAATCGCCGTGAGCACACCGAACGCGGACGTCGCCCATCAAGCCACAGAAATCGCTCGCTTTATTGCAACCACGCCATACGCCTGGCGCCGCGCTTCACTTGCAGGCCACCTTACCGCATCGGCCTGGGTCGTCGATCGTACGCGGTCGCACGCGGCGCTGATTCATCACCGCAAGCTCAACCGCTGGTTGCAACCGGGCGGACATATTGAGGACAGCGATCTGTCCTGGCGCGCCGCCGCGCAACGTGAGGTGACTGAGGAAACCGGCGTGCTGCGATTCTTGACGCAGGCGAACGACGCGAGCCTGTTTGACGTCGACGTACACCCGATTCCCGCGCGACCCAACGAGCCGGCGCACGTCCACTATGACTTGCGTTTTCTGTTCATCGCTGATGCTGACGCGACGCTGGACCGCGCTTTAGCGATCAACGCCGACGAAGCGTACGACTGCCAGTGGTTCGCGCTTGCCGATCTGGCAAATGATCCGTCGCTAGACGCATCGTTGCGTCGCATGATTGAGTTGAGCATGCGCGAGCACCTGATAAAAGACCTTGATGAAAAATAAATTTAACCTACGCACGACCCTGTTTTGTAGCGCGATGCTCGTCGCTACCTTAGCTCAAGCGCAAGCATGGCCGAACAAGCCGATCCGGTTTGTGGTGCCGTTCACAGCAGGCGGGGCCAACGATTTGATGGCGCGGGCCGCTGCCGAAGGTGCGGCCAAAGCGCTTGGGCAGCCAGTGGTGATCGACAACAAGCCGGGCGCCGGTGGATCACTCGGCGCAGATTTGGTGGCGAAAAGCGCGCCTGATGGCTACACCTTTTTGATCAGCGCTGCTGGAGTGATTTCCAATCACATGATTAAAAAGTCGATGCCGTTTAAGGAGTCAGATCTGGTGCCGGTGGCGCTGATTGCGCTGGCGCCGTCGGTCATCGTCGCACCACCCAATGCAACCTATAGCAATCTGCGCGAATTTGTCGACGCATCGAAGGCCGCGCCCGATGGCTTCAATTTCGCCACCGCAGGCACCGGCAGTACGCCGCATTTTGTCGCCGAAGTGCTGAAGACCCGATATGGCGCGAAGCTGCAAGTGGTGCCCTATAAAAGTGGCAACGAAAGTGCCACGGCCATTATGGGCGGCCAAGTGCAGGCCACCAGCGAAGCCAGCATCATCTCGCTGCCCAAGGTTCAGGGCGGCAAGATGAAGGCGCTGGCGAACACCTGGACCAGCCGCATTTCCTCCTATCCACAACTGAGCACCGCCAGCGAGCAGGGCTTTCCGGAAATCAAAATTGCCCATTGGGCCGGCGTCCACGCGCCGGCAGGCGTGCCCGCGGAGGTTATGGATAAAGTGGCCGCCGCGGTGGACGCCGCGATGAAAACGCCGACCATTGCCAACCGTCTGATGGCGGTTGGCATCGAACCGATGGGCGGCACCCGTGCCGCGTTCGTGCAATTTGTGGCCGAAGAAAAGGCGCGCTTAGCCCTGATCGTAAAAGCCTCCGGTATGAAAGAGGACTAGCTTTGATGGCCAACGAAATTAAGCGTGTCGTTATTTATTGCGGCGCTAACTTCGGAAATAACCCGGCGTATCGCGCTGCCGCAGAAACCGTCGGCCGCACGCTAGCGGAGCAGGGTATCGGCCTGGTTTATGGCGGCGGCGGTGTAGGGCTGATGGGGGCTGTCGCTGATGCGGCACTGGCTGCCGGCGGCGAGGTGATTGGCGTGATCCCCGAAGCGTTGAAGGCGCTAGAGGTTGAACATAAAGGCCTAAGCGATCTGCACGTGGTGCCCGACATGCACAGCCGCAAGGCCATGATGCTCGGCCTGGCTGACGCCGTGATCGCCATGCCCGGCGGTTTTGGCACCATGGATGAACTGTTCGAGGCGCTGACCTGGAGCCAGCTTGACTATCACCGCAAACTGTGTGGGCTACTCAATATTGATGGCTTTTATGACCACCTGATTGCGTGGATTCAGCACTCGGTTGAAGTGGGATTGGTGAAAGCCGTCAACATGGATTTGCTCGTTCACGGCTCAACCATCGAAGAATTGCTGCATGGTCTGCGCACCCGCGAATTTCCGTTGGCGCGAAAATGGATGGCCCGCTGAAACCACGCTGATCGACCGCGCAAGCGCCGGGTTGCTGCTGCGTGCCAAAATACAGGCATGAAACTCAATATTCCAACCACGCTGACCTGGATTCGCATTGCGTTGATCCCGGCATTTGTGGGGGTGTATTACTTGCCCGTCGACTGGCTGACGCCGACCGAAAAAAACTGGATTGGCGCGATTATTTTTTCGGCAGCCGCTGCTACTGATTGGGCCGATGGCTACCTGGCGCGCAAGCTGGGCCAAAGCTCCGCCTTCGGCGCGTTCCTCGATCCCGTAGCCGACAAATTGATGGTGGCCGCCGCGCTGCTGCTGCTAGTGCAAATGGACCGCGCGGACGCGATTCTGGCGTTCGTCATCGTCGGCCGTGAAATCACCATCTCCGCGCTGCGCGAATGGATGGCAAAAATCGGCGAGCACCGCAGCGTAGCGGTCAACAACATAGGCAAATTCAAAACCGCCGCCCAGATGACCGCGATCATTGCGCTGCTGCTCTACGAACCGTTCTTTCCCGGCATCCCAACGCCCAAGCTCGGCACCTTCGCCCTGTGGATCGCAGCGGGCCTCACGCTGTGGTCAATGTTCTATTACCTGCAACACGCCGCACCGCACATGGACAAGCCACCCCGCGACTAAGGCCGAGGCCGAGTTCGTACCTTAAGCAGACTTGGCGCATTTATGGTTATAATTTAAGGCTTCGATTCCTCGATAGCTCAGTTGGTAGAGCGCCGGACTGTTAATCCGTAGGTCCCTGGTTCGAGCCCAGGTCGAGGAGCCAACAGAACATACGTTGCAGCGATAGTAGCCACTAACTTGAAAGAAGTTAGGGACAAATTTGGGACACACTCCCCAACATTTGTTAATCTACAGCCATTGATTGCCAATAATGGTGAAGAGATGGCGACGATAGAAAAGCGCAAAAACGCTGCAAACGAAACCGTGTATCGGGCGCGCGTCCGGGTAAAGGGTTTAAGCCTTTCCGAAACGTTTTACCGTCTGACCGATGCGAAAGCGTGGGCACGAACGCAGGAAACAAATATCGATCACGGGCGCTTTACGGCGCTTGAAGCTGATCGTCACACGTTTTCTCAGCTGATCGAGCGCTACAACACTGAGGTGTTGCCTACTAAAAAAGATTGGGCGAAGGGGCAAGCGCTCCAGCTGGCGGAATGGCTCGCAGTCATCGGCAACGTGAAGCTATCCCGCGTAACCGCGAACGCCATCGAGACCGCCCGCAACACCATCTCCAAAACCACATACAAGCGACGCGAGACGGGCAAGGAGTACCCACGATCACCCGCCGTGGTCAATCGC
>JACMNN010000074.1 GCA_014378555.1 Burkholderiales bacterium | reverse complement strand
GACGAAGGCTTCACCAAGTTGATCTTCGACGACGAAACGCACCGCATCATCGGCGGCGGCATCGTCGGCACCCACGCGGGCGATTTGATTGGTGAGGTGTGCCTCGCAGTAGAAATGGGCGCAGACGCCATCGACATCGCCAAAACCATTCACCCGCATCCGACGCTGGGCGAGAGTGTGGGCATGGCGGCAGAGGTTTGGGAAGGCGTTTGTACGGACTTGCCGCCGGTTAGGAAGCGCTAGGCGCGCACTTCCCCTACCTTTGACGCAGGATTTGTCCCCTCTCCCCTTGCGGGAGAGGGTTAGGGTGAGGGGGCACCGAATGATGTGGCGCGTTCGCCGTGCGCATGTTTCGCCTGCGGCGAGTCACTTTTGGCATTCGCCAAAAGTGACCGAAAGGCTGCCCTTGACTGCGCGCCTTCGCTTCCAGTGCTCGCGTGGTGTGGGGCACGTCAACGGCGCACGAAAGCTTCCCAAAAGCTACGCAGGTGGTGTTCCGACGCGTCTACGATCGCACAACACTGCGCGCTTCGCAGCGGGCACTAGGGGGCGTCGTCGTTACTTCGCCAACGCGCCAAATTGTGGATGCGTAACCACTTGCTTGAGCAGTTCCTGCACCGCTGGACCGAACGCATCGGCAACGTTTTTGCATGCCGAGCTTGCATCCCAGCTGGTGCCGAACGGAAACGTCACCGATACGGCGTAGCCAGCGCCAGTTGTCGATCTAACACTCATCGCGATATTCCAAGCAGCGGGAGATACAGAACTAAAACTCAGCGCTTCCAAGCGACCGTCAATGATGTTGGCTGAATTTGGTTGATACACCTGCGCCATAAACAGTTCTTCCTGAAATGCGTCTTTGATGTAGGTAGACAACGACCTTCCCGGCGAAACAACAACAGGGCCTGCCAGCCGACACAGCGGGCTTTCCTCGACACCAGGTGCCAATCCAACGCTATTTAAACTAACCTTTTTCCCCGATGCCTGCAGACTTTGCTGAATGGAAATTACGTTCGCCGTGGACGCCTTGTAGGGAATAGAGTTTGTGGTTTGGCAGCCCGCAACCAGAGCTGTAATGGCGACTACAAGTAAAGACTTAGCAGCGATTTTCATATCTAAATTTCCGTAGGAAGTTTTAAAGAATATGGATATTAACTTTAAATGAAACCCGTGTAGGTTGGAACGCTTGCGGTTCCGACTGGTGCCTGCGCCGAAGGCTATTCGCCGCCGTACGCCTTCCGGCGGAACCGCAAGCGTTCCGCCCTACGCCCGTGTTAGTCTCCTTACCCTTCGTAAGGAACCTAACCATGAGCGCCCACACCGCTACCATTTCAAGCAAAAGCCAGATCACGATTCCGGCTGCAGTTCGTGATGCGCTGGGGCTTGCTGCGGGTGACAAAATTGATTTCATTCTTTCGCCAAATGGTTTCGAGATCGTGCCGCGTCGACAGTCGGTGCTGGCGCTGCACGGCAAATACGCGCATCTGGTCACTCAACCGCGTAGCCTTGACGAGATAGACACTGCGATTCGCAACCGCATGAAAAAGCGCTTTGGCGCATGATTGGCATTGATACCAACGTTCTACTGCGCTTCTTGTTAAAAGACGATGCGCGGCAGTCGGCCCGAGCGCTGCGCTTCATGCGCGACGAAATTTCAGCGGCGCAGCCCGGTTACGTCAGTCTCGTGACGTTACTTGAAATCGTGTGGGCGCTGGATTCGCTGTACGGTTTCAATGCGGAGCAACAGCTGGCGGTGCTTGAGGATTTACTCGCCGTGGAAACGCTCGAAATCGCGGAACGCGCCGCTATTACCCGCGCGGTCACCGCATCGCGTGACAAACGCGCCGATTTTCAAGATTGCCTCGTCGCGGTTTTGGGCGAGAGCGTGGGTTGCAGCGCCACAGTGACGTTCGACAGCCGCGCTGCCAAGCGTGCCGGCATGACGCTACTTCGCTAGAGCGCCATGCTCATCCTGTTCAATAAACCGTTCAACGTTCTCTCGCAATTTACAGGCGACGCACACGCGCGCACGCTTGCCGAATTCATTGATATTCCTCATGTCTACGCTGCAGAGCGGTGCCTGCGTAGGTTGGAACTCTTGCGGTTCCGACTGGTGCCTGCGCCGAAGGCTTTTCAAACAGCCAACTCGGAGCGCAACTGCATTCGGCGGAACCGCAAGCGTTCCGCCCTACCCCAAGCTGAAGGGGGAAGTCTGCGTAGGTTGGAACTCTTGCGGTTCCGACTGGTGCCTGCGCCGAAGGCTTTTCAAACAGCCAGCGCGGGGCGCAACTGCGTTCGGCGGAACCGCAAGCGTTCCGCCCTACCCTTGCTGAAGGGGAAAGCCCGCGTAGGTTGGAACGCTTGCGGTTCCGACTGGTGCCTTTGCCGAAGGCTTTTCAAACATCCAGCGCGGAGTGCAACTGCATTCGGCGGCACCGCAAGCGTTCAGCCCTACGCATGCTTTATTCTTCTTACCCTTCGTAAGGCACGCCATGCTCGTCCTGTTCAATAAACCGTTCAACGTTCTCTCGCAATTCACAAGCGAGGCGCATGCGCGCACGCTGGCGGAATTTATTGATATTGCTCATGTTTACGCTGCAGCCTGCGTAGGTTGGAACGCTTGCGGTTCCGACTGGTGCTTGCGCCGAAGGCTTTTCAAACAGCCAACTCGGGGCGCAACTGCGTTCGGCGGAACCGCAAGCGTTCCGTCCTACCCATGCTTTATTCTCCTTACCCTTCGTAAGGCACGCCATGCTCGTCCTGTTCAATAAACCGTTCAACGTTCTCTCGCAATTCACAAGCGACGCGCACGCGCGCACGCTGGCGGAATTTATTGATATTGCTGATGTTTATGCTGCTGGGCGGCTGGATGCGGATAGCGAAGGGTTGCTGTTGCTCACTGACAACGGCGCGTTGCAGGCGGCGATCGCGGGCAATCGCTCTACGGTGACCAAGACTTATTGGGCGCAGGTGGAGGGCGTTTCAAGCGATGAACACTTGGCGCAGCTTCGTCGCGGTGTGCTGTTGAAAGATGGACCGACCCAGCCAGCAATGTGTCGTTTGCTTGGGCAGATTGCCGAGCCGTGGCCGCGACTGCCGCCGATTCGGGTGCGCAAAAATGTGCCCGATAGCTGGATTGAACTCACGATCAGCGAAGGCCGCAATCGTCAGGTGCGACGCATGACCGCAGCGGTTGGTTTGCCGACCTTGCGTTTGATTCGGGTGGCGGTGGGGCCGTGGCGGGTGGAGCGGATTGCCGTGGGCGGATTGCGCATCATCTCGGACGATGAAGCGTTCGCGGCGCTGCGCGCATAACCACGACACAACCCTTTCGCAATTTAGGCATCGCGAAAAAACTGATGCGCTACGTGTTGAACCGCGACGTCGCCTCAGTCAAATAAAACCACTCGTGGTTTGCCTCCGCCAAGGCGTTCGGAAACAGGATGCGGCCATCCTTGGGCGCGGTGACGACTTCGCCGTTGGCGCGGGTCCCGATCACGTCGCCGGCCTTAAGTGAATCAAAGCTCTGCCAAGCGCGGGAGAACGTATCCGCCGCATCAAACTTGTCGACGACCTGCGAGATGCGCAGTCCTTCTGCCGCCGTTGCCAGTGGGGGCATGGCGTCGCCTGTGAGCCCGTAGTACGCCAGCGTGTTGCGGATTGCCCGGTAAGCAACCTCACGGCCGTGCGGGTCTTCGTGCTGCCCGCATTCGAGCGTGATCGCGATGCCGCCGGTGCTGCGCATGTATTCGGTGGTGCCGACGCCGTATTTGGCGTCGAGATCGTGCCGTTTGCCTGCGCTTGGCTGCAGGTTTGCCGCGCGAGCGCGACGGTCTTCGACACCCACGGCGTAGGTGGAAAGCCAGCCGTCCACCGCGCGCGTCACGCCGAGCCGTAATGCCCAGTCACGCTCGGTATCGCCGTGAGTGGTGGGCTCCAGCGCGCCTAAATTATTTTCCGGACCCACCATCACAAACGCTTGTCCTTGCGCTTGAAACGAATGCAGATCGAGCAGCACTTCGTGTGTGGCCATCAGCGGACACAACCAGTTGGCAATGTGGTCCTCAAACTCTGTGGGTGCGTCGGTTGGGCTGAGATTGCGGTTGAGGTTGCGGTCACCCACGCGTCGCTTGAGCGCGTAGGCCATTGGGTTGCTGATGGGCACGAAAGTGACGCTGCCGTTGGCGATTTCCAGCTCGCCACTTTCAATCTCGGCAATTACGCGACGAATACCGTGCATGCCGGCGAGTTCGTTGCCGTGGACCGCACCGAGGATGAGCACGCGCTTACCGGGCAGTACCGCGCTGAAGGAGATGGCTTGAAACGGCAGCATCACAGCACGCGACAAAAAACAGCTTTTAAATACCGGCTTTCGGTGACATGCGCCATCCACGGATGATCGGGCCCGGCGCCGCGCACTTCGAGTATTTGCACTTCGCGTCCGGCATAGAAAGCCGCGCGGCGCAGCATGTCGAGAAATTGCTCTTCAGAAACCACGCCGGTACAGGAGCAGGTCAAAAATAATCCACCCGGCTTGACCACACTCATGGCGAGCTTGTTCATGTCCAGATATTTTTTCAGCGCATCAACGACTTCGTCGCGTGCGCGGGTCATTTTGGCCGGATCTAGCACCACGGCGTCCCACGTCTTGCCGGCAAGTTGCGCCTCGCGTAGCCAAGGGAAAATATCCGCTTGCGCCACTTTCGCTTTGATGTTGTTCAAACGCAAATTGCGCGTGGCGAAATCGACGGCTTCTTCGTCCAGATCAACGCCGGTAATGTCGGTGGCCCCGTTGAGGCCGGCGTACACCGCGAAGCCACCCGAGTTGCAGCACAAATCGAGCATGCTGGTGCTCTCGGTCGCGGCGATCAGTTCACCCCAACGCTTACGATTGTCGCGCTGATCGCAGAAAAATCCGGTCTTGTGTTTGCCACCGATTTGCACCAAAAACTTGGCGTCAAATTCGCTGATGGTGACCGGTTTGCCGCCGTGTGGCGGCTTACCGGGCGGGCATTCAAAGCCCTCCTGCTTTTGGCCATTGTCGTCGCCAAAGGCAAAAATGTGCGCGTCTGGAAACTGCATCAGCAGCGCATCAAAAATCCAGTGCTGCATGCGAAACATGCCTGCTGCGTAGAAGGCAACCACCAACACATCGCCGAAACGGTCGACGATCAGGCCAGACAGTCCATCGCCCTCGGCGTGGATGACGCGGTAGCTGTCGCTGACTGCATCAAGGCCAAATATCTCACGCCGCAATTGCACCGCGGTGGCCACGCGCTCAGCGATAAAGTGCGAATCAACAATCTCGTCCCGCTTTTCGGTCAGCAAGCGAATCGCCATGGGCGCCTGCATGTTGAGCATGCCGCGTCCGATGAACTCGCCATCAACGCTGACTACCTCCACCAGATCGCCGGGTACGATGCGCTCTTGCGGGCGCTCCACCATTTTCTGAAAAATCAGCGGGTGATGGAACGTCCGTTCGCTTTTAAGGCGAACAGTCGGGAGCGATTCATTGCGTTGTTTACGGGGCATAGCCCGAATTTTAACGTCCGCCCCCGCGGGTGTGGGCTATAGGCGTACCGCGCCGCTGCCAAACAAGCCCACTAAGCCGATGATGATCAGGTAGATCGCGACAATGAAATTAAGCAGCTTTGGCATGATCAAAATCAGAATGCCGGCGACCAGTGAGATCAGAGGTGTAAGCGCGAGGTGAAGGTTCAAGTGAGCTCCGTTTGCGTGGGAAATAGTTAAAACAGCGTGTCAAAGTATCCAAACGTTGCTTTCGGCGGCCTATAACAGCCTGCCGGGAACGCAGGTTTCACAAGAATACGACGGATCGTGGCGACCGGTGGCAGTAATCGCGTAGGACAATAGCGCTATTAACGATTTAGACGGAACGAGCAATTCGTGGACTCAACCAACGGCTTTCAGCCCAAACCAAAACGTGCGGCCCTGCGCTTGAACGCAACCAAACTGCTGCTTACCAAGTGGACCGCAGCGCAACCGCAGAACAAGGAAAAGCACTTTATTGTGATCAAACTGATCGAGCCCGAAGTGCCCGAGGCGCAAATTGAAATGGTTGAAATCGAGGCTACTTACTCGAAACGAAGCTTTCAGTTGCCGTGGCGTGATTTGTTGGATGAGTCGCAATGGTTACAAGGCTGGAAGTGATCCCTACCTTCGCGTACCCTAGTTTCTTTTAGGGAAACACGGATTTCTCGCCTTGTCATCCTGAGCGAAAAGCGAAGGATCATGCGACATGCAGTAACTGCAATGACTTACAGCCGTCCTCGCCTGCGAACTGATCCTTCGCCGCGCTCAGGATGACATTAGTCTGTGTGTCCCTAGCTCAGCAAACGCGCGAGGCCTGCTGCGGCTACACAGATGCATGCCACCGTAGTTAATCTAAGTCGAAGCGGCAAGTACCACAGCGGAAGCGCGGCCACGCGGGCGAGACGGACGTCTTGCACGTAGTTCGCCACGAATCCAACGATGAGTAGTGCGGCTGCGATGGCGAAACCATAAAAAATGCTTTCGACGTTGCCTTGCGCAGGCACGGCTATAAGCAGCGTTGCGACCCAAGCGAGCAGTGCGGGCGCGATGCTCCACACGAAGCATTCGCGGCGTTTTGCAGCGCTTAGACCGGGCAGAGTCATGGCAAACGCCCAATGCAGCGCGCCCACAAAGCTCAAGATCACCACGCCGTAATGGATCAATGCGACCTGAAAAAGCGAGCCGTATCCAGCGTCGGTAAAACAGCCTGCAGCGAGGCCAACAAACGGCAACAAACCGCCATAGCCCAGCCATGCGACGCTGCTGGGAATGGATTCGATGGTCGGTACGTTCGGGTGATTCATGGATGCGATAAACGCGAACGTGAACTCACCCGGCGCGCATCAGTTCCCAGATCCGCACAGCGGTTAACGGCATTTGCAATAACGGAGTTTTAGCGGCCAGCGCATTGCGCGCAAACGCATCGGCAACTGCGTTCACCAACGCTGGCGTCGCGCCAATGGTGCCCAACTCTCCAACGCCTTTCACGCCCAATGGATTATTCAGACAAGGTGTTGACTGGTCCAGCTCGTGGGTCATCAAGCCGATGATGTCGGCGTGCGGCACGGCGTAGTCCATCATGCTGCCGGTGACCAGCTGGCCACTTTCGCGGTCGTATTGCAGGTGTTCGCATAACGCCTGTCCGAGGCCCTGCACCACACCGCCGTCGAGCTGGCCGCGCACAATCATCGGGTTGATCACGCGGCCCACGTCATTAACCGATGAGTACGCGACCACTTCCACGTGGCCCGTGTCCGGGTCGAGCTCTATTTCGCAAATATGGCAGCCGTTAGGCCATGATGGGCCAGCCACTGTGCTGGTGGACTCGACAAAAATTCTGCGGCTGGTTTGCTTTTCGGCCAGCGCAAACAGGTCAATTGAAATGTCGGTGCCGGTCACTGTAAACGTCGCATCGGCGTAACTGATGTCGCCCGCTGCAACCTCCAGCTCGTCGGCCGCCAGCTGCTTTGCCGCGTCAATGGTGCGTTCTGAGCCGATGCGCACCGCTGAGCCGCCGGTGAAAATGGAGCGCGAGCCGGCGCTGCCAAAGCCGTCGCCGCGATCGGTGTCGCCCAGCACGATGCGCACTTTGTCCATCGCAACGCCAAAACTGTCAACCACCAGTTGCGCCAGCGTGGTGGCGATGCCTTGGCCCATTGCCTGCACGGCGGAGAACACCTCGATGATGCCTTCCGGCTTCACCGTGACGGTCACCCGCTCTTCAAACACGTTGCCGCCGGTCCATTCCAGAAAGGTGGCGATGCCGAGTCCGCGTAACTTGCCGCGCTGTTTTGATGCCGCCTCGCGCGCGGCAAAGCCCGCCCAATCGGCCAACGCTAAGCCCTGATTCATCACTTGCTCAAACTTGCCACTGTCGTATACCTGCGCCATCGGGTTGCTGTAGGGCATTTGGCTCGATTGAATGAAATTGCGACGGCGCAACTCAATGCGATCGATACCGATCTGACGCGCGGCCTCGTCCATCAACCGCTCGATGATGAAGATGGCTTCTGGCCGACCCGCACCGCGATAGGCGCCGATCGGGGCGGTGTTGGTGAGCACGCCCTTAAAGTGAAAATCAATGGTCTTGATGTCGTAAACGCTGGTCTGCACCCAGGGGCCAATCATCAACGAAATCGCGACCGCCACGCCGGTTGCGTAAGCGCCGACATTGGCCTGACTGACCACAAGCAGTGCGAGAATTTTTCCTTGCCCATCAAGCGCTAATTCCGCTACCGAATCCACGTCGCGACCGTGACCGGCCGACAAAAATTCTTCACCGCGCTCGCCGATCCATTTCACCGGCTGCTTCAACGACCGGCAACAAAACGCCACCACCACGTCCTCAGGATAGGCGCCGGTTTTCATGCCAAAGCCACCGCCCACGTCACCCACTACCACGCGCACCTGCTCTTTAGGAATGCTGAGCACGCCACACACGGTGTCACGCAAGCCCGACGGCATCTGGCTACTCATGCGAATCGTCAATCGCCCGCTGGCCTCGTCAAAGGTGTGCAGCACGCTGCGCGGTTCGAGCGAAAAGGCAGACACCCGCTGATTAGACAAATTTAGTTTGACGACGTGCTTCGCGGCAGCAAACGCAGCAGCGGTGGCCTCTGCGTTGCCATGACGCATTTCGGCTGCGATGTTGTCGCCCAACTCCTCGCACATCAGCGGCGCACCGGGTGCGGTCGCATCAGCCAGATGCACCGCCACCGGCAGCGCGTCATAGCTCACGTCGATCACCTCTGCGGCAAGGCGCGCCTGCTCCAAAGTACGTGCCACGACCGCAACGACCGCCTCGCCGACAAAGCGCACTCGGTCGACTGCTAACGCGTAACGTGGCGCAGACCGCGCAGGTGTGCCATCCGCCCGCATAAAGCCGGCAACGCCGGGCACCGGCTTGGTACCCGCTGCCAGCAAGTCCGCACCGGTCACGATCAGCAACACACCCGGCATCGCCTGCGCGGCCTGAACGTCAATTGCGGTGATGTTGGCGTGCGCATAGGGCGAACGCAGAAAAAACAGATGCCGCAGATTTTCTGCGGTCACATCATCGGTGAACTGCCCCGCCCCCTTGAGTAGTAAATCGTCTTCAACGCGGCGAACGTCTTTGCCGCTACCGAAAGCACCCACGCGGCCCGCGCTGGTTTCGATGGGGTCCGTGGAGGGGGTTACGGTTACAGCGTTCAAGATGATGGGTCTCGTGGTGAAAGTGGGGTGTTGGCGCACAGTCGCCGTGCATGCATAAAGCACGCGGCAACGCTGGGCACCTCCACTATTATCGTTCCATGCGCGCAGCTAGCGGCAGCGCACCACTGAACTACAAAACCAAGTACTGGACGAAGGGTTGGTTCATGCGGTGTCCGCGTGTTCAGAACTAGGGAAACGCGGAACAATTCAAATTTCCCGCCGTACCGCCCTAGTCTGCACCGGGGTGACAGTCGGCCGGCATCCACGCCCGCTACATGGCCAATGACTTGCCACGGGCGTGGACCCCGGCCTTCGCCGGGGTGGCAATTAAATCTGTGTTTCCCTAGACCCAGTACGAACCGTTGAATCGGTGGACAATAACGTGTTGCAGCAGTAGATTTACCCATGAATTCAGCGAATATCACCGCCCCCAATACCGACCCAACCACGTCGGCAATCGTCTGCATACGTGGCATAAGTAAAACTTACAGCGGTGGATTTCAGGCGCTTAAAAGCATCAATCTTGACATCCGGCGCGGTGAAATCTTCGCCCTGCTGGGCCCCAATGGTGCGGGTAAGACCACGTTGATCGGCATCATTTGTGGCATCGTCAAGGCGAGCAGCGGCACCGTGACCGCTGACGGTCATGACACCGTGCGCGACTATCGGGCGGCGCGGGCGAGCATTGGGCTGGTGCCGCAAGAGTTGCACACCGATTCGTTTGAGTCGGTGTGGTCCACCGCCCGTTTTAGTCGTGGCTTGTTCGGCAAGGCGCCTGATGATGCGCACATCGAAAAGGTGCTTCGTGACTTGTCGCTATGGGATAAACGCGACGCAAAAATCAAGACCCTCTCCGGCGGAATGAAGCGCCGTGTGTTGATCGCCAAAGCGTTAGCGCATGAGCCAAAAATTTTGTTTCTCGACGAACCGAGCGCCGGTGTTGACGTCGAGCTGCGCCACGACATGTGGGCAATGGTGCGCGAACTGCGCGCCAATGGCACCACCGTTATTTTGACCACGCACTACATCGAAGAAGCTGAAGACATGGCCGATCGTATTGGCGTGATCAGCAAAGGCGAACTAATCCTGGTGGAGGATAAAAAGGTGCTGATGAAAAAACTCGGCAAAAAGCAGCTTGCCTTGACCCTCAGGCTGCCGATGACCCGCATTCCGGCGGCGCTTGCAGATTGGTCGCTAGAACTCACCGACGCTGGCCACACGCTGGTGTACAGCTTCGACACGCAGAGGGAGGAAACCGGTATCGCCGCACTGTTGCGCGCACTGGGCGAGCACGGCATCGACTTCAAGGATCTGCGCTCAAGCGAAAGCTCGTTGGAAGACATTTTTGTCAGCTTAGTGCATCAACCGAAACAGGCGCTGCTATGAACCTGCAAGGCATTCGCGCTATTTATCACTTTGAAATGGCGCGCACCTTTCGCACCGTGCTGCAGAGTGTTGCCGCACCGGTGCTCACCACATCGCTGTACTTTATTGTGTTCGGCAAGGCCATCGGCTCGCGCATGGGCGACATCGACAACATCAGCTACGGCGCGTTCATCATTCCGGGGCTGGTCATGCTGTCGTTGTTGAGCGAGAGCATTTCTAACGCATCGTTCGGCATCTACATGCCGAAATGGGCAGGCACCATTTATGAGCTGCTGTCCGCACCGGTGTCGTGGGTCGAAGTGTTGATCGGGTATGTGGGTGCAGCGGCGACTAAATCAGTGATGCTTGGCCTGCTGATTATGGCCACCGCGCGGCTTTTTGTGCCGTATCAAATCGCTCATCCGTTTTGGCTGATCGCGATTTTGCTGCTCACGGCGATCACCTTCAGCCTGTTCGGTTTCATCATTGGTTTGTGGGCCGACAACTTTCAGAAATTGCAGGTGGTTCCGCTGTTAATCATCACCCCGCTGACCTTTCTCGGCGGTGCGTTTTATTCAATCAACATGCTGCCGCCGCTGTGGCAAACGATCACTCTGTTTAATCCCGTGGTGTACTTGATCAGTGGCTTTCGCTGGGCCTTCTACGGCGTCGCGGATGTGCAGATTGGCGTGAGCATTGGCGTCACGCTCGCCTTTCTGCTGGCCTGTTTGACCTTCGTGTGGTGGGCATTCAAAACTGGTTACAAACTTAGAAGTTAGCTGGATGCTTAAAGTGGACCCGATTAAACACTTCGGGCTTGCCGTGAATGCTTAAGGCCTGCTGCGCTGGGTGCGCGCTCACTCGGCCAGTGTTGGGACCAGGGGCCACGCCGCGCATGAGCCGCTGTACTCGTTTCCCGTTGACTAGATGCCCGCGACCGCGCAGAAACAGCGCCATGCGCCGGGTACCGTAGAACGG